>PLIQ01000357.1:34151-35555 GCA_003140115.1 Actinomycetota bacterium | reverse complement strand
ACTGTGACGAGCGCGGGCAGGCCAAAGCTGTCACACGATCGTCGGCGCCGCTTTCGTCAGCCGACGGACGGGCCGGATGGTGGCACAGTTGACGCGTGTCTCTTGCGGGCGAGGGTGGCTGGTAACCAGGTGTTCCGGCTTCTGCGCAGAGCGCGCATGCTGAGGCCAGGTATCAAGCACCATCAGCTCTCGTCACCCCGCTACATCCCATCCGGATGTACGAGCGATGGGTGCGCCGCCGCCGACTAGGCCCTTACGATGTCGAACCATAGTCCGGCGGGCTGAGGTCAGCCGCCCCGCAGCTGGGCGACCAGGGCGTCGGATTGCTCGACGGTGCGGACCTGCATGGCACTGGCCAAGGGCAGGACCCGGGTACCGCCGGCCAGGAAGATCACCTGGTCGTTGAGGCAAGCACGCAGGTCAGGGTGCCGCTGGGCGATCGCCATCCGCTCGCGCAGCACGGCGTCCTGCCGGCCGGCCATGGCCGGCGCCACCCGCTCGTTGTACGCCTGACGCATCCGCCGCCCGATCACCCGGCCGATAGCCTTGGTGGCCGCGCCCAGGACCGCATCGGCGATGGGGTCGTCGAACACGGACGCGTTGCTGCTGCTCTCCCAGTTGCGGAACGGACGCGGCGGCTGACTCTGCCACGACTCCGGCCCGTTCAGCACTTCTGGCTGCGGTCCGGGCTGGTAGCCCGGCGGCGGCCCGGCCTGGTAGCCCGGCGGCGGCCCGGCCTGCTGGACCGGCGGCGGCCCTGCCGGGCTCGCGGGCGGCTGCGGTTGCCACGCATCGGGAGACCCGGGCTGCTGATACTGGGACGGGTCACGGGATCCGGGCTGCTGATACTGCGACGGATCCG
This sequence comes from Actinomycetota bacterium, assembly GCA_003140115.1. The sequence goes on along the minus strand of PLIQ01000357.1, from coordinate 34,693 downwards.
GGGATCCGGACTGCTGATACTGGGACGGGTCGGGGAACCCGGACTGCTGATACTGCGACGGATCCGGGAACCCGGACTGCTGGTACTGGGACGGATCGGGGAACCCCGGCTGCGGGCCCGGCCCCGGTTGCGGCGGCTCGTACCCTGGCTGCGGGCCGGGCCCGGCGGGGTATCCCGGCACCACCGGCGCGGACGACTGCCACTGAGGGCTATTTGCCTGGGCCATCGCGGCCCATTCTGCGATCGAATGCACCGCGGCGGCGCTGCCGCACTGCGGGCACGCCGCTCCTGCCTGGCCGTAAGTCACGCTTTATTGTGCGCCGCAGGTGGCACGCGAGGGAGGGTTTCCCGGTTAACCGCGTGACGTGGCGGTATTCGGCGAGCGCCGCGGTGACCGCCTCATCCGCGGCGGGCAGGGTCCGGGCTTGGGCCGCGGCGGCCTTACGCAGCCGGGCGGCCAGGGCGGGATCACCGAGCACCGCGCGCACCGCCGCGGCGAGGTCGTGCGCGTCGCCCCCCGGGACAAGGATCGCGGCGTCCTC
>PLIQ01000357.1:0-34096 GCA_003140115.1 Actinomycetota bacterium | reverse complement strand
ATGACGAGCAGCGGCTCGGGCTGGACGTCACGCCAGCCGGCGGCAGCGTCGAGCAGGAGGCCGAATCCCTTCTGCGCGGCCAGCCGACCGACGGCCAGCACGATGGCCTGGCCCGGCTCCGCCCCGAATTCGGCGCGGAGCGCCGCGCGTGTCGGCGCGGAAACGTCACCCGTCAACCCGACGGGCGCGGCGGGCACCACGGCGTGACCGACCCGGCGTGCGCCCGCGGCGCGCATCCGGTCCTCTAGGTCAGGGGATACGCACAGCACCGAGTCCGCGTTCCGGGCCACGATCAGCTCGAGCACGCGGTAGACGGCGCCGGTCACGCCGCTCGCCGGGGGCGCGTTGTGGACGGTGACGACCAGCGCCGGACCGCCCCCCGGAGTGCGGGCGAAGGCCACGGCGATCGCGGACAGTGTCCCGGCCCGCAGGCCGTGCGCATGCACTGCGTCGGGCCGCCAGGCTTGGAACAGACGGCGCAGCCGCGCGATCGCCCGCAGGTCATGAAGCAACCGGGGCCGGTCGGCGATCTCCACCGCGGTGAAGCCGACCGGCGCTGTGGTAGGTCCGGNNCCGGGCGGCGCCGCGGTGGACCCGGGCGGCGCCGTGCCGGCGCCGAAGGCGAAGTCGCGATCGGTCTGCGCGGGGCCGAACACTTCGACCCGCAGGCCGCGGGCCGCGCAGCCCGCCGCGAGCATCTTGACGTGCCGCGCGGTCCCGCCGGTGCTGGTGCCGAGCACGAACGCGAGCTTCACGTGCGGACCACGCGGCGCACGATCGCACGAAGGTCGCCCCCGTCGGTCAGCGTCACGACGGCCAGGAAGGCCGCGAGCACGGCCCCGCTGGCCAGCAGGGTAACGGCCACGTTGGGCAGAAAGCCGCTCACCGGGACACCGATCGCCACGCCCAGCCCGGCGGCCGTCCCGGCTAGCGCGCCGGCCAGCCCGGCCACCGCGGCCCGGGCGCAGCCGCGCAGCGCCTGGCGCCCGCAGAACCGGCGGACCAGCACGAGCAGGGTCATCCCAGAGCCGGTGAGCCCGACGGTGGTACCCACACCAAGCCAGGGCACGACCTGGGACGACGGCACGAACGGCACGATCAGCAGATCGGCGACGATCACCAACAGCCAGCCGCCGCTGACCGCCAGGGCCGCGGCGCTGCTCCGCCCGGCGGCGTACAGCACCCGGGACAGGTTGGCCGTCAGGCCGTACCCAACGAGCCCCGGCGCGAACGTGGCCAGCGCGATGGTCAGCTGCCGGGCGTCGGCCGCCTGGCCGACATGGGACTGGAAGACCCGGGCCAGCGGCAGGCAGGCGCCGGCCATCCCGGCCACGCCGAGCCAGGACGCCACCATCACCGCGCGGGTGGAGGTGGCCGTAGTGATGTCGAAGGTGTCAGCGCGCGCGGACAGTTCGGGGAAGGCGCTGGTCGCGATCGGCACGGCCAGCACGGCGTAGGGGACGAAGAAGACCGCCCACGCGAAGCTGTAGAGCACCAGCGAGCCGCGGCCGCCCCGCGAGTTGGCCAGGACGATCACCACCGCCACTGAGGCGTCCTGGGCGATGAGCGTGGCGACGCCGGCCACGGCCAGGGACCGGACCCGCGCGCCGACCCCGGCCGGGAACCGCAGCACCGGCCGGAGCTGGAGGCGGAGCCGGGTGACCGGGATGAGCGGGGTCGCGACCAGCGCCGCGACTCCGGCCGTCGTCCCGGCGGCCAGCACGATCCAGGCGATGGTGGACACCGGGTGGACCAGGTCCACCGATCCGTCCGCTACCGCGTCGAACCAGAAGTACGCGCCGATGACGACCAGGCTGGACAGCACGGGAGCCAGGGCCGGCGCAGCGAACCTCCGGTGGGCCTGCAAGATGCCGTACAGCACCACGGCCAGTCCGTAGAGCAGGATCTGCGGCGCGAACACGATGAGCATCCGCGTGCCCAGGGCGACCATGGCCGGCCGGGGGCAGCCGGGCGTCGCGCCGAGCAGCGCCGAGACCAGCGGCCGCGCGGCGATTGCCACTACCGCGCTGACCGGGACGAGCAGCAGCACCGTCCAGGTGAGCAGGGCAGCCGACATCTGCTTCACCTGCTCGCGATCCGCGGCGCGCGCACGGGCAGGCCCGGCCAGCACCGGCACCACGACGGCGGTGAGCGCTCCGCCCGCCACGATGTCGTAGATGATGTTCGGCACCATGTTCGCGGTGGTGTAGGCGGTACCGAGACACTGCGCCTGGACGGTGTGCGCGAACACCACCTGCCGACCGAAACCAATCACCCGGGCCAGCATGGTAATCGAGCCGATCAGCACCGCCGCGCGGCCTATTCCCCCGACCCGCCGCCGAGCACTCCCCCGCTCGGCCACCGGGACGGTCACTCCTCTGGCGGGGCTAGGTCGGTATTTTCAGCCGAACGGAGCACGGTGGCAGCGCCATTGACCTTCGCCATATCGCAGCGCTGGGCGGGGATCAGCACCTTGGGCATCAGCTGCGGTGGCCGCCGGCCCAGCATGTCCAGCCAGCGCAGGGCGGACGTACGCTCGATCACCTTGGTAAAGCTGACCTTCTCGCTGACCGCGGTCAGGCCGGTGATCCCAGCCAGCAGTGCGATCCGGGCCGGCCGCGGCAGGCCCGCCGCCGCGGCGCCCAGCATGGCGCCCAGCGAGTTCGCCCCGCAGTCGCCGAGCATGGCCCGCTCGCCCAGGTCCTGGGGCAGCAGGATCAGCGCTGCCGCCAGCGGTGCCGCGACGCCGGCCCCCCGGCCGCTCACGGAGCCGCCCGCGGCGATCAGCGCGCCCGAGGCGACTGCGACCTTGATCGCCCGCCCTGGCCGCAGGTCGAACAGGTTGAGCAGGTTCGCCCCGCCGGCCACCAGCCCGGCGTCGATGACGACATCGACGGGCGCGCCCCCGGCCAGCACGGCGCTGACGATTCCGGTGACACCGATGCCGCCCAGCTTGACCGCGCCGGTGGTAACCTCGCCGTGCCGCAGGGCCCCTAGATGGCCGCGGAACCCGCGTCGGTCGCCGGATCCCGCCAGGTCGTCGTAGCCGCCGAACGCCGCCGCTCCCGCCCCGGCCAAGGCCATGGCCGCACCGGGCCGGGGTGACCCGAAGGCGGCCTGAGCCAGCGCGCCGACGACCGCGCCGACCGCGACCGCCGGTCCCTCGAGCAGGGTGACCGGCTCGCCGCGGTGGTTGGTCCGCGACCAGGTCTTGGTCCCGCCCGGCGGCCGCTGGTTCAGGACCGTGTACGCAACCCTGGTCGCGGCCGCCGCAGTCGCAGCCGCGGTACCGGCCCGGATCAGTCCCCCGGCCCGACTCACTTCTTCGTCTTCTTGCTCGGCGGGCTGGCCGTCGCGGACGGCGACGCGCTCGAACTGGACGTGGGCGCGGGGCTCGGCGCGATGGCGCCGGCGCCGTTGGCAAACCCGTAGCTGCCCGGATTGCCGCCGTTCAGCTGCGTCGCCAGCGCCTGGATCACCACGCTCTGCCCGGCCACGTAGTCGGCGTCGTCGACGGTGGACACCTTGCTGGCCGCGCTGCTCGCACGCAGCACAGCGATCGGGCTGCCGGGCCCCGAACCCGTCGAGACGCCGGCCACCACGGTGGCCGAGCTCTCCGCGGCTAGTTCCTCGGCCACGGGCACCAGGATCTGGTCAAGCGGGTCCCCGCTGCCGTCCGACGGAGCGGTCTGCGGGGTCACGACTACGGCCAGCGTGGCCGGCGCCGAGGGCTGTCCGCTGATGGTCAGGAACCCCTCGTTGGCGTACGCCCCGAGCATGGTCTGCGCGTTGGTGTCCTGCTGGGCGCCCGCCGACGGGCTAGTGCTCGGCTGGCCGCTGGCCTGGCCGGCCGACGGTCCCGCCGTCCGGGTGAGGATCTCGCTCGCGATCACCTGTGCGGCCTGCTGCTGATAGGGCGTGCCGGTGTTCAGCACGATGTTGTCGGCCTGCGACATGGCCTGGTTGATCTGGTTCAGGCCGTCCAGCGTGGTGTCGCTGTTGTCGAAGAACTTGGGCTGCAGCGCGATCTGCCCGGTGACCGTGGCGCCCGCGTCCTGCGTCGCGGCGTTGCTAATCGCGGTGACCACCGAGGCCGGCGCGCCGGGCTCGGTGATGATCAGCAGCCGCTGGCCCGCCAGCAGGTCGTGCAGCACCACCGGCTCGACCGCCTGAGCGTAGTTCTCGCCGAGGTCGGCCTGCTGCTGGGCCGCGTCACGCTGGCTGCTCGCCTGGTTGTACTCGTTCTGCAGCTTGGCGGTGGTCTGGTTGAGCAGGTTGTACGTGGGACCCTGCAGCTCGGTGGAACCGAGCACGATCCCGATGGCCAGGGCGAGGAAGACCGCCACGATGGACACCAGGTGGTAGCGAAAGTCGATCACTATAGTTTTCCGGTCAGCCAGTAGGTAAAGGAGTGCCAGGTCGCTTCGAAGTACCTGGCCAGGACGGGTTCGGCCGGCGAGAACAGCACGGCCACGAGCACGGTCACGGCCGCGGCCAAGACCAGCACCAGCAGCGACCAGCCGGAAATCCGGCTCTGGTACAGCTGGTGAACGCCTCGGGCGTTGACCAGCTTCCCAGCGACCCGCAGGTGCGTGATGAAGGTACTCGACATGCCCGGCCGGCCCTTGTCGAGAAACTCCTCCAGGGTGTGGTGGGTGCCCACCACGGCGATCAGGCTCGCGCCCTTGGCGTCGGCCACGAGCAGCGCGACGTCCTCGCTCGTCCCCGGCGCTGGGCACGTGATCGCGTCCAGGCCGAGCTCGTGCACCCGGGCCAGCCCCGGCGCGCGGCCGTCCGGGTAGGCGTGCACGATGAGTTCCGCGCCGGAACACAAGGCCTCGTCGGAGACCGAGTCCATGTCCCCCAAGATGGCGTCGGGCAGGTAACCAGCCTCGATCAGGGCGTCGGCGCCGCCGTCTACCGCCATCATGACCGGCTTGTACTCGCGGATATAGGGCCGCAGGGCGGCCAGGTCCTCACGGTAGTGATAGCCGCGCACCACGACCAGGACGTGCCGGCCGGCCATGTCCGTCTGCATCTGGGGAGCCTGGATGCCGTCGGTCAGCAGGGCGTGCTCGCGCCTGAGGAACTCCAGCGTGTTCGCGGCGAACGACTCGATCTGCACTGCGACCAGGGACCGGGCCTCGGTCAGGGCCGCCTCGATCGAGTCCCGGGTCAGCGGCGTCCCCTTGGCCACCACCTGGTCACCGAGATACAGCGTCTCCTCGTGCAGCCGGACCACCGCGCCGTCGGTGACCCGAACCATCACGTCCGGGCCGACCCCGTCGATGACCGGGATACCGGCATCGAGCAGCAGCTGCGGACCGAGGTTCGGGTACCGGCCGGTAATGCTCATCGAGACGTTGACCACCGCCGAGATCTTCCGCCTGATCAGCTCTTCGGCACTCACCCGGTCCAGATCGGAATGGTCGATGATGGCGATCTCGCCCCGGTTGAGCCGCTTGGTGATGATCTTCGTGGCGCGGTCCACACGCGCCACGGCGACGATGCCGGGTGGCTCCCCAGCACGACCCCGGAACACCGGCGGAATCACGGACGGCAACTTCATCGGAGTCCATCCTGCCAGAGCCGACCGCGCGAACGGCTCCGTTGGCGTTCACGGCGTGTCATGAATCCTGCGACTGATCGTGACCGCCGATCACGCAAGGTGCGTTGCACGGTACCACCCGAACCTGAAGACCAGCGGTCAGAAGCGTGGCCGGGTTTTGTCAGACCCATCGGGTAGGGTTGAAACCGTGATCAAGGGGGCGCGATTCACGGAAGCGGACGCCGAGGCGCACGTTCACGGGATCGCCTTTAAGACAGGCCCGCCGCAGCGGGTGGGCGTCGAACTCGAATGGCTGGCCCGCGATCCTCGCGATCCAGCGCGGCCGGTCCGGGCGGAACAGGTAGCCGCCGCCCTAGCCCCCTTCGGGGCCGATACCCCGGCCAGCAAGCAAGGCTACTCGGAACACGAACAACGTATCGTTCGGTATCAAATTCCTGCTCTTCCCTCGGGTGCCACCTTGACGGTGGAGCCGGGCGGGCAGCTTGAGCTGAGCTCGGCGCCCGCGGTCACCCTTGGTGAACTGGTTGAGGTGACCGGGCGGGATCTGACCGCCCTGCGTGACGCAGCCGCAGCGGCCGGCCTCGAACTCTGCGGCTATGGCCTTGATCCACTGCGCCCGCCCCGGCGTGTGGTCGACCTGCCGCGGTACGCGGCGATGGAGAAATTCTTCGACTCCGACGGCCCGTGGGGCCGTCAGATGATGTGCGGCACCGCGTCGGTTCAGGTCTGCCTGGACGCGGGCAACGACGGCACCGGTGACTCCGGGTACCGGTCGCGCTGGCGTCTGCTGCACGCGATCGGACCGGTGCTGGTGGCGGCGTTCGCCAACTCGTCGCTGCGCCAGGGTCGGCCCACCGGCTGGCGCTCGGCCCGTCAGCAGGTGTGGGCCAACATGGATCCGGGCCGGACCCGGGCGCCGGCCGCGGACGGGGACCCGCGCGACGCGTGGGCGGCCTACGCCCTGGACGCCAGGCTGATGTGCGTCTGCGAGCCCGACTCCACCGACTGGACCGCGCCGCCCGGGCTGACCTTCCGCGACTGGGTGCGCGACGGCGGGTCGGGACCGCTTCGGCCGCCTACCTCCGAGGATCTGGACTACCACCTGTCCACCCTGTTCCCGCCGGTCCGCCCGCGTGGGCACATGGAGTTGCGCATGATCGACGCGCAGCCGGGCGACGGCTGGATCGTGCCGGCGGCCGTGGTCAAGGCACTGGCCGATGACGAGCGCGCGGCGGATGCCGCGCTGGCCGCCGTCGAGCCGGTGTGGGAGGGGCCGGGCCCGCGATCCGGTGCCGACGGCCCGTGGCTGCGGGCGGCCCGGTCCGGTCCGGCCGACCCGTGTATCAGCCGGGCCAGCAAGAAGTGCTTCGAGGCCGCCGGCGCGGCGCTGGGCCGGGCGGGCGCACCTGCCCCGATCCGGCAGGCGGTGGCCGACTTCACCGAGCGATACGTACTGCAAGACAGATGTCCCGCCGACGACCAAATGGAGGTAATTACATGACGCAGACGGGGCACGCGCTACGGGAGACGATCGCCAGGGAACTGACTGGCGCGCGGCAGCGGACGGCGCTGCTCACCGACAGCGTGGATGAGGACGACCTGGTCAGACAGCACTCGCCGCTGATGTCCCCGCTGGTCTGGGACCTGGCCCACATCGCCAACCAGGAAGAACTCTGGCTGCTGCGTGAGGTTGGCGGGCGCGAGCCCCTGCACCCGGAGATCGACCCGCTCTACGACGCGTTCGAGCATCCCCGCTGCGAACGCCCGACGCTGCCGCTGCTGGCGCCCGCCGAGGCGCGCGCCTACGGCCACGAGGTGCGGGGCCGGGTGCTCGACCTGCTCGAGCGAACCCGGTTCAGTGGTCCTGAAGACGGGGGTACCCGGCTGCTCGGTGACGGGTTCGCGTTCGGCATGATCGCCCAGCACGAGGTGCAGCACGACGAGACGATGCTGATCACCCACCAGATCCGGGCGGGGGCCCCGGTGCTCGCCGCCGCCGCACCCGGCCCGGTCCCCGCGGACGCGCTGCGGCTGCCGTCCGAGGTCCTGGTGCCGGGCGGCCCGTTCACCATGGGCACCTCCACCGAGCCGTGGGCGCTGGACAACGAGCGGCCCGCGCACGCGGTGGACGTGGCCTCGTTTTTCCTCGACACCACGCCGGTGACCTGCGGCGCGTACACCGAGTTCATCGCGGACGGCGGATACGACGACCCCCGCTGGTGGACCGCGGCGGGCTGGGAGCACCGGCAGCGGGCCGGGCTATTCGCGCCGCTGTACTGGAGCCGGGATGGCGAGCAGTGGGTCCGCAGGGTCTTCGGCCAAGTCGAACCTGTCCGGCCGGACGAGCCGGTACTGCACGTGTGCTGGTACGAGGCCGACGCGTACGCCCGCTGGGCGGGGCGCAGGCTGCCGACCGAGGCCGAGTGGGAGAAGGCGGCCCGGTTCGACCCGGTGAGCGGCCTGTCCCGGCGGTTCCCGTGGGGCAACGCGGAGCCGGAGGCGGCGCACGCCAACCTCGGCCAGCAGTTCCTGCGACCCGCTCCCGCGGGCTCGTACCCGGCGGGAGCGGCGCCGTGCGGGGCCCGGCAACTGGTCGGGGACGTCTGGGAGTGGACGAGTTCGGACTTCGGTCCGTATCCGGGGTTCAGCGCCTGGCCCTACCGGGAGTACTCGGAGGTGTTCTTCGGCCCGGAGTACAAGGTGCTCCGGGGCGGGTCGTTCGCGGTCAGCACGGTGGCCTGCCGAAGCACGTTCCGCAACTGGGACTACCCGATCCGGCGGCAGATCTTCTCCGGCTTCCGCACCGCGCGGTCCGGAGTGCCGGAGACCGCCTGATGTGCAGGCACCTGGCCTACCTCGGACCGTCGGCCACGCTGCGTTCGGTCATCATCGACCCACCGCATGGGCTGTACCGGCAAGCCTGGGCGCCGCGACGGCAGCGGCACGGAACGGTGAACGCGGACGGGTTCGGGATCGGCTGGTACCCGCCCGGCGACCCCGATCCGGCCAGGTACCGGCGGGCCGAGCCCATCTGGGGCGACGAGTCCTTCGCCGACGTGGCCCGGGTGACCCGGTCGGGCGCGCTGCTCGGCTCGGTGCGCTGCGCCACGGTGGGCACCGCTCTGGGGGCCGCCTCGGTGGCTCCGTTCGCGTCGGGCCGCTGGCTGTTCAGCCATAACGGGGTGGTCGACGGGTGGCCGCAGTCCGCGGCCGGGCTGGCCGCGACGCTGCCGGCCGGCACGCTGCTGGGCCTGGAGGCCCGGGTCGACTCGGCGCTGCTGTGGGCGCTGGTGCGGCACCGGCTGGACCTTGGCCTGGCGCCCGCTGAGGCTCTGGCCGATACCGTCGGGGCGCTGCGGGCGGCGGGCGTGACCGGCCGGTTCAACTTCCTGCTGACTGACGGCCAGCTGATCGCCGCCACCGCCGCCGGTGACACCTTGTGGTACCGGCTGTCGGGGCCGACGGTGGTCGTCGCCTCGGAACCCGGCGACGACGAACCCGGCTGGACCGAGGTCCCCGGTGACTCCGTCGTGACCGCGACGGCCAGACGGGTCGATGTGACCCCGCTGTCCGCCCCAGGCCTGCAAGTCCCCTCGAACGGAAGGATCGCGATCTCTTGACCTCACTAGACCGCCGGCTGCCGCCTGGCTTCCTCGCCGAATCGCTACGCGCCGACGCGCGCCGCGGACTCTCGTCGGACCCGAAATCGCTGCCGCCCAAGTGGTTCTACGACGCGCAAGGCAGCGCGCTGTTCGACAAGATCACCGAGCTGCGGGAGTACTACCCGACCCGCGCCGAACGCGAGATCCTGCATGGCAGCGCGGCCGAGATCGCCGCGCAGACGCGGGCCCGGACACTGGTCGAGCTCGGCTCGGGGTCCTCGGACAAGACCCGGCTGCTGCTGGACGCGCTGCGCGCGGCGGGCACGCTGCGCTGCTACGTACCGGTGGACGTCAGCGAGTCGGCCCTGGTCGCGGCGGGGGCCGCACTGTCCGCCGAGTACCCCGGCCTGGACGTGCGCGCGGTGGTCTCCGACTTCGAGGAGCATCTGGGGTTCCCCGCCGACGACGACGCGCCCGCCCCCCGGCTGGTGGCCTTCCTAGGCAGCACGATCGGGAACCTGCTGCCTGCCCAGCGGGCCGCGTTCCTGGCTCGGATCCGGGCTGGGCTGCGCCCGGGCGACTTCTTCCTACTCGGTACCGACCTGGTCAAGGATCCGGAGGTGCTGGTCGCCGCGTACGACGACGACTCCGGCGTTACCGCCGAGTTCAACAAGAACGTCCTTGCGGTGCTGAACAGCGAGCTCGGCGCCGACTTCGACCCAGACGAGTTCGAGCACGTGGCGGTATGGGATGCCGAGGCGGAGTGGATCGAGATGCGGTTGCGCTCACTGGCCGACCAGACCGTGCACCTGCCCGCCATCGGGCTCACCGTTAGTTTCGCCGCCGGGGAGGAGATGCGGACCGAGGTGTCGGCCAAGTTCCGCCGCGCCGGAGTAGAGACCGAACTGGCCGCGGCCGGCCTGGCCATCCGCTCGTGGTGGACGGATTCCGCGGCGCAGTTCGGGCTCTCACTGTCCGCTCCCGCCTGAGCGTCCGGCCGGGCCTGGCCTAAGCCCGGTCGGACGCGAAGAAGTGGGTCTGGGGCCGCTCCAGGCGCTGCCCGTCCAGGATGACGTCGACCTTCTCGTTGTAGAAGGCGATCATCCCGGCGATGGGCAGCAGCTGGCGGGTCGGGAAGTCATAGCTCCAGGCCAGGTCGGGATGGACGGTACCGCCCGCCCGGACGGACCAGTAGCCGCTGGTCGTGCCCTTGTACGGACACGCGGTCACGGTATCGGTGGGGATCAGGTGCGCGAAGTCGACGTCGGTGCGGCTCAGGTAGTAGCGAGTGGGCAGGCCGGTCTCGAAGACCATCACCGGCGAGCACGCGTCGGCGAGCACGACTCCGTCCAACTCCACGCGGACCGACCGGTTGGAGCGCAGCGCGTCGGCCCGGGTGTAGGGACTGCGCGGATGGACGAACACCTGCTCGTCCTCCTCGAACCACGAATCCATCGCGGCCCAGTCGAAGCGCACGGTGCCGCTCAGCCCGGCGATGGGCGATTCGGCGAGGACCCGGGCGGCCCGCGGCCGGTGCAGGTCTCCGACGCGGAGCCCGTGCAGCGCCACGACGCCGCGGCCGGTCTGCTGATTGTGCCCTTCGGGGTCCAGCAGATCCTGGCGCACGTCGGCCAGCGGGATGTAGTACTGCGGGTAGTTCGGCCATTCCCAGACGTACAGCGCCCGGGTGGTGTCCAGCACCTGCTCGCCGCCGAGGAAGGCCCGGATGCGCCGCGGCACCGGCTCGACGTGGTTCACCGTGGTGATCGCGGCCGGATAGTCGGTCATGGCTCGGTCCCCTTCGTCGGCGAGTGTTCAGCGGATAATGATCGTGCCATGTCGAGGATCGGTCGGCGGCTCCGACCCGGTGGTAAGAGCGCGCCGACGGGGTGCGCGAGGGCGAAGGGGACGACGATGAAGTACTTGCTGATGATCTACGGCAACCAGGAGAAGTGGGCCTCGCTTCCGGAGGAATGGCCGGAGGCCATCGCCAAGCAGGACGCGTTCAACCGTAAGTACCAGGCGACCGGCGAGCTGATCGGCGCCTACGGGCTGGCCGACGCGGCAGAGGCCAAGCTGGTGCGCCGGGAGAACGGGCTGCCGGCCGTGACCGACGGGCCCTACCTGGAGACCAAGGAGTACATGGCGAGCTTCTACCTGCTCGACTGCGACACCGAGGAGCGGGCGCTGCAGATCGCGGCGGACATGCCGTGGGCGGACGTGGAACCGGTGGAGTTCTGGCCGGTCCCGCATGAGGCCAAGCCGAACGTGTGACCGGGGACCGGGGCGTCGAGGATCTGCTGCGGGAACTGGCGCCGCAGGTCCTCGGCGCGCTGGTGCGCCGGTACGGGCAGTTTCACCTGTGCGAGGACGCCAGCCAGGAGGCGCTGCTCGCGGCGGCCGTGCAGTGGCCGGCCGACGGGATACCGGAGAACCCGCGCGGCTGGCTGATCACGGTCGGCTCGCGCCGCCTGATGGACCAGGTACGCAGCGAGCAGTCGCGGCGGACCCGGGAGGAACTGATCGCGGTGGCCACCCCGCAGTCCGAACTGCTCGGCCGCCCGGCCGACGCCGAGCCCATGGACCGCGACGACTCGCTGGCCCTGCTGTTCGGTTGCTGCCACCCGGAGCTGTCCGCGCCCAGCCAGATCGCGCTGACTCTGCGGGCGGTCGGCGGGCTCAGCACGATGCAGATCGCCGCGGCGTTCGGCGTGCCGGAAGCGACGATGGCGCAACGGATCAGCCGGGCCAAGCAGACGATCAAGTCGAATGGCTTCGACTTCAGCCTGCCGGCCGGGGCGGAGCGAACCGAACGGCTCCACGCGGTGCTGCACGTGCTGTACCTGGTCTTCAACGAGGGCTATACCGCCAGCGACGGGGAGGAGCTGACCCTGCCCGCACTGTCGCGGGAGGCCATCAGGCTCACTCGCTGGCTGCGTCGGCTGATTCCGGAGAACAGCGAGGTGGCGGGCCTGCTGGCGCTGATGCTGCTGACCGACGCGCGGCGGGCGGCCCGGACGCTGCCGGACGGCTCGCTGGTGCCGCTGGCCGAGCAGGACCGGCAGCAGTGGGACCGGGAGCAGATCGCCGAGGGCACCGCGCTGGTCAGCGAGGTACTGCCGCACGGCGAGCCCGGTCCTTACCAGCTGCAGGCGGCCATCGCGGCGGTCCATGACGAGGCCGCGACCATGGCCGACACCGACTGGCCGCAGATCCTCTCGCTGTACGACCTGCTGGAGCGGTTCGCGCCCAACCCGTTCACCACGCTCAACCGCGCCGTGGCGGTCGGCATGGTGCACGGACCGGAGGCGGGGCTGCGGGTGCTGGCCGAGCTGGCCGCGGACAAGCGGATGGCGCGGCACCATCGCCTGCTGGCCGCCCGGGCGCACCTACGGGAACGGGCCGGCGACCGGTCCGCGGCCACCGCGGACTACCTGGAGGCGGCGCGGCGCGCGACCAGCCTGCCCGAACGCCGCTACCTGGCCGTCCAGGCCGCGCGGCTACAGGCCGCCGCCCGGCATGCCGCCGCCCAGCAGGCCGGGTAACGCCGGGCCGGACCAAAGGTCGGCCGTGTGCTGGCATGATCGTGGACATGACCGTGGTGAGGATTAACGCGATTACCGTGCCCGCCGACAGTGGCGACGAGCTCGCCCGGAGGTTCGCCGCGCGGGCCGGCGCGGTGGACAACCAGGACGGATTCGAGGGGTTCGAGCTGCTCAAGCCGACCGACGAGCGCACCACCTGGCTGGTGGTGACCCGATGGCGAGACGAAGAAGCGTTCCAGGCCTGGATGCAGTCCCCGGCGTTCGGGCACGGGCACCGTTCGGCGGCCGAGCGGGCAGGCGGTCCGGCGGGGTCTCCGGTCGGCATCAGCAGCGAGCTGTGGTCTTACGAGGTCGCTGGCGGATCCTCGGGCTGATGGAGCTGTGGGCGGACAGGTCGTTCCTGCGCGACGTCCAGTACCGGACGGACGCCAACCTGACCGCGCGGCAGTCCATCTACGCCTACCAGCAGCCGCCGGTGGACCTGATCGGGCGCGTGCTGGACCTAGCCCTCCCGGCCGGCCGCGGTGCGGAGGTGGTCGCCGACATAGGCTGCGGCAACGGCCTCTACCTGGCCGAGCTGGCGCGCCGTGGGTATGCCGTGCACCTCATTGGCGCGGACCTGTCGCCGGGCATGCTGCGCGCGGCGCGGCAGCGGGTGCGGGACGCCGGTCAGGGCGCTCCCGCCCTGCTCGGGGCCGATGCGAGCGCCCTGCCGCTCCGCGACGGGTGCGCTGACCTGACCTTGGCCATGCACATGCTGTATCACGTGCCCCGCCCGGAGCTCGCGGTTCGCGAGCTGCGCCGGATCACCCGGTCCGGCGGCCGACTGGTGGTCGGCCTCAATGGCCACGATCACCACCAGGAACTGCGCCAGCTCATCACGGCGGCACTGGCCAGCCTCGGCCACGACCCGGTGCCGATGGTCAGCGACCGGTTCGACCTGGACCGGGGCGAGATCCTGCTGCGGCGCGTGTTCACGTCCGTGACCAGGTACGACTTCCAGACCACGCTCATGCTGCCGGACGCGGAACCGGTCGCGGCTTACGTCCGGAGCATGTCCGTGGCCAGCCAGTTCGCCGACCCGGACCGGCTGGTGCAGGCGGTGACGAGCAGGCTCCCGGCTGGTTCCGGCGCCCCGTTCCAGGACACCAGCCACAGCGGCTGCCTGATCTGCGCCTGAGGCACCCGGGATTCGCGGGCTGGGCGTCTCGGTTGCCTAGTGGAGTTTCCGGGCAAACCCAGTGCTGCATGCCAGGTCCGGAAGTGCCCGCCTCGGCCGTCGGCTGATTATTGAGGCCGCGGACAGCGGTCGCTCCGCCGGCCCGGCGTCAAGATCCGGGAGTGCTCGGGCTTGCGGGAGCGGTTTGTGCACCATAGACCGCCCGGGCCTCCCGTAAGCCCGAACCCTCCCGCGTAAACGGTCACGGGGTGAGACGGCTGAGTCAGGAGCGGCTCACTGGTACCACGGTGGTCGCGTGGCGGCTCGCCTGGTGCGGTGGATCCGGAGTCCGCAGCGTATCCGGTGCGCCCCGGGGCCGTTGAGCCCAAGGCCTTGGACTCACCACGGAAGCCGGATGCTCCGCTTTTTATGGGGCGCCTGGGGGTGGCGAGGAGGGATGGCCGGGGCGTGGCGGCAGCCGGACGGGGCTGAGGGGACGGCGGGCCTCGAGGCGGCAGTTACCCGCAGCGCGAACTGGCACACCCGACTCGCAGCCCCGGGCAGTCGCGTCACGGGCTCTCTTGCTGGTACGGTGCGCCATCGACCAGGTCAGGCACCCGGGCAAACTAGCCGGGCACCGCGCCGAGCTGGTTCAGGAGGGCGGTCTTGATCCCCGGTCGCGACCCGAACACCAGCAGGAACAGCGCCTCGCGCGCGAGCCGCTGCGGGTGCTGGTCGACGGTGATCGAGTTGGCTCCGTTCCGGACGGTCAGCGCCGCGGCCGCGCGCAGGGCCAGCTCCGAGGCGGCCGCGCGGGCCAGCGTCATCGGCCCGGGGTCGGCCCCGAGCGCTGCATCCAGGCGTTCCCGGCAGGCGGTCACCTCCTCGTCGAGCGGGCTGGGGCCGAGCAGCCGAGTGCACCGGCGGGCCACGCCCAGCGCCAGCGATCCGTTGAGCCGAAGCCCGGTTGGCTGCACGCTGACGGCCGGGTCGAACGGCGCCTGGTCGACGAAACGTTCCGGCGGGATCAGCACGCCCTCGAAGCTGAGCCGGACCGTGACGGCGGCGTCGACGGCGGCGAGCCGCTGACGGGTCACGGCCAGCCCGGGCTGGGCGGCGGCGTCCATGACCAGGGTCACCACGGTGTCGTCCGGGCCGCGTGCCACCACCTGGACCAGGTCGATCAGTCCCCAGCCGGTTACCCAGGGGGCCGTTCCGTCCAGCCGCCAACCGCCCGCGACGGGCTCGGCGCGTAGCAGCGGCGGTCCCGGGATGAGCCCGATGAGCGCGATGCCGCCGCGGGTCCGGCCCTGGCACGCGGAGGCGAGCCACCGGTCGCGGAGCACGGCGGGCGCGCCGTCCGCGGCCAGCGTCGTGACCAGCCGGAAATGCTGGATCAAGACGAACGCCGCGGCCAGGCAGCCGCTGGCCAGTTCCTCGACCACATTGCTGAGCTGGCGCAGGTCCAGCCCAAGTCCGCCCGCGTCGGCGGGCGCGGGCGCGCCGTACAGGCCGGCCACCGCGAATGCGTCGAGGTACGCCGCCGGGAGCACGTCCAGACGGTCCACCCGCATCGCGTCCGGGAACAGCATCTCGTCGGCCAGCTCCCGGGCGACCGCGAGGACGTCCTGCGCCGACCGCATCAGCGAAGCGACCAGGTGGCCGCGAGCTTGTCCATTACCGTGTCCAGGCCGACGTCCATGACCTGCCGGGCCGGATCGGCCAGGTACCAGTCCGCGATCTCCTGGGCCCCGCGCTCGAACGGCATCACCGCCCGCCAGCCTGGCACGAGGCGGCGCACCTTGGCGTTGTCGAAGATCATCGAGTGCGCCTTGTCGCCCAGCAGCCCGGCGCCCCACTCCGGCTCGGCCACCGCGATCGCATCCGAGGGCACGTGCACCAGCCGGGCGGTCACGCCGAGCGCGGCGGCCAGGGAGTCCGCGATATAGTTCCAGGTCAGCACGTCGTCGGAGGTGATGTGAATCGCCTCGCCCAAGGTCCGTGCGTGCCCAAGCAACGGCACGAACGCCCGGGCGAAGTCCTCGTGATGGGTCAGGGTCCACAGTGNNGTGCGAGGGCCGCACGATCGTGGCCGGGAAGCCCTGCTCCCGATAGGCGGCGACGAGCACGTCCTCGCAGGCGATCTTGTCGCGGGAGTACTTCAAGAACGGATTGCTGAGCGGCGTGGACTCGGTGACCGGTACCCGCGCGGGCGGCGTCTGGTAGGCCGACGCGGAGCTGATGAACACGTACTGCCCGGTCCGCCCGCCGAACAACTCGATGTCGGCCCGGACGTGATCGGGCGTGAACGCCACCCAGTCCACGACCGCGTCGAACTGGAGATCTTTTATTTCCTGCCGAACGGACCATGGTTCCCGTATGTCGGCCCGCAGCTTCGTGACCCCGGACGGAAGCGGCCGGTCGGCGCTGCGTCCCCGGTTCAGCACGAGCAGGTCGACACCGTGTTCCACCGCCGCCCGCGAGCATGCCGAGCTGATGACCCCGCTACCCCCGATGAACAGCACCCTGAGCTTGGCCATCCCCCAACGCTAGCCCCGCCGGCCGACCAGGACCGCTATCCCGTCCAGGAAGCGGTCAAGGCCGAAGGCGAAGCTCTCGTCGCCCCGGTGTCTAGCCCAGGCCGTCGTGCTGGCTACGAGACCGGTCTCACGTGCGAATCTGGGTGTGACAGACTTCCCCCAGCAGGCCGGTCGTCGCTGACGCATGGGGGTGGAATGGCGGGGCTCACCGTCGCACGGATCGCGCTCGGCTGCGGCAACTTCGGCGGGGTCGGTTCGGCGCCGGAGTTCTTCGGCCGGGGGCTGACCGAGGACCAGGCGTTCGAGCTGATGGACGCGGCCTGGGCTTCCGGCATCGTGTACTTCGACACGGCCGACGCCTACGGCGGCGGCCGCAGCGAGCAGGCGATCGGTGGCTGGATCCGCTCGCGCGGGGTGCGGCCGCGGCTCACGACCAAGACGTTCAACGCGATGCAGGCCGGCGCGGACCACGGCCTGGAGCCGGACCGGATCGCCCGTCAGCTTCGCTCGAGCCTGGACCGGCTGGGCGTCGACCAGGTCGACCTGTACCTGGCTCACGACTACGACCCGGACGTGCCGCTCAGCGAAACCCTCGGGGCCTTCGGCGCGGCTCAGGCGGACGGCCTGATCGGGGCCTACGGGGTGAGCAACTTCGACGCGGAGCAGCTGGCGGCGGCGCTGGCGGCCGGGGCGCCGCAGGCCATCCAGAACAGCTACTCCCTGCTCGCGCGGCAGGATGAGCGGGCGGTCCTGCCGCTGTGCGCGGAGCGGGGCGTGGCCTATCTGGCCTTCGGCCCGCTGGCCGGCGGCTGGCTGACCGGCAAGTACCGTCGCGGCGTGCCGTACCCGGTCGGCTCGCGGATGACCCAGCGGCCCGAGCCCTATCAGGAGTTCGTCGCCGACCGTACCTTCGACGCGCTCGCCCGGCTGCAGGCCATCGCGGCCGACCGCGGCACCTCGATGGCGGGCCTCGCCCTCGCCTGGCTGCTGGCCGACGACCGGGTGGCCCAGATCGTGATCGGACCTGGCCGACCGGAGCACCTAGCCCCGGTGGCCGAGGCCCTGGCGCACCCGCTCACCCAACAGGAACAAAGCACGATCGAGCAGGTCCTCGTCGCCGAGGAGGCCCTCGTCCCCAAGGAGGCAGAGCCGTGATCGCGCTGGCGGAGATCGAAGCGGCCCGGGCGCGCATCGCGGGCTCGGTGATCCGGACGCCGCTGGTGCCCCTGTACGTCGAGGGGGCCCCGGCGCAGATCTACCTCAAGCTGGAGAACCTCCAGTCCATCAACTCGTTCAAGATCCGCGGCGCGACCAACGCGGTCATGCTGGCGCCGACCGACGCCTGGGCCAAGGGGCTGGTCACCGCCAGCGCGGGGAACATGGCCCAGGGCATCGCGTGGACGGCCCGCGTGCTCGGCGTCCCGGCCACGATCGTGGTCCCGGACCATGCGCCCGAGGCCAAGCTGGCCGCGATCGAGCGCCTCGGCGGCCGGGTAGTCAAGGTCCCGTACGACGAATGGTGGAACATCATCACCACCAGTCACGTCGATGGGATAGAGGGGCTGTTCGTGCACCCCGTGCAGGACCCGGCGGTGATGGCGGGCAACGGCACGATCGGCCTGGAGATCCTCGATGACCTGCCCGACCCGGACGCGGTGGTGATCCCGTACGGCGGCGGCGGGCTGACGGTCGGCATCGCCAGCGCGGTCAAGGCGCTGCGGCCGGACACCAAGATCTTCACGGCCGAGCCCGAGACGGCCGCGGCGCTGGCCGCGGCGTTGGCCGCCGGGCACCCGGTCGAGGTCGATTACCGGCCCTCGTTCGTGGACGGCTCCGGCAGCCGCCGGGTGTTGGACAGCATGTGGCCGCTGGTCGCGCCGCTCGTCGATGGCGCGCTGTCGATTCCGGTGGCCGAGGTCGCCGACGCGGTGCGCACGCTCGCCGAGCGCGTCCGGGTCATCGCCGAGGGCGCGGGCGCGCTCGCGCCCGCGGCCGCGCTGAGCGGCCGGGCCGGGACCGGGAAGGTGGTGTGCGTGGTCTCCGGCGGCAACATTAACCTGAGCAAGCTGGCCGAGATCCTCGGCGGGGCGGCCGGCTGACCGGGGATTAGCGGGGACGCACCGCGTCCAGGGCCGCGAGCAGCCGGTCGACCTCCTCCGCGGTGTTGTAGTGGATGAAGCCGATCCGGATCGACTTATCGCGGTAGCCGAGGCGCTGGTACAGGCCGAGCGAATACCACGAATCGTGCGCCCAGACCCCGATCTGCTCGTCGGCCAGCCGGGCGGCCACGTCGGCGGCGGGTACGCCCTCGACGTTGACCAGGAAGGTCGGCACGCGGCCGTCCATCCCGGGCCGGCCGTACACAGTGACCGCGTCAGGCAGGCCGTCCACGAACCGCTGGCCCAGCGCGCGCTCATAGGGCACGATCGCGGCAAAGCCCCCGATCGAGTCCAGGTAGTCGATGGTCGCGTTGAACCCCGCGAGCAGTTCGTAGGACTGCGTGCCGGTCTCGAAGCTGCGCCCCAGCGGGCTGGTGGGGGCCGGCCGGGCCTTGTAGGGACGCCACCGCTCGATCACCTCGGTCCGTCCGTAGGCCATGCCCAGATGCGGGCCGCAGAACTTGTACGGCGAGCAGATCAGCACGTCGGCGCCGATGTCCCGGACGTCAATCGGCTCGTGCGCCGCGTAGTGGACCGCGTCCACCCACGCGAGCGCCCCGGCCTGGTGCGCGAGCTCGCAGACCCGGCGGGCGTCGGTGACCGTACCGACCGCATTGGAGGCCCAGGCGAACGCGACCACCTTGGTGCGTGGCCCGAGCTTGCGCTCCAGGTCCGCGAAGTCCAGGCTGGTGTCGTCGTGAAGCTCGATGTGCCGGACCACCAGATCGCGGTCGTGGGCGATCTCCAGCCACGGCGCGACGCCCGCGTCATGGTCGAGGCACGAGACCAGGATCTCGTCGCCTGGGCGGAACTCGCGGGCGGCGGTCCGGGACAGCGCGAAGTTGAGCGTGGTCATGTTGGGCCCGAAGATCACCTCGCTCGGCTCGCAGCCGAGGAACCGGGCCGCCTTGCTTTCCGCCTCCTGCAGGATCTGCCCGACGCGCAGGCTCGTGGCGTACCCCGCGCCCAGGTTGGCGCTGGCCTCCCGGAGCGCGAGCGCGATCGCGTCGCCGACCTCGTCGGGCACCTGCGTGCCGCCCGGGGCATCGAAGAAGGCGAAACCCTGCCGTAGCGCCGTGAAGCGGGCCCGGATCGCGACGGAGTCCACGCTCGCGCTGAGCACTTCGGCCACCGGTAGCTCCTCATGGTCGGTATCGAATCCACAACTGCCAGCCCAGTCACAGACTAGTCTCTTGCTTTGGCCCAAACGGCGATGGTTTGATCAGCGATACGAATTGCGAATTCGGCCAGTGGGGAGGGCTTTTTGAGCATCCTCGAACGCATGCCGAGGCACACGATAGCCCCTCGCTAATGGGGACACCCACATTGTGAGATATCCGGGAATGGAGGCGTATCCAGTGAAGGGACGCCTGGTCCTAGCCGCGGCGGCGGTTGGCTCGCTCGCCGTGGCTGGTTGCAGTAGCAGCGCTAGTAGCAGTAGCAGCACCGCGGCCGCTGGCAGCGGATCCAGCACCAGCACCACGACGTGCACCGCGTCGATCGGCTTCGAGGGCCCCATCACGGGCCCGGTAGCGAGCCTGGGCGATGAGCAGTTGCACTTCGCCGAGCTCGCGGTGGCGATGGACAACGCGGCCAACCACACCAAGATCACCCTCGTGCAGGGCGACACGCAGCTGCAGCCCGCGCAGGCGGTGACGGTGACCCAGCAGTTCACCTCGAACGCGAGCATCGTCGCCGTGGTCGGCCCCGCGGGGAGCCAGGAAGTCGAGGCGATCGGCGGCCCGATGGCGCGGGCGGGGATGGCCTTCATCTCCGGGTCGGCGACGGCCGTAGCGCTGACAACGGGCTCGTACCCGACGTTCTTCCGGGTGGTGTCGAAGGACAGCGTGCAGGGCCCGCAGGACGCGAACTACATTGTGAACACCTTGCACCCGAAGGCCCTGATGATCGTCGATGACCAGGAGGCCTACTCGACCGGCCTGGTCAGCGCGATGCTGCCGATCTTCCAGGCGGCCGGGATCAAGGTCGACCACGAGTCGGTCTCGCAGAAGGTCACCGACTTCTCCTCGCTGGTGGCCAAGGTCACCCCGGCCGAATCGGTGGTGGTCCTGCCCTGGCAGATCGCCGCCAACGCCCAGCAGTTCGGCCGCGACATGACCCAGGAGCACAAGAGCGCGGTCATCTTCGGCACCGACGGCCTGTTCGACCCGGGCACGTTCAGCATCACCGGCTCGTACGTGTCCTCGTTCGGCCCGGACATCACCGCGATCCCGGCCGACGCGGCGATCGCCCAGGCCGCCCAGTCGAAGTACGGGTCGTTCGGTACCTTCGGTCCGCCCGTGTTCGCCGCCACGCATGTGATCGACGAGGCGATCGCGTCGGTTTGCAAGGCCGGACAGACCCCGAGCCGCAGCAACGTGCTGGCCGCGATCAAGCAGACGAACGAGCCGACCTCCATCTTGGGCCAGCCGATCTCCTTCGACTCCCACGGCGACCTGGTCAACGGCAAGTTCTTCCTGTTCAAGATCAATTCGACGGGCAAGTACCAGCTGATCCCGAGCTAGGGGCAGGACTGAGCAGAGCTGCGCTGCCGCGGGCCGGTTTCGTGGGACTCCACGGAACCGGCCCGTAACCGGGACTACATGGTGAGGGCGGGAATCGCACCGGATGGGCTTCTTCTTCCAGGAACTGGTGAACGGCATCACCACCGGTGCGCTCTACGCGCTCGTCGCGCTGGGCTTCTCGATGGTGTACGGGGTCCTGAAGCTCCTCAACTTCGCGCACGGCGACCTGTACATGGTCGGGGCTTACGTCGGCTTCTTCGTCATCCAGTTCTTCGGCGGCGCGGCCGACCTGAGCATCGCGGTGCCGCTGCTGCTGGTGATCATGTTCGTGGCGGCGGCGGGCCTGGTCGGCGGCCTGGGCGTAGCGATCGAGCGGTTCGCCTACCGGCCGCTGCGGGACGCGCCGCGGATCGCGCCGCTGATCACCGCGATCGGCGTCTCGTTCTTCCTGGAGAGCTCAGCGCTGCTGCTGTTCGGTGGCCAGTTCCGGGTCTATAACACCTCGGAGTTCATCTCGCTGTCCAGCGGCATCCGGATCGGTTCGGTCACCATCGACAGCGTGCAGATCCTGGTCCTGGTGCTAGGCCTCGCGCTGATGACCGGACTGCGGCTGTTGGTCAACCGGACCAGGCTGGGAAAGCAGATGCGGGCGGTGGCGGCCGACCGTGAGGCCGCGGAGATGCTGGGGATCAACGTGAACTTCGTCATCACGGCCACGTTCCTCCTCGGCTCGGCGCTCGCGGGCATCGCGGGCGTGATGGGCGGGCTGCTGTTCAACACGGTGACGTCCACGATCGGGTTCATCGTCGGGCTCAAGGCGTTCACCGCGGCCGTGGTCGGCGGGATCGGCTCGATACCAGGCGCGATGCTCGGCGGCCTGCTGATCGGTATCGCGGAATCGATGGTTACCGGCTACATCTCCTCCACCTATACCAACCTGATCGTCTTCGGCCTGCTGATCGTCGTGATGCTGGTCCGGCCAAGCGGGCTGCTCGGCCGCGTGCAGCTGCAGAAGGTGTGAAGCGCCGATGAGCGTGGAATCCCAGGGGCCGCAGGTCGGAGCCGACGAGTGGGTCGCCCGGCAGGCGCGCCGACGCGAGTACCTGCCGTCTTGGCTGGGCAGCGCTCAGCGGGCGGGCGAGCGGGTCGGCTGGTGGCCTCGGCTGGCCGTCGCCGGGCTGGCCGCCGTCGTGCTGCCGTCGTTGGGCCTGGGCGGCTTCCAGCTTCAGGTCGGGATCGACGCGATGGTGATCGCGCTGCTGGCCGTCGGCCTGAACATCGTCGTGGGCTGGGCCGGGCTGCTCGACCTGGGCTACATCGCGTTCTTCGGCTTCGGCGCGTACGGGTTCGCGCTGCTGTCCTCGAACCAGATCGGCACCACCGGCATCCACCTGCCGGCCTACCTGTCGGTGCCGATCGTGATGATCGTCGCGGCGCTCCTCGGGCTGGCCGTCGGCCTGCCGTCCCGGCGGCTGATCGGCGACTACCTGGCCATCGTCACGCTGTTCTTCGGCGAGGCGTTCGTGGAGTTCACCAACAACGTGGCCCCGAGCAAGCTCGGCGGGCCGAACGGGATCACCGGAATCGATCCGATCAGGGCCTTCGGATGGCAGCTCACCAGCAACTTCGGCTACTACTACCTGATGGTGATCGTCCTGGTGGTGGTGATGGCGGTGCTGCGGCTACTGGAGAGCTCGCGTACCGGGCGGGCCTGGCGGGCGGTCCGCGAGGACCCGCTGGCAGCGGCCTCGATGACGATCCCGGTCAACCGGGTCAAGCTGGCCGCGTTCGCCGCGGGCGCCGTGGTGGCCGGGCTAGCCGGCACCCTCTACGCCGCGCAGCAGGCCAGCGTGTTCCCGACCGACTTCGACACCCCGATCCTGATCCTGATCTACGCCGGGCTCATCCTCGGCGGCGCGGGCAGCATCGCCGGCGCCTGCCTCGGCGCGCTGGTGGTCATGGTCATCTACGACGGCTTGCTGCGCAGCCCGGCTGAGTCCGGCTACCTGTTCTACGGGCTGATCCTGCTGACCCTGCTCGCCAAGCTGCGCCCGTGGCGCAGGCTGGCCGGGGTCCTGGCCGCGACCGTGGCGCTCGGCTTGGCGGCGCACGCCATCGCCAAGGCGATATCGGCCAGCGCGGTAGCGGGCGGGCCGCAGTCAGGGGGCTGGATCGCCGACGCGCTGCGCGACTGGGTCATCGTCCCGGCCAAGGCGCAGCCCGCCGGGAACTGGGGATTCGTCGTGCTGGTCTGCGTGCTGATCACGCTGGTGCAGGTCAGCAGCCGCTGGCGGACCATCCTGCTGCCACCGACCCTGTTCCTGGCCTCGTTCGTCTGGGAGACCACGCTGGTCGTGCAGCCCTCGGTTACCCGGCAGCTCATGATCGGTGCAATCCTGATCGTGATGATGAACGCCCGACCACAGGGATTGCTCGGGCAGCGGCGCGTGGAGGCCTTGACGTGAGCGCGGGGCCTGAGCAAGCCGAGCCCACGGGACAGGCCGTCCTGGAGCTGGATCACCTGTCGCTGTCCTTCGGCGGCCTGCGAGCCCTGTCCGAGCTGGACCTGCGGGTCGCCGACCGGGAGGTCGTCAGCGTGATCGGGCCGAACGGGGCGGGTAAGACCACGGTGTTCAACGTGATCACCGGGGTGTACCGGCCGAGCGCGGGGGACGTCAGGTTCGCCGGGGAGTCGATCGCGGGCCAGGCGCCGCACGTCATCGCCCGGCGGGGCATCGCCCGCACGTTCCAGAGCCTGCGGCTGTTCCTGAACATGTCGGTGCTCGAGAACGTGATGGCGGCCACCTACGGGGACACCAAGGCGCTGGCGTGGGAGTCGATCCTGCGGCTGCCCCGGGCCCGGCGCGAGGAACGCGAGGTCCGCGCGCTGGCCGAGGACGTGCTTTCCTTCTTCGGCCAGCGGCTCGCGGGGTACCGCTGGGACCAGCCCGCGTACTCACTGTCGTACGCGAACCGGCGGCGGCTGGAGATCGCCCGGGCCCTCGCCACCCGGCCCCGGCTGCTGCTGCTCGACGAGCCCGCCGCCGGGATGAATCCCACCGAGACGCACGAGGTTACCGAGCTGATCGGACGGCTGCGCGACGAGCGAGGGGTTTCGGTCCTGGTGATAGAGCACGACATGCACGTGGTGGCCGGCTGTTCGGACCGGGTGGTGGCGCTGGACCACGGCGTGAAGATCGCGGAGGGCGGCTTCGACCAGGTCGCGAACCATCCCGCGGTCGTCGAGGCCTACCTGGGCCGCGATCCCGAGGCACTGGCGGAGGCGGAATGAGCGCGCCGCCCGCGCCGGAGCCGGAGCCGGAGGTCCTGCTGCGGCTGGACCACGTCACCACCTACTACGCGCAGATGCGGATCCTGGAGGGGATCTCGCTCCAGGTCGGCGCGGGCGAGCTGGTCTGCCTGCTAGGCGGGAACGCGTCGGGCAAGTCGACCACGCTGAAAACGATCCTCGGCATCGTCCGGCCGCGCTCGGGCCGGGTGCTGCTCAGCGGGCGGGACGTGACGCAGTGGCCGGTGCCGCAGCGCATCGCGGCCGGGATGGCCATCGTGCCTGAGAACCGCCGCCTGTTCGGCCAGCTGACGGTGCGGGAGAACCTGGAGCTGGGCGCCGTGCTGCGCAAGGGCGAGTCGCTCAGCGAGGACTTCGACCAGGTCCACGAGCTGTTCCCGCGCCTGCTCGAGCGGCGCGGCCAGTTGGCGGGCACACTGTCCGGTGGCGAGCAGCAGATGGTGGCGATGGGCCGGGCCCTGATGTCCCGCCCGCGCCTGCTGCTGATGGACGAGCCGTCGATGGGGTTGTCCCCCGCGCTGGTCCAGCAGAACTTCCAGATCATCAAGACCATCCACGCCTCGGGCGTCGCGGTCTTGATCGTCGAGCAGAACGCGACGATGGCGCTGTCCATCGCCGATCGCGGCTACGTCCTGTCCACCGGGGAGATCGTGCTCGAGGGCCCGGCCGGCGAACTGCTGCGCCACGAGGACCTCAAGCGAGCCTACCTAGGCCGGTAAGCACCGCTACCAGGCCAGCGCGTGCGCTGCCCGCCCGGCCAGGACGGCCAGGTCGTCGCGGGCGGCATCGCGGTACAGCGGGCCGGCGCCGTCGGCCAGCATCTCGGTCACCATCGCCACGCCTCGCACCGGAACCGGGCCGGGCTCGAGCAGGCGGCTGGCCAGTTCGGCGAGCAGCGGCGCGGACTGGTGGATCCGCGTCGAGCGAAGCGGGACGCGCAGCGGGCGGGCCGCGCCCAGCGGCGAACTCGCGGCCACGGGCAGCGCCGGCTCCCCGGTCGTGACCAGGATCCGCCGCAGGCTCGCGGCCAGGTCACGGCGGAACTCCGTGGATGTCAGCCGTGCGGCCCGGGTCGCCAGGCTGGCGCTTTCCTCCGGACTCGCGCCCTCGGCCAGCGCGTGGTCGAGTCGCGCGGCCGCGGCGTGGGCCAAGAGCCGCTGCCAGGGCCACAGCCGCCGCAGGGTCAGGCGGCCTTGATCATCGTGAAGCAGGACATGCATCGTGTGTCGCCTCCGGTATGTCGTGACCTCTAAATCCATTATACTGGTCACGCGTGACCTGTAAAGCTAATTATCTGGTCACGTTTGGAGGAAGTGATGCGGAAGTGATCATGGCCACTACCCTGAACGGCATGACCGTGCCCTCGTGGGCCTCCCACGTCGAGGACAAGCTGGCGCCGATGCCGCTGCTGCTGGTCCAGGCGTACGTCGACACCCTCGACCGGGACCTGGGGACCGACATATTCGCGCGCGCGGACGAGGCACGCGCGTGGCTGGCCGACGCCGGCCTGCGGNNCGGAGACGAGCCGCTGGCCGCGGACGACCTGGCGCCGCTGGAGCACGTCCTGAGCCTGGCCCAGCCCCGGCTGGACGTCGCCGTGGACGGCTGGGTTCGGCTCGGGCCAGCCCTTCCGGCCCACGCGCTGACCGACGGCCTGCTCGGGCTGCTGCTCATCATCCGAGACGCCCAGGCCGACGGCAGCTGGGACCGGCTCAAGCTGTGCGGCAACCCGGACTGCCGGTGGGCGTTCTACGACCGCTCGCACAGCCGCCGGGGCGCCTGGTGCGACATGGCCTCGTGCGGGAACCGGGTCAAGAACCGCAACCTCCGCGCCCGCCGCGCCCAGCTCAGCTAAGCCCGGGTCCGGTCATCGCGCGGGTCCGACGTTGCCGGGTCCCTTCTTGGCGGGCCGGCCGAGGTCGGCGAGCAGGTTCTTGTTCCACACCAGGATCGTGTACGGGCCGTCGTGGTAGATCTTGGCCGGACGCCCGAAGGCCCGGCTCAGGTCCCCGGACGGGATGACGGCCGGCGGCTGATCGGCGCCGGTGTTCACCACGAAGTTCGCGTAGTGCAGCTGCGGGTCGTACCAGGAGGCATCGGACTGATAGGCCCGCGGCACCGACTTGTCCGCTCCCCAGGACACCGCGATGAGGTGGACCCGCCCGCCGCTGTCCAGCGTGGTGATGTTGCCTTCGTAGTAGTTGGACAGGCCGTACCTGAAGTCGTGGGCGACCAGCCAGTTGGCGAGCGACTGGTCGTGCGCGGGAATGCTGGGCTGGGCGACGTCGAAGCCCAGCGCCGCCGTGTAGCAGGCCAGCAGGACCGCCAAGGCCGGGACCAGCCTGGCCTTGAGCAGGTCGCCCGCGAGCAGCCGGCCCGCGAGCACCGCCCCGAACGGCAGCACGGCGGAGATCTGCCTGGTGTCCCAGAGGGTGCGGGGCAAGGTGCTGAACACGAAGGCGGCCACGTCGGCCAGGATGGCCACCGCCAGCACCTGGACCAGCAGGTCATCGCTGCGGGCGAAGCGTCGCAGCGCCCGGCAAAGGGCCCAGGCGGCCAGCGCCAGCCCGGCCAGGTGGAGCACCGCGATGCCCGTCTGCGGGCCCAGCGGCGCGCGGATGAAATCGGCCCCGTACAGGCCGAGCAATCCGTCACCGGTCAGCCGGAAGTGCTTGGCCAGCCCCCACCACTTGGCCAGGTGCGTGCCCAGCGGGATGAGCGAGTACCCGCCGAGGCGTCCGAGAACCCGTCCCGCCAAGACCAAGATGCCTACGGACGCCAGGCCCGCCGCGGCCAGGCCGGCCTCGAACCGTACCGCCGTGAGCGGGCGGTCGGCAAGTATTACCCGGAGGATCCGGAAGCCGCACACGAGCACGATCGGAACGACGGCGGCCGCGATCACCAGCCGGTCGCCGATCGTGGCCCAGGCCAGCATCAGCGCGATCACGGGCGGCACGTACCAGCGTCTCGGCGCGCGGTCCAGGACCAGGAAGATCGCCAGCATGGGCACGCCCGTACCGACGTGATCGGGCACCAGCAGCAGGACGAAGACCGGGTTGCCGAGCTGGGGGGCCAGCATGATCCCGGAGCCGAGCAGCGCCCGCGCCACGCCCTCGCGGCCGGTGGCCCGGCCCTTGGCCACCAGCCCGGCCAGCAGGACCAGCAGCGTGTAGGTGACCGCGGCCGAGGTATGTACCACCGCCGGGCCCAGGCCGCGGATCAGCTCGACGAGCATGTACTCGGGCAGTTCAGTGGTGTAGAAGGAGACGTCGGTCAGCGTCCAGCCGTGCAGCAACAGGTTGCCGTGCAGCATGTCCCACGCTTCCAGCGCGTTGGACCCGCCGTCGGAGGAGATGGACTGCGTCCCCGACACCCGCAGGTAGCACAGGAACAGCACGATGCCCGCGGCCAGGTACGCGCCGATCCACGCCAGCCGGGCCTGGCTGAGCCAGCCCGGCTGCCCGCCCGGGGGGCCAGTATCGGCCGCGGGCTCGTCGACGACGACGGCCGGACCCTGCTGACCCAGCCCCTCTCCGGCGGGCCGCTGCTGCGCCCCCATCAATCCTCCCAGGGCCAGTCGCGGTCCCGTTCGTGCGCCGCCATGGCCAGCAGTTCCTCGGCGTGGGCCCGGCCGAATTCGGAGTCCTCCAGGCCGGCCAGCATCCGGGACAGTTCCCGAATCCGGGCGGCCGGGTCCAGCCGGGTGACGCCGCTCTCGGTGACCAGGCCGTCGCCCGACTTCTCCACCACCAGGTGGTTGTCCGCGAACGCGGCGACCTGCGGCAGGTGGGTCACCGCGATCACCTGCGACGAGCGGGCCAGCCGGGCCAGCCGCCGCCCGACCTCGACGGCGGCCTTGCCGCCCACCCCGGCGTCGACCTCGTCGAACACGAAGGTCGGCACCGGGTCCGCGCCGGCGAACACCACCTCGATGGCAAGCATGACGCGGGACAGCTCACCGCCCGAGGCGCCCTTGCCCAGCGGTAGCGGCGGCGCGCCCGGATGCGCGGCCAGCCTGATCTCCACGTCGTCGGCCCCGTGCGGGCCGGGCTCGTCCAGCTCGGTCAGGACCGCGGTCAGCGACGCGTGCGGCATGGCCAGCTCGGTCAGCTCGGCTGTTACCGCGGTCCCGAACCGCTCGGCCGCCGCCGACCGCAGCGCGGTCAGGTCCGCGGCGAGCGACCCGACCTGCGTGGCCAGCTCCGCCTCTTCGTCGGCCAGCGTCGCGATCGTGTCGGTGTCACCCTCGAGCTCGGCCAGCCGCACTCCAGCCTGCTTGGCCCAGTCCAGGACCCCCGCGACATCTGCGGACGCGCCGCCGTAGGCCCGGACCAGCCGGCCCAGCGTGGCCCGGCGTTCCTGCACCGCGGCCAGCCGAGCCGGGTCGGAGTCCAGCGATTCGGTGTAGGAGGCGAGGTCCGCGGCCAGGTCTGACAGGACGTAGGCGGCCTCGGACAGCCTGCCCGCCAGCCCGGCCAGCACCGGATCGTGCGAGCGGACCGGTTCCAGTGCGCGGGCGGCCAGCCCGAGCAGGGTCAGCACGTCCGAGGCGTCCACGGAGGACGAGGTTGGGTCGCCGGCCAGTGCCTCGTGCGCCGCGGCGGCCGCCGCGTGCAGCGCGTCGGCGTTGGAGAGCCGTTCGTCCTCGGCCAGCAGCGCCGCGTCCTCGCCGGCCATCGGGGCGGCGGCCTCGATCTCGGCCAGGCCGAGCCGTAGCGTCTCAGCCTCGGCGGCCCGCTCCCGCTCGGCCCGGGTCAGCGCTTCTAGCTCCTCGCGGACCGCCCGGTGCCGGGCGAACACCCGCCGGTAGTCCGACAGCACCACGGCCAGCTCAGGTCCGCCGAACCGGTCCAGCGAGTCCCGCTGCCGCCCGGGCTTGAGCAGTTGCTGCTGGTCGGCCTGCCCGTGCACGGCGACCAGGTCGTCGGCCAGTACCTGGAGCAGCGATACCGGCACCGAACGGCCGCCGGCGAACGCCCGCGACCGGCCTTCGGCCGACACCGAGCGGCTGAGCACGAGCACGGTGCCGTCCTCATCGAGGTCTCCCCCGGCGTCCTCGACCTCCCGCGCTATCTCCGGGGAGACCAGCAGCCGCCCCTCCACGGCGGCCCGCGCCGCGCCCGGGCGGACCCGCGCCGGATCGGCCCGGCCGCCGAACAGCAGCCCGAGCGCCGTCACGACCATGGTCTTCCCGGCCCCGGTCTCACCGGTCAGCGCGGTGAACCCGGCCGACAGCTCCAGCACCGCCTCGTCGATGACGCCGAGGCCGTTGATGCGGACTTCCTCAAGCATGCTCGCCAGCGTCCTCCCGGGTACGGCCGCGCCAGCCGGCGACCGGCAGGCCGAACTTGGCTACCAGCCGGTCCGTGAACCCGGCCGGGCCCGGTCCGTGCAGCCGCGCCAGCAACACCGGCAGCGCGCCCCGGCGGACCTCCACCCGGGCTCCGGGCGGCAAATCGACTTTACGCCGCCCATCGCACCACAACACGGCACCTGAGGTTTCGTGTCCCACGATCAGCTCCATGGCGAGTACCGACGCGGGCGAGACCACCATCGGCGGCGCGAACAGTGCGTGCGCACTGATCGGCACCATGAGCAACGCCTCGACCTCGGGCCAGACCACTGGCCCGCCGGCGGAGAACGCGTAGGCGGTCGACCCGGTGGGGGTGGAGCACACCACCCCGTCGCAGCCCCAGCGGGACAGCGGTCGCCCGTCGATCTCGGTGATCACCTCGATCATCCGCTCCCGGGCCGCCTTCTCCACCGTGGCCTCGTTCAGCGCCCAGCCGGAATCCAGGACCGAGCCGTTGCTGCGCACGGTCACGTCGAGCGTCATCCGCTCCTCAACCGTGTACTGCCGTGCCACCACCTTGACGACTAGGTCGGCCAGCCCGTCCGGCTCGGTCTCGGCCAGGAAGCCGACGTGGCCCAGGTTCACCCCGATCAGCGGCACCTGAGCCGGACGGGACAGCTCGGCGGCGCGCAGCAAGGTGCCGTCACCCCCCAGGACGATGACCAGTTCGGCGCCCTCGGCCGCCTCCGCGCCGGCCGGCACCTCCTCGGCCCCGGGGTAGCTGAGCTCCCCCTTGAGGGTCCGGACCGCGATTCCGGCCGTGATCAGCCACTCGGCCACCTGCCGGGCGCTGCGCACCGCGTTGTCCCGTCCCGTGTGCGCCGTCACCAGCATCGTGCGCTGTCCCACTATGTGGGTCCCTCCTCGATCGCCCGCCGCAGCTGCTCCGGGTCGAGCGGCGGCGCGCCCCGGCGGAGCCACAGGAAATATTCCACGTTCCCGGCCGGCCCCGGGAGCGGACTCGCGGTAATTCCCCGGACGCCGAGGCCAAGCTCGGCCGCCGCGCCGGCCACCTTTTCTATAGCGGCCGAACGGTCCGTGGTGTCCCGCACCACGCCCCCCGCACCGACCCGGGCCTTGCCGACCTCGAACTGGGGCTTGACCAGCAAGACGAAGTCCGCCTCCGGCGTCGCGGCGGCCACCAGGGCCGGCAGCACCAGGGTAAGCGAGATGAACGAGAGGTCGGCGACCACCAGGTCGGGCACCGGAGTGACCGGCCCGAGGGCACGCACGTTGACCCGGTCCATAACCGTGACCCGGGGGTCGGTGCGCAGCGACCAGGCCAGCTGCCCGTAGCCCACGTCGGCCGCGACCACGTGCGCGGCGCCGGCCCGCAGCAGCACGTCGGTGAAGCCGCCGGTGGACGCCCCGGCGTCCAGGGCGTTCCGGCCCTCCACCANNTCGGTCACCGTGATCGGCGCATCGCGGGCCACCTGGGTGGCCGGCTTGGACGCCCGCTGGCCGGCCACCGCCACCAGGCCGGCCGCGACCAGCTCGCCCGCCTGCTCGCGCGAGCGGGCCAGGCCGCGCCTGACCAGCTCGGCGTCGAGCCTCGCGCGCGATGCGGTCAACGCTGCTCCGGCCCCGAGCCCTCGGCGAGCTCGTCCAGGATGTCCCTGAGCCGCCCGTGCACCTCTTCCAGGACGGCGACGTGCTCCTCGGCCGGCCGGCCTCGGAGCCCGGTCAAGCCCGCCACGGCGTTATCCACCCGCGCGTCACCGGTGGCTGGTGCTTCAGCCACGGCCCGTTCGGCATCATCGTCTTGATCTTTATCTCCTGCATCCTGGCCTGGATATCTATCATTCATTCTGATCGCGGCACGGAAGCCCTGCGTCACGCCGGGCAGACACGCCGCGTCACCTCCCGAAAATGTCTGTGCTGTACGGTACATTCGAATTGTCCGAGACAGCCAAGCGGGCACATGCACTATCCAGCACCGCGGCAGGGCATGCCGTGGCTGCGCGGGGAGGCGACGGGGCTACCCGGCCTGAGAACCGCGAACCTACAGCGCGACCACAGGCCGCGGCTGGAATTCTCGCCCCTCGGAGCGATGAAGGATGTCAAATGCGCTACCCTCCGGCTGGAACGCTACCGTCCGATGCTGACAAGAGCGAGGCGCGCATGGCCACCGCCGAGGAGTGCCGCGAGGCGCTGCAGACCCTGACTGCCCGACTGGGGGACATGAACCCGCAGGACCGGTCCAGCTTTTTCGCCAATCGCTCGTTCAGCTGCCATGTCACCGACCTGGGCATCACGTTCGTGACCACGATCACCGACACGGGCGCCGAGCCGGTCAAAGAGGCCGCACCGGACGAGCCGCTCGCCGACATTAGGCTGACCGCGAACAGCGACGACGTGGTCTCGCTGGCCGCGACCCCGGCCAACATCGCCCGGATGTGGATGGCGGGCCGGGTCAAGGTCCAGGCCAGCCTCAAGGACCTGTTGGCCCTGCGTCGCCTGTTGTAACGGGGCCGCCTGTTGTAACGGTAACCGGATCACTCCGGCCTCGCGCAGCTCGGCGATGCGGGCGGCGGGATATCCGGCCTCGGCGAGGATCTCGTCGGTGTGCTGGCCGAGCACCGGCGGCGGACGGCGGATACTGGCCGGCTGGGCGGAGAGCTTGAGCGGGGTGCCGAGCATCCTGAGCATTCCCGCGACCGGGTGTTCCACCTCGACCACCATCTCGCGCGCGGCGATCTGCGGCTGCTCCAGGGCCGCGGGCACCGTGTTGACCGGACCGGCGGGCACGCCTGCCGCGTTGAGCCGGTCGGTCCACTCCGCGCAGCCGCGGGTGGCCAGGGCCTGCGTGATGCGCGGGATCAGCGTGTCACGGTGCTGCACCCGGTCCGGGTTGGTGGCGTAGCGCGGGTCGTCGGTCAGTTCGTCCAGACCGGTGGCGGCGGTGAACCGGCGCCAGAGCCCGTCGCTGCCGACCGCCACCATCAGCGGCTCGTCGGCGGTCGGGAACACCTGGTACGGGGCCA
Source organism: Actinomycetota bacterium (assembly GCA_003140115.1). The sequence goes on along the minus strand of PLIQ01000357.1, from coordinate 1,350 downwards.
GGCTCTCGTGGGCGCTGCCGTAACGGCCCGGGGTCACGCCGGTGGCGAAGTACTTGCCCGCCACGTAGGTGAGCCAGGCGACCTGCCCGTCCAGCAGCGAGATGTCGATCAGCTGGCCGCGGCCGCTGACCTGTCGGGCGTGCAGCGCGGCCAGGATGCCGATCAGCGCCCACATGCCGGCACCGACGTCGGCCAGGGACGTGCCCGAACGCACCGGTTCGCCGTCCGGCTCCCCGGTGACGCTCATCATCCCGGACACGGCCTGCGCCACCGCGTCGTACCCGGGCAGTGCCGCGCTGGGCCCGGTCTGCCCGTAACCGCTGATCGAGGCGTAGATCAGCGCGGGGTTCCGCGCGGAGAGCTCCGGGTAGCCCAGGCCAAGGCGGGCCGCGGTGCCGGGCCGGAAGTTCTCCATCAAGATGTCCGAGCTTTCGGCGAGCCGCTGCACGAGTTGCTGGCCCTCCGGGGTCTTCATGTTGACCGACAGACCGCGCTTGTTCCGGTTGATGGACAAGAAGTAGGCGGCGTCGTCGCCCTGGAACGGCGGACCCCAGCGCCGGGTGTCGTCACCGTGCCAGATGTCCTCGACCTTGATCACGTCCGCGCCCAGGTCACCGAGGATCATGGTGGCGAACGGGCCGGACAGCGCCCGGGTCAGGTCGAGGACCCGCAGGTCCGCCAGCGGGCCTGTGGCAGAGGAGATGTCCATTGCCGATATGTTACGAGCCATGGGAGACCTGATCCTGCTGCGGCATGGTGAGACCGAGTGGAGCAAGGCCGGCAAGCACACCGGCCGGACGGACATCCCGCTCACGCCGAACGGGCAGAAGGCGGCCGCGGCGCTGGCCCCGGCGCTGGCCCGGCTCGACATCGTGGCGGTCTTCTCCAGTCCGGCGCAGCGCGCGATCCGGACCGCCGCGCTAGCCGGGCTCACCGACGTCAAGCAGGACCCGGACCTGTGGGAATGGGACTACGGCGGCTACGAAGGCCTGACCACGCCGCAGATCCAGGAGCAGCACCCCGGTTGGTTCCTGTGGCGGGACGGCGTGATCCCAGGCGACGCCGCGCACCCCGGCGAAACCGTGCAGCAGGTCAGCGAGCGGGTCGACCGGGTGCTGGCCCGGGTGGAACCGCTCATGTCCGACGGCAACGTCGCCCTGGTTGCGCACGGGCACGTGCTGCGCGTGCTCACCGCTCGCTACCTGCGGCTGGATCCGTCAGACGGGAAGCTGTTCCGGCTGGACACCGGGACGATCAGCACGCTCGAGTGGGAGCACGCCGAGCCGGTCATCGCGTCCTGGAACGTGCCACCCGTGGCCTAACCGCCCGGCTCGCTTAGTTACGGCTCGC
>PLIQ01000181.1 GCA_003140115.1 Actinomycetota bacterium | reverse complement strand
CGCCGGCCTGGCGGGCCAGCCGCTCGGCCCGGTCGGCCGCGACGTCCAGCCAGGCCGGGACGGCGAAATCGGCGGCGGTTTCGCCGGTCCACCACCAGGCCTCCACGGCGACGGACGCCTCGACCAGGTCCAGGTCCGCGGTGACCGCATCGAGGTCGACGGACAGGCCCAGCGCCCGGCGGGCCCGGTGGCCCAGGACGCGGGCCACGCTGACGTACCGCGGCACGGCGAGGGCGGCCGCCCGCGTTTCCAGCTCGGCGGCCGTGGCCAGCGCCGCCNNTTGAGCTCCAGCCGCCAGCCGAAGACCAGGTTTCCGGTCAGCAGGGTCCGCGCCTGAGCGAGCCGGGCCTGCGCGCCGTCCGGATCGCCGGCTTGCACGTGCTCCTCGGCCAGGTCTTGCAGCGCGGCGATGGCCAGCTCGGGGATGCCCTGGCCGACCTGCCCCAGTTCCAGGGCCCGGAGGTGAAGATCGTGGGCCGGACCGGCGGCGCCGAGGTTGCGCAGCACCCACCCGGCGAAGTTCACCGCGCGGCCTGCGAACCGGGGCACCTGGCGGCGCTCGACCTCGGCGGTGTAGCGCGTGAAGGCGTCCAGGGCCAGCGCCGGGCGGCCGGCCACGGCGTGCGCGTGCCCGGTAAACAGCAGCGAGTGCAAGGTGGCCGCGGTGTGCGCCACCCCTTCCTGCGCGCGGGCCGCCGGGCGCAGCAGGGCCAGCGCTTCCTCGGTCTTGCTCTGATGGGCCCGGAGCACCCCGAGCCAGGCGGCGGCGGTCACCCGGTCGGTCCCCTCGGCCAGCGCGAACGCCTCGCCGAGGAGCAGCTCGGCGTGGGCCAGGTCACCGGCCGCATGCCGGGTCCGGCCACCGACGGCCAGGCAGCGGGACCGGGCGGCCGGATCGGCCGCGGCCAGCGCGCCGTCCGCGGCGAACTGCGCGGCCTGGGCGAAACGGCGGTCGAAGTAGCAGGCCCACGCGCCGACCTCCAAGGCGGCGGCGCCGGACGCCGCGGCGAGCTCGACGTCGGCCAGCGCCTGCGCGTACCGGCTGCGGCGGGTGCGGACCCGGGCCCGTTCGAGCCAAGCCTCTGGTTCCGGGTGCAGCGCTAGGGCATCGTCCAGCAGGGCCTCGGCCGCGGCGTGGTCGAAGCGTTCGGCGACCCGCTCCGCGGCGGTCCGCAGCGACCGGGCGGCCAGCGCGAGATCGCCGCCCAGCCGGGCGTGGTAGGCGACCATGGCCGGGTCGGCGTACGGCTGCCGGGCCAGCACGCGGCCGGCCTGCCGGTGCAGCAGGGCGGCCCGGCCGGCGGTGGCGCTCGCGGCCAGCGCCTCCCGGACCAGCTCGTGCCGGAACCTGAACGTCCCGCCGTCGGTGGCCAGCAGTTGCTTGGCCACGGCGCGCTCGGCGTCATCGAGCAGGTCGACGGCGGGCCGGCCGAGCAGGGCCGCGAGCAGCTCGATGTCCAGCTCCGGGCCGATCACCGCGGCCGCGCGCAGCAGGGCGCCGGCCGGGCCCAGCTCGTCACAGCGGGCCGACACCGACTCGACCAGCGATGCGGGCAGGTCGACCCGGGCTCCCTGCTGCGCGAGCTCGATCAAGAACAGCGGGTGACCCTTGGACCGTTCGTACAGCTCGTCGGCCCGGGAGGACCCCGCCAGCTGGGCGGCGGCTTCCCGGCCGAGCAGGCCGAGGTGCACGGACGCGGTGGCTGGCAGGGGCGGTCCCTCACCGGAGCGGACCGCCGCCACCACCAGGGCGGGCATGTTCTCCCGGCGCGCGAAGCTCAGCCAGTTGACCAGGGCCTGCCCGGCCAGGTGCGCGTCGTCGATCGCCACCACCAGCGGGCCCCGCTGGGCCAGCCGGGCCGCCACCCTGACCAGGGCCGCGTACAGGACCGCCGGGCCGAGCATGCTGTCGGCCAGGATCGGCTGCGCCCGGGGGGCGACGAGGTCCAGGGCCACGCCGAGCACGGAGGTCAGGGTCAGCGCGTCCTGGCCCAGCAGGTCGGCGGTCGCGTCGGGACCGAGCCGGCGCATCAGCGCGGACAACGCGGACAGGAGGGCATCGAGCGGCATGGCCCGGTCGAGCTGCCCGCACGAGGCCATCAGGACCGTGTCGCCAACCACGGCCCGCTGCGCGGCCCAGGCCCGGAGCAGGGCGGTCTTCCCGATGCCGGCCTCCCCTTCGACGACCACGATCTCGGTCGGGCCGTCGCGGGCCCGCGCGGCCATCGTGTCCAGGAAGGCCAGTTCGTCATGGCGGCCGACCAGGCCGGCCGGGAGGCGGGCCGGCGGCGGCAGCGCGGGGAGCTCGCCGCGCAGGATCGCGGTGTACAGGGCGACGGTCTCGGGTGACGGGTCGGTGCCGAGCTCGGCGGCCAGGCGCTCCCGGATCTGCGCGTAGGCGGCCAGGGCCGCGGCCACCCGGCCGCCCGCGACGTAGGCGCGCAGCAGGACCCGCAGCGACTCCTCGTCGTAACCGTCGACCGCCACGGCCGCGGTCGCGGCGTCGGCGGCGGACATCCAGTCCCCGGCCTCGAGCAGGGCGGTGGCCGCCACCCGCCGGGTCCGCCCGGCCAGGCGGTCCAGCTCGGCCAGCCGGAGCTGGGCCCATTCCCCGGGTACCGACGGCAGAGCGTAGCCGCGCAGCAGCGACAGCGCGATCCGGGCTGCGGCGGCCGCGCCGAGGACGTTCCCCGCCTCGCGCCGGCGGTCCATCTCCTCGGTGAGCGCGGCCAGTTCGGACGCGTCCAGCCAGTCGCAGACCAGCAGGTAGCCGCGGTCGCGGTGCTGGATCCGTTCCCGGCCCAGCACCGACCGCAGCCGGCTGATCAGCACGGCGAGCTGGTCCTCGGGCCGGGCCGGCGGCGCGTCGCCCCACAGCGTGTCGACCAGCACGTCGGCCGGCACGACCTGGCCTTCGGCCAGGGCCAGCACGCACAGCGCCAGCCGGCCCTTCCTGCTGCCCAGGGCCTGCGGTTCGACGCCGTCCACGCCGAAGCCGCTCAGCACCCGCAGCGCCAGCGACTTCATGGGCGTATCAAACCGCAGTGTGACCGTCGCCGCCATACCCGGTCGCGCTGCAAGGAAGCTGCAACCCGTCCCCGTCAGGGTGGTAAGCGACCGACAAGGCCATCACATGAAGGAGAGACGACATGAGCGCTAAGGCAGAGCAGAAGAGCTTCGCGGCCGCCGACGAGACGCGTGAGTTCGAGCGCGGCGCCCTGGACCTGGTGCGGATCGGCGACGCCGAGATCGGCCGGCTGACCCTGCAGCCGGGCTGGCGCTGGTCTGAGCACGTCAGGCCGCTCGCGGGTACCGACCTGTGCGAGGCACCGCACTTCCAGTACCACGTGCAGGGCGTGCTGCACGTGGTCATGGCCGACGGCTCGGAGTTCGACGCCCGGCCCGGCGACGTGACCGCCCTCCCCCAGGGCCACGACGCCTGGGTGGTCGGCGACGAGCCGGTGGTCGTGGTCGACTGGTACGGCGCCAGCAACTACGCCCGCGGCTGAGTACCCGAACTTAACGTGAGGCCAAGGGACGGGCTCGGTCAGAGCTTTCCGCGGTTACGCGATCCGAGGATGATCTGGGTCACGTTGTAGGTGCTCAGGCCGAGCTTGCGGGCGATCTCCTCGGGCCGTTGGCCCTGCTCGTTGTACAGCAGCGCCAGCCGCTCCTGCGACTTGGTCCACGGGTTGCGCGGGGCCCGGGTGACCGCCGGGCCCGCTGGGGCGGGTCGCCGTCGTTGGGGCTGGGGTCGGGCGGGCTGGGTCCGGGGCGGGATGGCGGCGGGGGTGGTGCCGGTCTCGGGCGGGCCGGCCGTGGGCACCGAGGTGCCGAACGAGCCGCGCCGCTGATCGGCGAACTTGCCGCTGGCCAGTTCGTCCCGGGTCTGCTCGTCAAGGAGCAGGTACTGCTCGGCCGACTTGTNNTGCCGCAGCGCATAAATAGAACACCGGGGCGAGCGACGGTGTTCCCTCAGGGGAGCTCGCGCGGCGCTACTTGAGGATGTTGACGGCGCGGGCCACGACCAGGGCGACGGTCACGACCGACACGATGGCCTGCGCCGTCATGCCCATCTTGGCCCAGCGGGACAGCGGCAGCACGTCCGTGGGGCTGAACGCGGCGGCGTTGGTGAACGACAGGTACAGGTAGTCGCTGAAGGCCGGCTCCCAGTCCGGCGGGGCCAGCTGCGGGCTGGTCATCTGCGCGAACAAGAAGTCCGGGTACATCCGGTCGCCGTTGGCCCGGGCCACCGGGCCGCCGCGGTCGAACTCCCAGTACCACAAAGCGAAGACGATGA
>PLIQ01000099.1 GCA_003140115.1 Actinomycetota bacterium | reverse complement strand
GGAGCGCTACCGTTACTGACCTAACTGTTACTGACACCACCGGCCTGTACCACGGGGACATCGCCGACCCGGCGCTCGCGGCCGACGGTGACGTCCGCATCCGCTACGCGGAGCGGGCCATGCCGCTGATGGCCGGCCTCATGCAGCGGTTCGCCGTCCAGCGGCCGTTCGAGGAGCTGGCCGTCGCGGCCTGCCTGCACGTGACCGCGGAGACCGCGATGATGGTGCGGTTGCTGCGGGCGGGCGGCGCGGCGGTATCGCTGGCCGCGTCCAACCCGCTGTCCACCCAGGACGATATCGCGGCGGCGCTCGCCATAAACCACGGCACCGCGGTCTTCGCCCGGGCCGGGGTGGACCGGCGCGGCTACTACCGCCACATCGAGCGAGCCCTGGCGCAGGCACCGGCCGGCCCGGACCTGGTCATCGACGACGGCGGTGACCTGGTGAACACGCTGCACACCCGGGCGGCGGCGCTGCTGCCACAGGTAAAGGGNNGCCACCAACACGCTGCTGGCGGGCAAGACCGTGGTCGTGGCCGGGTTCGGGACCAGCGGCCAGGGCGTGGCCGAACGCGCCCGCGGCTTCGGCGCCCAGGTCATCGTCACCGAGATCGACCCGGTCCGGGCCCTGGACGCGTCGCTGCGCGGCTTCCGCGTGCTGCCCATGGCGGAGGCCGCGGCGCTGGGCGAGGTGTTCGTCACCGCGACCGGATCGTGCGACGTGATCACCGCCGAGCACGTGACCAAGATGCGCGACGGTGCCATCTTGGCCAACGCGGGGCACTTCGACGTGGAGGTCGACGTCCGGGCGCTGGCCGGCCTGGCCGTGGCCGTGCACCAGGACGTACGGCCGCACGTCGACGCCTACGACCTCGGCGACGGCCGGACGGTGCTGCTGCTGGCCGAGGGCCGGGTCGTCAACCTGGTCGCAGCGGAAGGCCATCCCCCCGAGGTGATGGACCTGGCGTTCGGCATCGAGGCGCTGGCGCTGGCCTGGCTGGCTCGCACCGTGTCGTCAAACACCGTCTCATCAGACAAGCTCCCGCCTGGCGTGCACGAGGTACCCGCCGACATCGACGCCGAAGCCGCCCGGCTCGTGCTGGCCACGACCGGCACGTCGATCGACACCCTCACCCCCGCCCAGCAGGCCTACCTAGATTCCTGGCGCATCGGGTCCTAGGANNGGAGGGCCCTGGGAGGGCACTAACGAGCGCGCGCCCGCGGGCAGGCTCTGTTCGCCGGCCGCCGGAGCCGGGATCTCGATCGGCGGGCGCACGGCCGCGGCCCCGGCCCCGACGGTCGGCGGGCGGGTCAGCAGCAGCCACCCGACCAGCCCGATCGGGTACACGAAGTAGCCCCACCGGGTGGCCGGGGCCAGCGTGAACATGACCGTCAGCCCGACGGCCAGGCGCCACGCGGCGGCCCGCGTGTCGCGCGGCGGCCGGACGATGAGCCACACCACGAAGGCGACTCCCGCCGCGACCAGCAGGCCCACCGCGGCCCAGTGACCGGCCATCCCGGTATCGGCCAGCAGGTGCCCGGGCAGCGGGCTGGCCGCCGGGGTCTTGTGCTTGGTCAGGCCGAGCGGGAACAACACCGTGTTCTGCAGGAACGCATACGGGTTAGCCAGCCCGGCGGGGGCGAACAGGACGGATAGCCCGATCGCGATGACGATCGTGGCCGCGGCGAAGCGCCACGCCTTCCTGGCCCCGTCCCGCGCGGTCAGCATCGCGGTGAAGACCGGGACCGCGGGCCACGCGGTGGCCTTCATGGCCGCCGCGACCCCGAGGGCGGCCGCGGCCCGGATCAGCCCGGACGGCCTGGCGATCAGCGCCAGCGTGAGGAACATCAGCGCGATCACCGGCGGGTCGGTGATCCCGACCGCCAGCGGGAACGCGATCACCGGGGAGGCCGCGATGAACACGGTCGACAGCAGGACCCCGTGCCGGCAGCCGTCGCAGTGCCGGTGCGGTGCGGCGACGCTGAACGCCGCCCAGATCAACACGATGGACACCGCCGTCAGCCACACCCGGGGATCGGCGAACAACCCGGTCGCCCCCAGCGCCTTGGGCATCCCGAACACCGCCATGACCGGCAGGTACGGGTTGTAGGACAGCCAGCTGTCCAGTTGCCCCGGCGGCAGGTACGGCGTGCCGTGCTGCAGCAGCAGGACCGCCGACTGCGAGATCACCCTCACCTCGGCGGTCGGCGCCACTCTGGTCGCCAGCCAGGTCACCGGGGCGGCCAGCGCTCCGGCCAGCGCCACCAGCAGCGGCAAAATGAGCGGTACGTTCTTGTGACGGGTGAGCCAGAAGATAACTGTCGTCACCCCGTAGCCCGCCGCCGCCCAGATGGCCCAGGTCCGGTCCGCATGCCCGGTATCCACGGCCAGGGCAGTGGCGTAGATCGCGAATGCCCCGTTCGCGATCAGCAGCCGGCGCCGGCTCAGCCAGTGCTCGTGGACTGGCGTCGGCTCACGTCCTGCTACCTGCGTGTATTCCACTGGTCCGGTCCCGCCCGTCCACGCGATTTCCCCTGTTGCCTATTCAGCTGTTCCCATGCAGAAACGGTAAAACTGCCCCCGAAACAGGCAATTAAGCCTACCATCAGGCGTTACTACGCGAGTTTTCGGGGATCCTTGAGGTATGCGTCCCTAGGGTAGTTTCCAGTCGACCGGTTCGGCACCTTCCTGTTCAAGTAGCTGATTAGCCCGGCTGAACGGGCGCGAACCGAAGAACCCGCTGGCCGCCGAATACGGGCTCGGGTGCGCCGATTCGGTCCTGGGCACGCCCTCGAGCAGCGGGGCGAGCGTCCGCGCGTCTCGTCCCCACAAGATCGCCACCAGCGGCTCGCCGCCCGCTCCCGCGGCGGCTTTTCTCGCGGCCAGCGCCCGGATGGCCTGCTCGGTCACCTCTTCCCACCCCCGGCCCCGATGTGATCCTGGCTTACCAGGCTGAACGGTGAGAACCCGGTTGAGCAGGAGCACGCCGCGTTCGGTCCATGGTGTCAGGTCCCCGGTGGCGGGCGTCGGATAACCGAGGTCTTCGGAGTACTCGCGGAAGATGTTGACCAGGCTGGGCGGCAGCGGCCGGACCTGCGGCGCGACGGAGAAGGCAAGCCCCACCGCGTGCCCGGGGGTGGGGTAGGGGTCCTGGCCGACGATCAGCACCCGCACGCCCGCGAACGGCTGCTTGAACGCGCGCAGCACGTTATCACCCGACGGCAGGTACCCCCGCCCGGCGGCGACCTCGGCCCGCAGGAAGTCCCCCATCGCGGCGATCCGCCCCGCGACAGGCTCCAGAGCATCGGCCCAGCCTGGGTCGATGATGTTCCGCAGGGGCTCCGCCATGGCCATCTACTCTAGCCTCGCCTGCATGTTTGCCAAAGACAAACCCTTTTTATGCCGAACGGCCGTGGGTTACCCGCCTCCGGTCACCCCGCCCGCGTTCCGTCCCCGGGCCAGGCCCGGGCCGCCTCGCCGCCGGGCCAGGTGACGGGCCACGGGCCCGGTCGCTCCCCGCAAAACCGTTTCGATTACCCGCAAATCGGAAAAGCTAACGCCGAACAGGTGTCGCTGAGCAGGTAAATGGGGGTAGCCTGCGTCCACGCAGAGTCAATCAATGGAACGATGGGGCCCATGAAAGGACGCGTGCTGGTCGTCGACGACGACGCCGCCCTCGCTGAGATGCTCGGTATCGTGCTTCGCGGCGAAGGGTTCGAGCCGACGTTCGTAGCCGACGGCGATAAGGCGATCGAGGTATTCAGGGATTCACGGCCCGATCTGGTGCTGCTGGACCTGATGCTTCCTGGCTCCGACGGAATCGACGTGTGCCGTCAGATCCGCGCCGAGTCCGGGGTTCCGATCGTCATGCTGACGGCGAAGACCGACACCGTCGACGTGGTCCTCGGCCTGGAGTCCGGGGCCGACGACTACATCATGAAGCCGTTCAAATCCAAGGAACTCGTGGCCCGGGTCCGGGCCAGGCTCCGCCGGACCGACGAGCCCGCCCCGGAGATGCTCCAGATCGGCGACATCGTCATCGACGTGGCCGGCCACTCGGTGAAGCGCGACGGGGGGACCCTCAACCTCACCCCGCTGGAGTTCGACCTGCTCGTGGCGCTGGCCCGTAAGCCCAGGCAGGTGTTCACCCGGGAGGTGCTGCTCGAGCAGGTCTGGGGCTACCGGCACGCGGCCGACACCCGGCTGGTCAACGTGCACGTACAGCGGCTGCGGGCCAAGATCGAGCGGGATCCCGAGCACCCCGAGATCGTCGTGACCGTGCGCGGTGTCGGTTACAAGGCAGGTCCTGGCTAAGTCGGGTCGTTACGGTGGCAGCGGCGAGCACGGATCGGCAGCAGGACTGGATTACCGTCTTTGTCCGGTCGCCGTTCGGCAAGTCCGTCATGCGCAGGCTGCCGGCCTGGGTGCGGCGCTGCCTGTTTACCGGGCGCCGCTGGCAGCGCCAGATCGTGGCCCAGCTACGCAGCCGCTGGCATCGCTCGCTGCAACTGCGAGTGGTCTCGACCACGCTGGTGCTGTCCGCCCTGGTCATCGCCGTGCTCGGCTTCTTCCTGGTCCAGTCGATCTCCGCCGGGCTACTCAGCAGCGCGGAGAGCGCCGACCGGGCCCAGGTGCAGAACGGCGCCAATTTCGCGTTCGACCAGGCTGGCCTGCACGTGCTCGATGCGCCGCTCAACCAGTTCGACGCGCTGAGCACCGCGGTGCCCATCGCCGCGGCGCTGCAGACGGCCAGCGGCAGCACCGGCAGCTACCTGGTCTTCGTCCAGCTGACCGACGGCGGGCCGGTCGGCGCGCAGTGGGCGGCCCAGCGCAACGTGAACATCACGGCGACCATCCCGCCCGGCCTGATCGCCGACGTGGGGCGCGAGCAGGGGCAGCATCGCTCCGACAACGACTACACCGCCACGCCCTGGTCCGAACCAACCGTGCTGACCTACAGCCCCGGGTACGGAACCTCCGGCCCGGCGCTGGCCGTCGGCGAGCCGCTCGGCCCCTACTACCAGCTGTACTACGTGTTCCCGTTCACCCAGCAGCAGTCCTTCCTGGCGCTGATCCAGCGGATCCTGGTCGGCGTGGGGCTGGCCCTGGTCGTCCTGCTCGCCGCGATCGCCTCACTGGTGACCCGGTGGGTGGTGCTCCCCGTCCGGCACGCCGCCCAGGCGGCTCAGCGCGTGTCGGCCGGTCATCTCGAGGAGCGCATGCAGGTCCTCGGCGTGGACGACCTGGCCGCGCTGGCCACCTCGTTCAACGAGATGGCGGCCAGCCTGCAGGCCAAGCTCCGCGAGCTCGAGGATCTGTCCAGCGTGCAGCGGCAGTTCGTCTCGGACGTCAGCCATGAGCTCCGCACTCCGCTGTCGACCATCAAGATGGCCGCCGACCTGCTGTTCGAGTCCCGGGCCGAGCTCAACGCGGCCGGCGGCCGGTCCGCCGAGCTGCTGCAGAGCCAGCTGGAGCGGTTCGAGGAGCTGCTGGTCGACCTGCTCGAGATCAGCAGGTACGACGCCGGGGCGGCCACCCTGGACGCCGAACTGGTCGACGTGTGCGATCTGGTCCGCCGCTCGGCCGACGACGCCCAGCAACTGGCCGAGCGCCGGGGCAGCCGGATCGATTTCCGGCTACCCGCGACCGGATGCTTCGCCGAGGTGGACCGGCGCCGGGTGGAGCGCATCTTGCGCAACATCTTGGTCAACGCGGTCGAGCACGGCGAAGGCAAGGAGGTCGTGGTCACCGCCGCGCTCGACAGCGCCGCGGTCGCCGTCTCGGTCCGGGACTACGGCGTGGGCCTGCGTCCGGGCGAGCAGCAGCGGGTCTTCGAGCGGTTCTGGCGCGCCGACCCGGCCCGGGCCCGCACCACCGGCGGCACCGGCTTGGGCCTGGCCATCTCGCTGGAAGACGCGCGGCTGCACGGCGGCTGGCTGCAGGCCTGGGGCGAGCGGGGCAAGGGCTCGGTGTTCCGGCTGACCCTGCCCCGGGTGGTCGGCCAGGACCTGGTCGGTTCGCCGCTGCCGCTCGAGCCGGACGAGGTGGAGCTCGCGGCCGGCCTGGGCGCGGTGGAACCGTATCCCCCCGGCGAGGTTGGCGACGTGATTTCCCGTGGCTAGCCCCCCCGTCGCTGGCCCCGCCCCGCCCCGGCGGTGGCTGGGCGGCGCCCGGCGGATGTGCGTGCTGGCCGCTGTGGTCACCGCCGTGGTCACCGCCGTGGCGGGCTGCGTGGCCATGCCGTCCAACGGTCCGGCCGGGGAGTTCAACGCCAGCCCGCAGAGCAGCGCGCCGGAGGGGAACCTGATCGGCTCGGTGCCCCTGGGGCCGCAGGCAGGCGAGAATCCGTCGCAGATCGTGCAGGGGTTCCTGATCGCCGCCGCCAGCTACCCGACCTACCAGGCGGCCCAGCTGTACCTGACCAGCTCGGCCGTCAAGGAATGGAACCCGGGCTTCGCGGTCAACGTGTACAGCAGCCTGACCGTGCCCAAGGCGGCGCTGGCCCCGAAGACCGCCCGGAACGCCAGCCCGCGGGCCTCGGTCGACGTCACGGGCACGGTACAGGCCAGCTTCAACGGCTCCGGTCAGTACGTCTCGGTGCTGAACCCGGGCCCGGCGGCGGCGACGGCGACGGCCTCCTACCCCTTCACCCTGGTCAAGGTCGGTGGCCAGTGGCGCATTACCGATCCGCCCGGCTACCGGATGCTGCCCGTCGGCGATTTTCCCTTGTTCTACAAGGCGCAGGATCTGTACTTCTTCGACCCGCAGGACCAGGTGCTCGTCCCGGACTCGGTGTTCGTGCCGCTGGGCGCCACGGTCTCACAGTTGCTCACCGGCCTGGTGAACTCGCTCACGGCAGGCCCCAAGACGCCCTGGCTGGCCAACGCGACCGTCACCGGGCTTCCGCCGGGCACCAGCGTGCAGCAGCAGGTCACCAACGACGGTTCGACCGCCACGGTCAATCTCACCGTCGGCAAGACGGTCAAGCCCAGCCCGAGGCAACTCGAGCGGTTCGCCGCGCAACTGGTCTGGACGCTGACCGCGCCGGCCGGCAGCCTGCCCAACATCCAGTCCGTCGTGCTGGAGCTCAACGGGAAGCCCTGGACGCCGCCCTCCGCACCCTGTCCCGGCGGCCCGACCCCGGATCTGGATCAGACGCGGGCTGCCTACCAGTGCTTTGACTCCTACCCGTCGGCGCCGGCCAGCTTCTACTACATCGACGGCGGGCAGTCGTGGGCCCGCTGCGGTTCCGAAGTGCTGGGCCTTTCCGGACTCATCGGCCCGGTCGCGCCCCTCGTCGGCCGCACCGGCGCGTTCTCCAGCCAGCAGTGCGTCAACAGCAACGGCGTGCACGAGGCGAACGCGGGGCCGCCGCCCGCTCAGCCCCCGTCGCTGCCGGCCGTGACCATGGCGGCGGTGTCACCGGACGGAAAGTACCTGGCCGTCGTCACGGCCGGCCAGGGCAGCCTCTACGTCGGCACGCTGTCGGGCCAGGCCGCGTTGTTCTCGCACACGGCCCGGCTGACCGGCGGCGGCATCACCGCGCTCGCCTGGGATCGGAACGACAAGCTCTGGGTCGTGCAGAACGGCAGCATCGACATGCTGCAGCCCACCGGTAAGGGCTATGTCCCGGTGACGCTGGAAGGGTCCGTCAACGGCTCCGTCACCGACCTGGCCGTCGCGCCGGACGGCGTCCGGATCGCCTTCATCGCCCAGAGCCCCGGCGCCTCGAGTCCCGGGCTCTACCTCGCCGCCGTCGGCCAGCAGCCCGCCAGCGATCAGCTGGGCTCGCCCGCGGCGCACCTGGTCATCAGGACGTACGCCTCCATCGGCCCGGGCCTCACCCATCCGGGGTCGGTCGCCTGGTACGACGCCGATGACCTGATCGTGGTCAACGACGCGGTCGGCGGGAACACCCTGTCGGAGGTGCCCGTCGACGGGCAGTCGGCCCAGGACCTGCAGGTCGCCCCCCCGGACGTAACCTCCATCACCGCCGACGGCGACGCGAACGTCCTAGTGGCCGGCCTGTCCGGCGGCAACCTGGCCGTCTCGACCAGCCTGAAAGGCCCGTGGTATCAACTCGGCGAGCCAGGCCAGAATCCCGCCTACCCCGGCTGAGCCCAAGCCCCTGCCCCGCTGAGCCCAAGCCCCTGCCCCGCTGAGCCGCCGGCCCTCGCCCCGGCTGAGCC
>PLIQ01000436.1 GCA_003140115.1 Actinomycetota bacterium | reverse complement strand
TCGTCGTCGATCTCGTAGTCGCCTGCGCTCGTGCGCGTCACGGCACCTCCAGGGTGTTCAGGGCCTGACCGATATCGGTAATCAGGTCGGCGGCTGGTTCGACGCCGACCGACAGCCGGATCAGGCCGGCCGGTGCCGTTTCGGCTGGCCACCGGGCCCGCCGCTCCCAGGTCGACTCCACGCCGCCGAAGCTGGTGGCGGGCAGGATCAGGCGCGAGTTGCCCACCACCCGGTCCGCGGCGGCGGCGCCGTCGACGTCGGAACCGTGGACTTCGAAGGACAGCAGCGGACCGAAGCCGTCCGGCATCTGCCTGCTAGCGAGCGCGAGGGTGGACGGCTCGACGCCGGGGTAATGAACCGCGCGTACCCGGCGGTGACCGGCCAGGTACCGGGCGACGGCCAGCGCACTGCCGGACTGGCGCGCGATCCGCAGCGGCAAAGTCTTCAGCCCGCGCAGCGCCAGCCAGGCTTCGAACGGCCCCAAGATGGCGCCGCCGCTGCTGCGCCAGGCCCGCAGCCCGGTCAGCAGCTCGGTGTCCCGGCTGACCACCGCGCCACCGAACACGTCGGAATGCCCGGATATCGCCTTGGTCAGCGAGTACAGCGACGCGGTAGCGCCCCAGTCTAGCGGCCGCTGGAGCAGGCCGGTGGCGGCGGTGTTATCCACCACCATGGGCGCTCCGGCCGCGGCCGCGGCCGCGGCCAGCCCGGCTAGGTCGGCCACCCGCAGCAGCGGGTTGGTCGGCGTCTCGGCCCACAGCACCGACCGCGCGGCCTTCAGCTCGCCCGCCACCGCGGCCAGGTCCTGCAGGTCGACGTGGACCGGGCGGGCACCGTGCGGCCGCAACTTGTCCGCCAGCACCCGGCCCCCGTAGTAACCGTCGCTGGGCAGCACGATGCGTTCGCGTCCCGCGGCCACAGTGAGCATCAGCGCCATCGAGGCCGCCTGTCCGGAGGCGAAGACCACCGCCTGAGCGTCCTCCAGGCCGCCGAGCGCCTCTTCGAGCGCCTCCCAACCCGGGTTGCCGTCCCGGCCGTAGGCCCGGCTCGGGCGCGGCGTGCCCTCCGATACGTAGATGCTGGCCGGGATCAGCGGCGGGGTGGCCGGCTGGCTCGCCGTGCGTTCGGTGCCTGCGTGGACGAGCCTGGCCTCGGCAGAGAAGTTCTCGGTCATGGATGTCCCTGAGCCGCCCTCAGTTAGTCGCGCATAATGTTACAGTACAAATTGTGAATATACCGGTACGATATCGCCTATCCGGCGGCACCGCCAAGGAGATATCGGCCAGCGTCGAGGCGGGCGTCCGCGGCGGGCAGCTGAGCCCGGGCGACCAGCTCCCTCCGGTCCGTGAGCTAGCCGGCCAGCTCGGGGTCAGTCCGACCACGGTCGCCGCCGCCTACGGTGACCTGCGCCGGCGGGGTATCACCGCGGGCGCGGGCCGGGCCGGCACCCGGATCCGGGGCGCTCCCCCGGTCAGCAGCCGCGGGTACCTGACCGTTCCGGCGGGCGCTCGCGACCTCGTCACCGGTGGCCCCGATCCGGACCTGCTACCTGACCTGCCGGCCCGGCCACCGATGCGGCCGGGCCGGATGTACGCGCAGGCCCCGGTCACGTCGCGGCTGCGGCGGCTGGCCGCCGAGCAGCTGGCCGCCGACGGCATCGACGCGACCAGCCTCATGGTCACCGGCGGCGCGCTGGACGGCATCGAGCGGGTCCTCGCGACCTGGCTGAACCCCGCGGACCGGGTCATCGTCGAGGATCCCGGCCACGCGGTGACCTTCGACCTGGTCGCGGCCATGGGCTATACCGCGGTGCCGGTGCCGGTGGACGACCTGGGTCTGCGGCCCGCCGAGCTCGCGGCCGCGCTGGCCCGGGGCGCGGGCGCGGTGATCGCGACCCCGCGGGCTCAGGCCGCCACCGGCGCCGCCTGGGACGCCGATCGCGCGGCCGCGATCGGCGCGGTCCTGCGCCGCTACCCGTCCACCGGGCTGATCGAAGACGACCACGCCGGGCCGGTCGCGGGCGTGCCCGCCCGCTCGGCGACCGCCGGATTGCCGCGCTGGGTTACCCTCCGCTCGGTGTCCAAGTCGCTCGGCCCCGACCTGCGGCTCGCGGTGCTGGCCGGGGACGAGATCACCGTCGCGCGGGTGGCAGGCCGCCAGGCGCTAGGCACCGGGTGGGTCAGCTACCAGCTGCAGGAACTGGTCGCGGACCTGTGGTCGGACCCGTCGGTGGCGCGGGTGCTGCGTCGCGCGGCGCAGGTGTACGCCGGCCGCGGCGAGGCGCTGCGCTCGGCCCTGCGAGGGCACGGCNNGTCGCGTCCTCGCTGGCCGAGGCGGGCTGGGCGGTCGCCCCCGGGCACCGGTTCCGCATCGCCGCGCCTCCCGGGATCAGGATCTCCTTCGCCTCGCTGGAGGCGGCCGACGCCGCCTCGTTCGCGGCCGATGTCGCCCGCGCACTGCGGCTCCGGCCGTCCCGCCTGGATTGAGCCAGGCCGTCGCTACGAACCCGGCCGGTAGGTGACGGCCGGGGCGCCCGGGCTTAGCTCGTCGGCTCGCGGTGCGGGGCCGGACTGGGCGGGATGGTCTTGAGCGGGATGGTGCCGAAGGCAAATTCGCGCAGCGCGGCGGTCTTGGAGCCGCTCGTTCCGTCAGCCTGACGCCCGCCCGCGGCGGGCTCGATGGCCAGGATGGTCAGCTGGCCACCCGCCAGGTCGTGCTCGCGTGCCCAGCCGCGCAGCGCCTCGATGACGTCGGCCACGTGATAGGCGCAGGCGAGCGCCTGCCGGTCCGCCTGCTGCGGCTGCGAGGCCTCCAGCTGGATCTGGAAGCACGCCGCGTGGCGGCAGCGGGGATCGGCGTCACATGCGGTCGACGGCGCGAAGGCCTGCGGGGGGCTCATGAGGCTTCCCGGATCACCGGGGGCGCCCCCACGGTCCGGTGTCCCTCGTACGGTCATGGTCGGCCGTCCCTCCTTGCGCCTGCCAGGCGTGCTGATGACCCTCCCGCCGCAAGCCGGAAGGCACTCCCCGTAAATAGGATGACGGTCTGGCACCACGCGGAAATACGGGCGACAGTGACCGTCGGAGCAATATTGACCGCAACGGCGTGCGCGCGCTACCCCATTGGGAATATTCGTCTCAGCTTCCACGTAAATGTGTAATCGCATGAATACTTTCCGTATGAACCCGAGGTCACTCCGTGCAGTCTGTGCCTCACGCACCCCGGATGTACGTCCGGTAAAGACCGGTATTTCGCTTATTTCACCCAGGTCGGTGGACGCCGCAGAGGATCTTCCGCGTCGCGCGTACCGGAATGTTAACGCACACAAAACAGAGCACCCGCGTGACAGGAAACACCGAGTCATGTTTATAAGGCTTAAATCATTCCTCGCATGCACGTGCAAATGAACGTTTGTTTTGAGAGTCTTTTAGTTCGTAGCTGGAACATAAACTAGGAATCCGGATTCCCGAGGCGGGGTCAGACGGTGTTACTGCGCACGGCGGCCAGGCCGCCGACCCTTCCCCGGGCCCCGCGCCTCGGCGATCTCGAATCATATAAAAATGATCGAGAAACTAGATAATACGCACCACGATCTCGCGAACATCAGGTCATGCCTATACCGTTGTCCCCATGACGCGGCGCACCGAGCAGATCAGCCTTCATCTCAACGCGTATCTCACCGCGCACAGCAGCCCGCCGGACGCTGTCCTGCGGGAGCTGGCCAACGAGACCGCGGACTTGTTCCCGACCGAGACCGGCCTGCAGATCGCTCCCGAGCAGGGCACCTTCATGACCCTGCTCACGCAGCTCGCCCAGGCCAGGTCGGCGATCGAGATCGGAACCTTCACCGGTTACTCCTCGATCTGCATCGCCCGGGGCCTGGCCCCCGGCGGAACGCTGCTGTGCTGCGACATCAGCGAGGAGTGGACCTGGATCGCCAGGAAGTACTGGGAGAAGGCGGGCCTGGAGGACCGGATCGAGCTGCGGCTCGGCCCGGCCATGGACACGCTCCTGTCGCTGCCCGAGGACGAGCGCTTCGACCTGGCCTTCATCGACGCCGACAAGAGCGGTTATCTCGGCTACTGGCGCCAGGTGGTGCCGCGGATCCGCCCAGGCGGGCTGATCATGGTCGACAACACGTTCTCGCACGGCCGCGTGATCGACGCGGGCAACGACAATCCTGCCGTGATCGCGATCCGGGACTTCAACGACCACGCCGCCGCCGACGACCGCGTCGAGCTGGTCATGGTCCCCATCGGCGACGGCCTCACCCTGGCCCGCAAGAAGTAGCGGCCCCGTGCAGGTCTAGCCCGCTCGGTAATCAATGTCTACCGGCGGCAGGTCTTCCACCTGGTGTTTGGTGAGGCTGAGATGGACCAGGAGGGTCCCGATCTTAGTCACAGCACCAATCGGGATAGCCACTTCCTTGCGGCCCCATCTGTGGCCCTGCCGGAGGAGCACGTGGGTCACCTGGTGGCCACCAGGTTCCACGACCAGCCCCTGGACCTGCCCTATCTCACCGTCGGTCGCACTGGCGGCCAGGTCGCGGCGTATGTCCACCTCGCCCGACGGGACGGAGTCGACGGTGACCTCCTGCGGGACTCCCGATTGGCCAGGGCCGCGGCGACCGCGCATCCAAGGGGACAA
The DNA here is from genome assembly GCA_003140115.1 of Actinomycetota bacterium. Next base: position 37,157 of record PLIQ01000436.1, on the reverse strand, counting down.
AGGCACCAAGTACCCCTGTGTAAGGGCGGGGTCTGGGTGCGAGTGCCCGGTGGGGTCGAGATCCGGCACGACCTCGGTCTCCTGGGCGGGCGGGAGCGCCTGGAACTCGGCTAGGGTGCAGCGAAACCGGATCTGGCCCGCCGGAGCATCCACAAGGTCAACAGGAACAAGCCGCCCCCGGCCATCCCGGTGCTTGGGATCGACGACGAGCTGAGTGACCTGCCGCGCGACCGGGTTGACGATGATGCGGCTCACCCGACCGCAGGCTCCATCGGTGCAGCTGGCGTCGGCCCCGATCCGCAGCAGCATCGTCTGCGCCATAGCCACCCTCCTCGCCTGCCTTTGGACCCTAACCAGCCCCAGCCAGCCCAAGGCCGCCGCCGATCAGCTAGAGCTGACCGCACCGCCGAGGTAGAGGGCGCCGATCTCCGGGTTCTCCAGAACCTCACGCCCGGTCCCGGACAGCCGCACGCGGCCGTTCTCCATGACTACGCCGTGGTCGGACAGCCGCAGTCCGGCGCGCGCGTTCTGCTCGACGAGCAGCATCGTGGTGCCCGCCGCGTTCATCTGCCTGATCGCGTCGAACACGGTCCGCAGGATCTTGGGCGCCAGGCCCATCGACGGCTCGTCGAGCAGCAGCAGCCGGGGCTCAAGCATCAGCGCGCGGGCGAACTCGACCAGTCGCTGCTGACCGCCGGACAGGCTGCCGGCCTTCTGCCCGGCCCAGCCGGCGATCTGCGGGAACACCTCGAAGACGGCCGCGAGCCTGCGCGCGGTCAACGCCCGGTCGGACAGGATGTAGCCGCCGAGTTCGACGTTCTCGTGGACCGTCATGTCACGGAACAGGCTGTGGTTCTGCGGCACCTGCACCACCCCCAGCTCCAGGACCTGACGCGGCGACCGGCCGACGAGATTCTGGCCGTCCAGCATCATCGACCCCAGCCGCGGCCGCAGCAGCCCGCTGATCGTCGCCATCAACGTGGACTTGCCCGCGCCGTTCGGGCCCACGACGCAGGTAATCCCGCCTTCGGGCACCTCCAGGGACACCCCCCGCAGCACGTCCCCGCCACCGTATCCCGCCACCAGTTCGTCAATCTTTAGTACCGAACGGGCCGTGGTGCTTGTTCCCGGTCCCATGGCTTGTTCCGTCATGTGCCCTCCGCGGGATCCGGGTCCTCGTCGGTGTCCTCAATGTCCTCGGTGTCCTCGATGTCCTCGCCGAGGTAGGCGTCGAGAACCCGGCGGTCGGTGCGGATGATGTCGGGCGGCCCGGCGGCTACCACGGTGCCCGAGTCGAGCACGGTGATCTGGTGGCACAGGCCCATCACGAACTCCATGTTGTGCTCGACGATGAGGAAGGTCTTGCCAGCGGCGTTCAGGTCACGGATGCGGGCCGCGATGTGATTCACCAGCGACAGGTTGACGCCGCCGGCCGGCTCGTCGAGCAGGACGATGGCCGGATCCGCGACCAGCACGTAGGCGAGCTCGAGCAGCTTGCGCTGGCCGTACGAAAGCGTTCCGGCCAGCGAGGCGTGATAGCCCGCGATACCGATGAACTCGAGCTGCTCTATCGCTCGCTTGCGCGCACCGGTCCGGTGGTGCTGCGAGGCGACCAGCATGTTCTCCATCACGGTGAGGCTGGGGAAGATCCTGGTCAGCTGGAAGGTCCGGCCGATGCCCAGTGCGAACACCTTGTCCGGGGCGATGTTGGTGATCCGCCGGTCGGCCAGGTACACCTCCCCCGCGTCGGCCTTGGCATAACCGGTGATGACGTTGAACAGGGTGGTCTTACCGGAGCCGTTCGGGCCGATCAGCCCAGCCACCGTGCCCTCGTCGACCTCGATCGTGCAGGCATCCAAGGCGCGGACGCCACCGTAGGACTTGCGCACTCCGTCGGTTCGCAGCAGGCAGCTCACCCCCGCGCCTCCGGCACGTGAGCCGGATCTGATGGCTGCGGCGGCGCCGCGGGCACCGCGGCCGGGATGGCCGCGCGGCCCCTGGTCGTCAGACGGCGGATGTACTCGCCGCCGGTCGGGATGATGCCCCGCGGCACGAGCAACACCGCCACCAGGAACAGCGAGCCGAGCAGAATCTCGCTGACGTAGCCGTTGGTGTTGGCGGTCAGGTAGAGCTGGCCGGGCTCGATGATGAGCGCGCCCAGGACCGGGCCGGAAACGGTACCCAGACCGCCGAGGAACGCCATCAGGACCACGGACAGGTCGAACAGCGGGTCAAAGCCGGAGGGCGGCTGGACCTGGGTGAGGTAGAAGAACCAGACCGCGCCGACCAGCCCGGTGATCGCGCCGGACAAGACGAACGCGGTCAGCTTGACCCGCATGGCGTGCACACCGAGACCGCGGGCCCGGTCCTCGTCGTCCCTGATCGCGCGGAGCTGCAGGCCGAACCGGGAGCGGCGGATCAGCCAGGCCAGCGCGATCGTCCCCGCCGCGCAGGCCAGCGCGATGTAGTAGAAGGGGTTGTTGTAGGTCTGCGCGGCCCAGGGCAGGAACGGCGCGTCCAGGCCCGTGGAGCCGCCGGTGAAGGAGAAGTTGTAGGCCATCAGCTGGAAGATGAAGAACACCGCGATCGTGATCACGATGAAGGTATGCCGCCTGACCCGCAGCGCGACCAGGCCGAACGGCACCGCGATCAGCGCCCCGGCCACCGCCGCCAGCGGGAGCAGGGCGAACACGCCGACCCCGGTGACGTGCCAGTCCCGGGCGGCAATGCCGAGCGTGTAGGCACCGCTGCCGAAGAATACGGCATGGCCGAGCGATATGTAGCCGGAGAATCCGGAGAAGACGTTCCAGGCCGACGCGACCGCCACGAAGATCAGCGCGTACACGCCGTAGTTCGTGGCCACGGGGCTCGGGAAGAGCACCGGGAAAGCCACCGCGACGGCGAGCAGCGCGATCACGAAGGCGAGCTGCACGCCCCCCAGCCCGCGGAGGCGCTCCAGGCCCTTTGGGCCTTCGACGTAATCCTCGCTCACTGCGCCCGCACAGCCTTGCGACCAAGGAAACCAGTCGGGCGGATGAGCAGGACGAGCACGAGGGCGGCATAGAAGACCACGATCGCCCAGGTCGGCTGCCAGATGTCCACCAGCGACTCGAGGGTGAGCATGAAGATGGACGCGGCTAGCGCGCCGCCGATGCTGCCCAGGCCGCCCAGGATGACGATCGCGAGCAGCCGCGAGATCAGGTCGTAGCCGCTGTTGGGGTCGAAGGCGTTGGTCGCCCCGAACACCATGCCTCCGGCCGCGGTCACGGCCACGCCGATGCCGTAGGTGACGGCGGCGACGCGGTTGATGTTGATTCCCACCAGCCGCGCCGCCGTCTCATCCTGCATCGTCGCGCGCACGCTGCGGCCGAACTTGGTCCGGTACAGCAGGATGTACAGCGCCGCGATCAGCGCGAGCGCGAGCGCGAAGCCGTACAGGTAGATGTAGGACAGGTAGAACCCGAACACGTGAACGCTCGAGGTCACGTACGACGCGGTCAGCTGCCGGTCGTCGGCCCCGAAGGCCTCGTAGAGGATCCCCTCGATGATCAGTGCGACCGCGTAGCTGACCAGCAGCGTCATCGACGTTCGCTCCCGGCCGCGCAGCGGCCGGATGAACGCCCACTGGATGACGACCCCGATCACGAACATGGCGGGCACGGTGACCAGCAACCCGAGGAACAGGTCGAGGTGCAGCCGTGCCGCCAGTTCGTAACTGAGGTAGGCGCCCAGGATGACCATGGCGCCCTGGGCGATGTTGATGATGTCGAGCACGCCGAAGATCAGGGTCAGGCCGACCGCCATCAGGGCATAGACGCCGCCAACCAGGATCCCGTCGACGATGGCCTGATAGATCTCGCGTGCCACTCACTCTCTCCTCGAGGTCAGCTGGTCCAGGACGGCTTGGTCGCGATGATCGCCACCGATCCGGCCACGCCGGCCGGAAGCACCTGGTTGAACGAGTTGCCGCCGTTCTGCCACTGGGAGACGAATGCCACCGACTCGCCGTTCTCGCCCAGCGAGTCGAACTTCACCGGTCCCTGCACGCTCGTGAGCGTGACGTCGCTGTGCAGGTAGCTGATGATCTTGGCGTTGTTGGTGCCACCGGTCGCGGTGACTGCCTGGGCCATGACCTGGCCGACGGAGTAGGCCTCGGCGACGTCGGAGCTTACGCCCGACGCGTTGCCGCCGTACTTGGCCACGTACTCCGCCACCATGGCCTGGCTCGCCGCGTTGGGATACGTCGGGTACCAGCCGTTGGGCACCATCATCCCGACCGCGTTGCCCTTGCCCACCGCGGAGATGAAGGCCGAGCCCTGGTCGGGACCGGCCGCCGCGATGAACAGCTTCGGCGTGTAGTGCTGCTGCTCGAAGGCCTGCATGAAGGCTGCGACCGTCGGCACGTCGGTGGACCCGAGCACCACGATCTGCGGTTTGGAAGCGGCAACGTCATCGGCGGGCGCCTTATAGTCCGCGACCTCCTCCGGGAAGATCTTGGAGTACACGGTCTTCACCCCGAGAGCCTGCAGCATCTGTTGTGCGAGCTGGACTGGCGGGTCGGCGAACGGGTCGTCGGCCATCGGGTAAGCGGCGGTCGTCGGCCGCTGACTGGCCGGCAGCGACGCGATGTAGTTGACGAACGGGACCATTTCGTCCTTGATCGGCAGGCTGACGTCGAACACGTTGTGATCAGCGAGGTTCGCCGGGCTGTTGAAGACCGTCGGCGCGCCGCCGGCACCTTCGACGAACGCGTAGCCGTACCGGGCCGCCACCGAGGACGCCGGGGTGGTCAGCAGTGACGAGAACGGCCCAAAAGCCAGGTTGACGTGATCGGAGGCGAACAGGGTCTGGTAGTTGGTGTCAACCTGGGTGGGCGAGCTGGCGTCGTTGAGGATCTTGAGCACGACCTTGTGGCCCAGCAGGCCGCCGTGCGCGTTCACGTCGTTGGCCCACAGCTCGTAGCCGTGCTCGTAGTTGATCCCGTCCGTTGAGAAGTCCCCGGTGAGGGAGAGTGACGCGCCGATGGTAATCGGCGTGCTGGAGCTCGGGCTGGAGCTGGAGCCGGTACTCGTGCTGCTGGTGCTGCTGCTCGAACTGCTGCTGCACGCCGCCAGAACGCTTATCGACAGCACTGCTGCGCCGCTCAGAGCAAAGGCACGCTTGGGGAGCCAGGGAAGATTAGGTCTCACGCCTGGTTCCTCCTTCCTCCTTGTTCCGTCATTCCGGTAAATGCCTGCGTTACTCAGTGGTGTCGAGCCCGTCGGGCACGTCCGCGTGCTCGCTGACGAGAGCTAGGCCGGCCGACTCCGCCTGCTGCACCAACAGTGCAGCGAAATCGGCATCACCGTATCCGCGTCCGACCAGGCCCTGGATGAGCTGATGGACGATCGCGGCCACCGGCATCGGCACCTCGTGTTCACGCGCTGCGGAAAGGCCGAGATCGAAATCCTTCCGCAGCAGCGTGGCCGTGAACGTGGCCTCGAAGTCCAGGTTCACGTAGGCGGGCGTCTTGTATCCGGTGAACAGCGAACCCATCACGCTCTTGTTCAGGCAGGCCAGGAACGCCTGCCTGCTAATGCCGCTCTTCTCCGCGAGAACGGTGATCTCGGCGAGCGACTGCGCCACCACGCCGAGGAATAGGTTGTGGCAAAGCTTGACCGTCCTGGCCGCTTCGCCCTCGCCGACGTAGGTGACGCCGCGCCCGAGAATGGTCAGGTACGGCTCGGTCATGACGAACGCGTCCCAGGGTCCGGAGACGGCGGCCGTCATCTTTCCGGCCCGCACCACTTTGGGGTTACCCATCACCGGCGCGGCGAGCAATGCGGTGCCCCGGTCGGCGATCTCGGCCCGGACGCGAGCCGAGGACTCGGTCGACACCGTGGAACAGTCGACCAGCACCCTGGGCGCCGATCCGGCAGCCCCGGACATCAGCCCGTGCCGACCGAGCACGGCGGCGATCAGGTCATCCGATGATCCGACCGTGATGAACACGATGTCGCTAGCGGCGAGTTCCGCGGCAGTACCCACGGGCTTGGCGCCCAACCGGACCAGCGGCTCGGCCCTGGCCGGCGAACGGTTATAGACGGCCAGATCGCAGCCGGCCGCGAGCAGCCGACGAGCCATCTCCACCCCCATGCGCCCGGTACCCAGCCAGCCGAGCCGGTGCGCTTTCTCATGTCCGACCATGCCACCAGATCCTTCCGCCCCCTGGTCACAATCGTTTGCACCTAAAACTGGACTCGCACCACACGTCTTGTCAATGCCCGATGGCCAACCTGTTACCAAAGACGCGCCACAACGGTGATCGGTCGCACCAGTCGCCCCGTCATGCCATCTCAGTGGACCAGTTCATGGTCGGCGGCTGGCCTGGTATGGTGCTCTGTCGCTGAGGCCAGCCGAGTCGGGCCAGCGTCGTACCGCTCCATCAGCGTGCTGATTCCGGGGGCATCGTACGGCAATCGATTGCGCCAGCTTCGGAATCGCGCGCGCCGATCGCGGTTGGACTTACCCCCGGGACGTCCCGCCGGCCCGGCGGGACGAGGCCCGGCGTAGCGGCACCGGCGCCGGATGAGCGGTCCCGCCCGCATCCCGGGCGCCGGACTGCGCGGCCGACCCGGCGGGCGCCGTCACCGACTTGCGGACGACCAGTTCGGGCGCGAGGTAGAGGATCTTCACCGGCGCCTCGCGCTGGTCGATCCGCTCAAGCAGCAGCTGGGCCGCCTCGGTACCCAGCTGATAGTGCGGGAACCGCACGGTGGTAAGCGGCGGCCGCAGCCGGTCGATGAACGGCATGTCGTTGAACCCGATCACCGAGATGTCGTCGGGGCACTGCAGATCGGCTTCGTCCAAGGCGGCGTAGCAGCCCACGGCCAGCATGTCGTTGGCCGCGGCCACCGCGGTGAAGCCGCCGCGGGCGGCCAGCAGCTCGCGGGCACAGCGGGTGCCCTCCTCGACCGTGTACCGGGCGGCGTAGGCGACCAGGTCCTCGCGGACCGCCAGCCCGTGCGCCGCCATGCCCTCCCGGAACCCGCGGAGCCGGCTCACGCCGGTGGACGCCTCCTGAGGGCCCGCGATGTGCGCGATGCGGGTGTGCCCGAGCTGGACCAGGTGACCGATGGCCATCCGGGCGCCTTGCTCGTTGTCGACCGAGACCGAGGAAAAGCTGTAGTCCTGCGAGAGCCGGTTCATCAGCACTACGGGCAGGTCAGCCGCCGCCACCTCGGCGAGCAGGCGGTCGTGCAGAGTGGCGGTAGCGAGCACAAAGCCGTCGACGTGACGGGCCCGCATCTGCTCGAAGATCAGCCGCTCTCGGTCGGCGTCGGCGTCGGTGTTGCCGATCAGGGCCACGTAGCCCGCCCCGGCGAGCTTGTCTTCCAGGCCGCGGACGATCGGCGGGAAGATCGGGTTGTTCAGGTCCGGAATCAGCACCCCAACCGTGTGCGAACGGCGGGTCCGCAGGCTGCGCGCCACCGGATTGGGCCGGTAGCCGAGCTTGGCGGCGGCAGCCGTCACCCGGCGCGCGGTATCCTCGCTGACCAGGATGCGGGTTTCCGGATTGAGCGCGCGAGACGCGGTGGCCGGATGGACACGGGCCGCAGCAGCCACATCCCGTAGGGTGGCCGGCCGCTCAGGCATCACTCATCTTGCTCCCCCACCACATGGCGTGGCGCTCTGCCGCACGTCTTCGCAGTTCGGATGCCTAACATTATCCCGGCGGCGGGCAGGTCAGCACTACCCCAATCGGTTGTCCGCCGTGGTCAGCATGGCGGCCGGCAGCAGGCGCGCGAGCACCCCGCGGTGGGTCGGGACGGCCTCGGTGTGGCGTCTGTCCCCCGCCTCGGTCAGCACCACATAGACGCCGCGCCGGTCGCCTTCGCAGCCGCACCGCTCGACCAGGCCGTGCCGGGCCAGCCGGTCGACCAGCCGGGACAGCGCGCTCTGGCTCAGGTGGACGGCTTCGGCCAAGTCCTGGGCGCGGAACTTGCGCTCCTCGCTCTCGGTGAGCCGCTCGAGGACCTCGAAGTCGCTCACGCCGAGCCCGTGCCGTTCGCCTAGCTCGCGCTCGAGCGCCGCGCACGCCGCCGCGTGGCAGGCCGCCATCTCCCGCCAGGCGGTCACCACACTATCCTGGGTCCCGCTCACCAGCGCAGCATAGCGGCGGCGCGCTGTGCCTCGACGCGCTGGACGTGTCGATGGTCGGCGTCGCCCTCCCGTCGATCCGGTCCGCGCTCGGCCTGAGCACGTCTTCACTGCAATGGATTGTCAGCGGCTACGTTCTCGGTTACGGCGGGCTGCTGCTGCTCGGCGGCCGGGCCGCGGACCTGCTTGGCCGTCGGCGTGTCTTCCTCGTAGCCCTGGCCGTGTTCGCGCTGGTGTCTGTGTTCGGCGGCCTGGTGAGCAGCCCGGGCCTGCTGATCGCGGCCCGGTTCGTCAAGGGCGCGGCGGCGGCGTTCACCGCTCCGGCCAGCATGTCGCTGCTTACCACCACGTTCCCCGAGGGTCCGATGCGGAACCGTGCGTTCAGCATCTACACCGTCTTTGGCGCAAGCGGTTTCTCGCTGGGCCTGGTGCTGTCCGGGGTTCTCACCGAGATCAGCTGGCGATGGACGCTCCTGGTGCCCGCGCCGGTCGCGCTCGGCGTGCTGGCCGCCGCCATCTGGCTCATCCCTCGCGGTGAGCGCAGCGGGCGAGGCGAGCGCAGGTTCGACATACCCGGCGCGCTTACGATCACGGTCGCCACGCTGCTGCTCGTCTATACGGTGGTATCCGCCCAGCAGGCCGGCTGGGGATCGGCCCGGACCGTCGGCTCGTTCGCCGCCGTGGCCGTGCTGGTCTGGGTGTTCGCTCTCATCGAGCGGCGCAGCCGGGATCCGCTGGTGCCGTTCGGCATCTTCTCCTCCGCCGCGCTGCGGCGGGCCAATATCGGGGCCGTAACGCTGTTCGGTACCTATATATCGTTCCAGTTCCTGGTCACGCAGTACCTGCAGACGCTGTCCGGCTGGTCGGCCATGTCGACCGCGCTGGCGTTCTTGCCGGCCGGGGTGATGGTCGTGGTCCTGTCTACCCGGATGGCATCGCTGCTCGGCCGGTTCGGCCCGACCCCGCTGACCGGGCTTGCCTTCACGTGCTTGGTTCTGGCCTACGCGGTCTTCCTGCGGGCTGGCATCCCCCCGGACTACCCGGCGGTGATGCTGCCTGCCACGCTGCTGGTCGGGCTGGCGTTCGGGCTCGGTTTCTCCTCGCTCAGCGTGGCGGCCACGGCCGGCGTCCCGGACGCGGAGCAGGGCCTGGCGGCCAGCCTGTTCCAGACCTCGTTCCAGGTCGGGGGCGCCCTGGTGCTGGCCATCGTCACGGCGGTGGTGGACGCCGGCGGAGCGGGCCGGCCCGCTTCGGCTCCGGCGACGCTGGCTGCCTACCGGCCGGCGCTGGGCCTGATCACCGGCGTCGCGGCGATCGGGATGCTGGTCGCCCTGAGCGGGCTGCGCCGCCGGCCGGTCCAGCAGGGTGCGTTGCCTTACGACCCGACCGCCGACCTAGAGGTCGGCGACCTGGCCCACGAGCTGGCCGCTGGCGAGATACCGGCGGGCGAGCTCGCAGCGGGCGAGCTGGTCGGGTGCCCGGCCGCAGGCTGCTGACGTCGCCGACGGCAGCGGCGCGGCCTGAGCCGCTAAGGCCTGGTGCCGTCCGCGCCGGGCCTTAGCGGTGCGCCGAGATGATGATCACCACGGACGATCCGCGCGTGCCGGAACGGTCCGGGCTCCCGCTGCCAGCGGTGCCGAGTCCACTGGCGGGCGACAGGATCGTCCGGCTCCAGCTGACGTGCCAGCGCGGCAGGTGGCGGCTCAGCCAGCTCGGGCCCGCATTACGGTTCTGCCTGGTGCGCGCCGTGGTCCGGGTGAGCTCCTCGCGGCGCTGGTCGACCAGGGTCATCGCGGTTTCCGGATTCATAATGACGGCTCCTCGTGTGTGTCTGCGTCTGTTAGTTACGATATATCTCGAGTATTAGCTCAGTCAAGATATATCTCGAGTTTCGAGCCCTAGTGGGTCTCGGAACGATCGGTGCTGGGTTCCCGGTTATGACCCCGGGGCACCGGGTCTGTGGAGTTATACGTTCGGGGCGGCCAGCTGATAAGTGCCCTCGGCCTGGCTCGCTCGCTTTTTCGACTTGGCCAGTATGCCGAAGGGGTCTGACATTCTCGCCGGATCCGGGCGACGTCAGTCCGGGTCGTCTGCGCCCGTTTCGCTGGCCTCGTCGGCAGCTGGTAGCGGGGGCAGGTCCAGCACCGGGTACGCCATCAAGACGAACTCGACCGGCATGGCGTCCGCTGGTCGCAGGCTGGGGTCGCGGCGATCGGCGTAGCGGTGACGCGGCCCAAGGAGGCGCTGGAACACCTGATGGATCTCGGTGTAGAGCTCCGCAGCCTCCTCCGCGGTCACGTAGAGCCTGGAATTCGTCGCGCCCAGCGCGTTCTCGAGGACTTTCGGCCATTTCGCCATCGACGTGAGGCTGTGCTGGGCCCGGTTCAGCGACCGGTCTAGCCACACCCGATCCAGGGCCTCGGCGGCCTGCGAGGCCTGCGGATCTTCCACGCGCGTTCGCCAGCTCATACCGTCATACGTCTGACGCCACGGGCGTTCCCGGCCCCGGCCGCCGCCGGCCTCCTCCACGAACCCGTACTTCGCCAGGGTCCGCAGGTGAAAGGCGCAGTTGGCCGGGGACTCGCCCAGCATCTCGCTGGCCTGGGTCGCGGTCAGGGTGCCAGCCTGGCCCAGGGCCTCGAGCAGCGCCCACCGTACCGGGTGGGCCAGCGCCCGGATGGCCTTGGAATCGGTCAGGTTGAGCCTGCGAGCCTCGTCCGGCTCGCCGCTCGGTGCCGCAGGCCGTGTCTCGTCCTGGTCACGGCGCTCGTCCGCCGCCTGCGTCTCGGTCAATCCGGCTATCGGATGTTGTTCGGAAGCCATGTTTCGAAAGACTACCCTCGAAAGGGTTGTTTTGACAAGTCGCTCGGAACACTTCTTCCGAGACGTTGGGTAAGGGCCCGCCGACGAGGCGGCCGGAGTGGACCAAGGGGCCGGGCTACCGGGCCGAACGGCGCCAGCCGAATAAGCAGCACGGCCGGTCGGCGAAGGCTGGGATTAACGGTGCAGGACGTGCACGGGACCCTCGCCGCCGCCTAGCTCGGACAGGCCGTGGGCCACCGCGTCACCGGCTAGAGCAGCGGCCTGTTGCGCCGCGTCGACCATGGAGAGCCCGGCCGCTAGGCCAGCCGCCAGCACCGCGGAGTGGGTGCACCCGGCGCCGTGGGTCGCGGCGACCGGGTAGCGGGTGACCGGGATGGCCAGGTGCCGTGAGCCGTCGAAGAGATGGTCGACGGGCTCGGTACCGTGTCCGCCGGTGACGAGGGCTGCTCGCGCGCCCATGGCAACCAGGGCCTCGGCGAGCTTCGCGCGGTCCTCTGTCGCGATCTCCGTGAGCGCCTGAGCCTCGAGGAGATTGGGGGTCACCACGGAAGCCAGCGGGAAGAGCCGCGCGATCAGGGTTCCGACGGCGTCGGGCATCAGCAGCCTGCTCCCCGAACTGGCCACCATGACCGGATCGACGACCAGCGGCAGGTCCCGCGGCGCCAGCGCGTCGGCTACGGCCTGGATCAGCGGCTTGGAGAACAGCATGCCGGTCTTGGCCGCGTCCGCCCCGATGTCATCGAGGACGGCGTCGATCTGCGCGCGCACGAAGGCAGGCGGAAGCTCGTGGATGGCGGTGACGCCCACGGTGTTCTGCGCGGTCAGCGCGACGATGGCCGACATGCCGTGCGCGCCGCAGCGGGCGAACGCCTTGAGGTCCGCCTGGATGCCGGCGCCGCCGCCCGAGTCGGACGAGGCGATGGTCAGCACCCGCGGCACGGGGTCAACACCGTTCACTCGGGAAGCTCCGGGCGTCCATCGACGGGGCTGGACGCGCGGGCGTGCCACCGGCGGGGGATGCGCCCGGCGGTCCGGGCGGCGTACCCGGCCGCCACCGCCAGTCGCATCGCGGTGGCCATGCGCTCGGGCTCGGCGGCCCGGGTGATGGCCGAGGCGACCAGGACCGCGTCGCAGCCCAGTTCCATGGCGAAGGCCGCGTCACTGGCCGTCCCGATGCCGGCGTCCAGGATGACCGGGACGCCGGCCTGCTCCACGATCATCGCGATGTTGTGCGGATTCCGCACGCCGAGACCGGACCCGATAGGGGCGCCGAGCGGCATGATCGCCGCGCACCCGGCCCGTTCGAGCTGGCGGGCCAGGATGGGATCGTCGTTGGTGTACGGGAGCACCACGAATCCGTCGGCGACGAGTATCCGGGCTGCGTCGAGCAGTTCCACCGAGTCGGGCAGCAGGGTGTGATCGTCGGCCACGACCTCCAGCTTGACCCAGTCGGTGCCAAGCGCCTCGCGCCCGAGGCGGGCGGTGAGCATCGCCTCGCTGGCGGTGTGACAGCCGGCCGTGTTCGGCAGGATGCTCACTCCGGCCTCCCGCAGGGTGCCAAGCAGCGTGCCGGCTCCGTTCCCCGCGGACGCGACGCGGCGCATGGCCACAGTAGTCAGCGCGGTGCCGGAGGCGTCGAGCACCCGGCGCAGCACGTCCAGGCTCTGCACTCCCCCGGTACCCAGGATCAGCCGTGAGGCCAGCTCCCGGCCGGCCAGCACCCACGGGTCGGCCGGGGTCCACTTAGCCGCTTGGCTCAGCACATCGGTGTCTGTCATTTCACCCTCCTTGCACGGCCGTGACCACCTCGACCTGGTCACCTTCACCCAGCGACGCGGCGGCCCAGGAACCACGCGGGACGACTTTGCCGTTGACGGCGGCCGCGACGCCGCTGGCCAGCTTGGTCACCTCGGCGACCGCGTCGGCTAGGGTCGCGCCGTCGGGCAGGTCGCGCGGCTCGCCGTTGAGTTTCACCTGGATGCTCATGTTGACCGTTCCTCTCCGGCGAACCGCTGGGGCGTGAACGGCTCCCATTCCGGGGCGGGGGCCTGGCCAGCCAGCAGAGCCACGGCCGCATCCGCGGTCACCGGTGACATCAAGATGCCGTTGCGGTAGTGCCCGGTGGCCAGCAGCAGCCCGTCCGGGCCGCACCGCCCGACGACCGGGCCGTTGTCCGGCGTGCCCGGCCGCAGGCCCGCGCAGGTCTCAGCCAGGATCAGCTCGCTGGTCACCGGGAGCACGCTCATCGCGTCGTGCAGCAGGTCGTGCACGGCGCCCGCGGTCACGGTCTGGTCTGGCCCGCGCTCTTCCTGGGTAGCGCCCACGATCAGCTCGCCGTCGGCCCGCGGCACCAGGTAGACATCCGTGCCGCGGACGATGGCCCGGATCGTGTGGCTGATCACGGGCGGCATCCCGGCCGGATGGCGCAGCCGCAGCAGCTGGCCCTTGACCGGCCGGACGACGGTCCGCAGCGCGTCTGGCAGCCCGTCCACCGCGCCGGACCAGCACCCGGCGGCCACCACGACGTGGGCCGCGCCGATGTCGCCGCCGTCGGCCAGGCGGACCCCGCGGACCTGCCCGTCGCGGATCCGCACCTCTAGCACGCGGTCCCGCACGCAGCGGACCTTCACCGAACGCGCCGCGTCGCCCAGGGCCGCCACGTACCGGCGGTTGTCCACCGACCAGTCGCCCGGGAACAGCACGCCGCCGTGCACGTCCGGGGTCAGGAAGGGCTCCAGCTTGCGGCAGGCCCGGCTGTCCAGTTCTTCCGCGTCCAGGCCGGCCGACCGGCGGAAGGCGGTCAGCCGGATCAGTGCGGCGTAGTCGCCGGGATCATAGGCGACGGCGAGCGTCCCTTCGCGGCGCAGCCCGACCTGACGCCCGGTGGCCTCTTCGAGCTCGGCCGCGAAGGACCCGATGCGCCGGACGGCGAGCAGGTTGAGCCGGAGCAGCGCGTCCTCGCCGAACAGGGCTTCCGACACCGGGGCGAGCATGCCCGCGGCGACCAGTGACGCGGCGTGGCCCTGCTCGGGATCGACCAGCACGACATCGAGCCCGGCGGCGGCTGCGCGCCAGGCGATCGCGGTTCCGATGACGCCGCCACCCGCGACGACGACGTCTGCGATCTCGGCCAAGACCACTCCCTTCGCCGGCATTACCCGGATCAGGTTCGACGGTCGAAGGCGTGCGGCGGGGTACCAGGGGGGCGTCCCCCGTGGATGCACTGCCTCCCTCTCAGCCCTGGCGGGCTCCCGTGGTTGATTCCCTAGCTTATCTCACCCTGAGCGACGTGATTGGATGGCGCGATGGCAAACGATGCGCGGACCCAGCTGGCTGACGCGCGGCTCTACCTGTGCACCGACGCCCGGCGGTCACGCGGTGACCTAGTCCCTTTCCTGGACGCCGTGCTCGGCGCCGGTGTGGACATCATCCAGCTGCGCGAGAAGGGCCTAGAGGCCCAGGAGGAGCTCGGGCTGCTCGAGGTGTTCGCCGACGCGTGCCGCCGGCACGGCCGCCTGCTGGCGGTGAACGACCGGGCCGACGTGGCGCTCGCGGCGGGCGCCGACGTGCTTCATCTGGGCCAGGACGACCTGCCGGTGCCGGTCGCGCGGGCCATCCTGGGTCCGGGGCCGGTGATCGGGCGGAGCAGCCATAGCCCGGCCCAGGCGGACGCTGCCGCCGCCGAGCCCGGCGTCGACTACTTCTGCGCCGGGCCGGTGTGGACCACGCCCACCAAGCCGGGACGCCCGGCGACCGGCCCGGGCCTGCTGAACCACGTGGCGCGGCAGGCGCCGGCCCGTCCCTGGTTCGCGATCGGCGGCATCAGCCTGGCCCGGCTCGACGAGGTGCTGGCCGCCGGGGCTACCCGCGTGGTCGTCGTCCGGGCCATCACTGACGCCGACGACCCGGCCGCCGCCACGGGATCGTTCACCCGGCGGCTGCGCGCAGTGTGATCAGATGGCCAGCGCATATGCCACGATGAAAATATGCGGATCGCCGAGGTGGAATCGACAGACCTGTTCGTAGGGACCGCGCAGCGCCCGCTGCAGGTCGTGCGGGTGACGCTGGAGAACGACGGGCCAGCTAGCGCCCCAGACGCGGCGGCCACGGTATACGTGCAGGGGCCCGGAGTGAGAGATCCGGGGCCGTTCGGAATCACGGGTTTGAACCTGGGCGAACGGAAGGCCTTTGAAATCCCGGTTGAGATCGCGGCGCCCTATCAGCCCGGTAGCACGCGCCGGGTCACGGTGACGGTCGAGACCGGGTCGGGGCGGACCCAGGCCGAGGCGGACATCACGGTGGCCGAGCCGGGCTGGACGATGTGGATGGTCAGTCACTTTCACTATGACCCGGTGTGGTGGAACACCCAGGGGCAGTTCGCCGAGGCCCGGCTCAGCCTGCCTGACGAGAACGGCGAGATGCCCGACGTCAGGGCCGCGTTCGAGCTGGTCAGCGCACACCTGGACAAGGCCAGGAAGGATGACGACTACAAGTTCGTGCTGGCCGAGATCGACTACCTGAAGCCATACTTCGACGCCTTCCCACAGGACCGGCACGACCTGCGCGCGCTGCTGGCCGAGGGCCGGGTGGAGGTCGTCGGCGGCAACTACAACGAGCCGAGCACCAACCTGATCAGCCCCGAAGCCATCATCCGCAACGCGGTATACGGGATCGGGTTTCAGCGGGACGTGTTCGGCGGCGATCCGCGGTCGGCGTGGATGCTCGACGTGTTCGGGCACGACCCGGGGTACCCGGGCCTGATGGCGGCGGCCGGGCTGACCTCGTCGGCGTGGGCGCGCGGTCCGTTCCACCAGTGGGGGCCGAGCGGCGCTGCGGGCGGCGACAGGCGGATGCAGTTCAGCACCGAGTTCGAGTGGATCTCACCCGATGGCCGCGGGCTGCTCACGGCCTACATGGCGCACCACTACGGCGCGGGCTGGAAGCTGCACACGCTCCCAGACCTGCAGGCCGCCGAGGCCGAGGCCTACGGTCAGTTCCGGGCGCTGGCGCAGGTCGCGACCACCCGGAACGTCCTGCTGCCGGTCGGCGCGGACCACGTCATCCCGGCCCGGTGGGTGACCGACATCCACCGGGACTGGAACCAGCGGTACGTCTGGCCCAGGTTCACCACGGCCGTGCCGCGCGAGTTCTTCGCCGCCGTCCGCGCGGAAGCCGGTTCCGGGGGCTCTGCGGGCGCCTGGATCACGCCGCAGACCCGGGACATGAACCCGGTGTACACCGGCAAGGACGTCTCCTACATCGACACCAAGCAGGCCCAGCGCGCCATCGAGAGCGCGGTCAGCGAGGCCGAGCGGCTCGGCACCCTGGCCTGGCTGGCCGGAGCGCCGTTCCCGCACGCGGCGCTGGACAAGGCATGGCGGCTGCTGGCCTACGGGGCCCACCACGACGGCATCACCGGGGTCGAGTCCGACCAGGTGTACCTGGACCTGCTCGGCGGCTGGCGGGAGGCGTGGGAGCTGGGCTCCGGCGCGCGCCGGGATGCCGTGGCCTATCTGTCGGGATCCGGCGTTTCGGGGTCCGGGGGAACGGCGCGGGCGGGGCTTGCGGTCTGGGTGTTCAACGGGCTGGCCCGGCCGCGGGAGCAGATGGCCACTGTCACCGTGGCGGTGCCTCACGACGGCAGCCGCTGGATCGAGCTCCGCGACGACGCCGGGCATCCCGTGCCGGCCCTGGCCGAGGGCGTCCGGCGGCGTGGGGACGGGTCGCTGGCCGAGGTAACGCTCACCTTCGCGGCCCGCGACGTGCCCGCCCTCGGCTACCGCGCCTATCAGGTCACCCCCGCGCAGGACCAGGAATCCGCGGCGCAGTGGCAGCAGGTCAGCGCGGGGCCCGGCGCCATCGAGAACGACCGGTACCTGGTCACCGCGGATCCGACGCGAGGCGGCACGGTCAGCGTCACCGACAAGCGCACCGGGGCGGGCGTGCTAGCCGGGCCCGGCAACGAGCTGGTCATCCAGGACGAGTACGCGCAGCATCCCAAGCACGGGGAGGGCCCGTGGCACCTGTCGCCCAAGGGACCGGGGACGGGTTCGTCATCGGTCCCGGCCACGGTCCGAACCGAGCGGTGCCCGGCCGGATCCCGGTTGGTCGCCTCGTTCACGCTGGACGGGCTCGAGGTCACCCAGGAGACGGTGCTGTGGCAGGACGCGGAGCGGGTCGAGTTCCGCACCCACGTCGACGGGTACCGCGAGAAGGACCGGCTGCTGCGAGTCCGCTTCCCGGCCGACGTACCCGGCGGGCTGCCGGTGTACCAGACGGCGACGGCGGTGATCGGCCGGTCGTTCGGGGCGGTGGACGTGGATTCGGCGGACCACTGGTACACCCTGGACAACCCGGCTTATCAGTGGTTCGGACTCGGCTCGACGGCACGGGTCCGGACCGGCGGCTCCGGCGGACCGGTCCAGGCCATCGGGGTGGCCGAGGTGATCTGCCCCGATAGCCCGGACGGCGGGCTGCGGGCGGTGATCCGCGAGCTCATGGTGGCGCTGGCCGCGGCCGGGGTGACCGCGACCTGCAGCCAGGCCAGCGGATCGAGGTACGGCGGGCTCGACGCGGACTCCAACCTGCCCGACATCAGGATTGCGGTCGGCGGGCCGGACGTGAACGCGTTCACCGCCGAGGTCCTGTCGAACGCCGGGCCGGGATCCGCGCTGGCTGACGGGTCGGCGCGCGTGTGGGTGCCCGCGGCGCGCAGCCGCGCCGAGGCCTTCGCGCCCAGCGCCGACGTCCGCGGGATGTTGGACCTGCCGGTGCTGATCGTGGCGGGCCGCGGCCCTGCCGAACTGGCCGCGGCGGTCACCGCCCTGGCCGAGGACCTGGCCGACGCCCTGGTTGAAGGGCTCGCAGCCCCCGGCGACACCGTCCGGACCGCACAGGAGGCGCCGCTGGCGGACCGGTCGGTGGCCCTGCTGAACCGCGGTACGCCGGGCGGGGTGGTCACTCCCGACGGGACGCTGCACATGTCGCTGATGCGCTCGTGCAGCGGGTGGCCGTCCAGGATCTGGATCGACGGGGATCCGCGCACGGCGCCGGACGGGAGCAGTTTCGCCTGGCAGCACTGGAGTCACACGTTCGAGTACGCGCTGGCCTCGGGCCCGGGCGACTGGCGCACGGCGGGCTTCTGCGCCAGCGCCGAGGACTACAACCACGACCTGATCACGGTGACGAGTGACGGGCTTGCTGCGCCCGACGGGGCCGATCTGCTGTCGGTGGAGCCGGCCAACGTCACGCTCAGCACCGTGAAACCGCGCGGCAATCCGCTCGCTTCGGAGCGGAGCCCGGCGGGCCGCGCGCCGGAGGCCACGGCGCTCGGCGCCGGGGAAAGCGGCGAGGCCGAGGTCACGGTCCGGCTGCGGGAAACCAGCGGGCAGCCCACCGCAGCGCGGGTCCGCCTGGCCCAGCCCGTGTCGGCGGCATGGCTGACCGACCTGCTCGAGGAGGCCGACGGTGCGACCCTGCCCGTGGTAGACGGCGCGGTTATTGTCGACATGCCGGCCTTTGGCACGGTCACCTTGGCCCTGCGGACAGGCTGGCGGGCCGCCGGAGGCGGCGGCCCGGCCGCCGTCGAACCGGTCCAGCCGGTCTACGCGCGCTACTGGTTGCACGGGAAGGGCCCGGCGCCGGCCGGGAACCTCCCGGTGGCCGTCCACTTCTCCCCCGCCCGGGTCGCCCTGGCCGAGCCGGGTGAGGTCGGCCTGCTCACGCTGACCGTGGCCTGCGGGCCCGAGCCGGCCTCGGGCACGGTCGAGCTCGTCCGGCCAGACGGGATCACCGTCAGCACCGAGCCGGACCTGCGCTATGACCTCACATCCGGTGGGTACGCGGCCTGGGACCTGACCGTGCGGACCGCGCCGGGGACCGGTCCCGGACGTTACTTCACGGCGGCGCGGATCCGTGACGAGCATGGCCACATCATCGAGGACACGGCCATGGTCGCCGTGGGCGAGCGCCGCTGGCCCGACCCGACGCTGCCGCCCGAGGAGGCCCTGGAGGTGATGCAGGCCGACTTCATCGCCGCCGCGGCCGAGATGGGACTGGCCGTGCTCACCCCGGAACTGCGGCTGACGCCGGGCGGCCGGGACGAGATACTGCTCAGCATCACCACCCAGCTGGCCTCCGAGGCATACGGCGAGGCGCAACTGGTATCGCCGTTCGGCACCTGGGCCCTGTTCTCGCCGCCCACGCAGGGCTTCAGCGTCACACCGCAGGAGCCCGCGGTAGTGCGCTTCGAGGTCACCGTGCCCGCCACCGCGCGGCCCGGGACCCGATCGTGGGCGCTGGTCAAGGTCATGTATTTCGGCCGGGTCCGGTACAGCCAAGCCATACCGATCAGCATTGTCGCGGGCTAGATACCACTACGCTGCCAGCGAACAATGTACGGTGAGTCTAGGAAACTCGGCCCCTTTCTCCACTTCTAGCGCGCAAACTCCAGAGGACCTATGCAGTCCGCCACCGTTCTGCTCGCCGGCAACTTGCCCGCGGAGCCGAACAGCTTCATCGGTCGCGAGCGTGACCTCGCTGAGCTGGCCAAGCTGCTCATCGAGGTGCGCGCGCTGACCTTGAGCGGCCCCGGCGGCATCGGCAAGACGCGGCTCGCGGTGCGGCTGGCCCGTGACGTGATCGGCTCGGCCGGGTCGGTAGACGGGACCGGGGTCGGGAGCACCGTAGGCGAGGCCGACCTGGACGAGGCGTGGCTGGTGGAGCTGGCCGACTGGCGTGGCCAGACCGCCCAGCGCGTGGCCGCCACCATCGGCGTGCGCGAGGAGCCGGGCGTACCGCTCGCCCAGACGCTGGCCGAGGCGCTGCGTTCCCGGCACATGCTGCTCGTGCTCGACACCTGCGAGCATCAGGTCAGCGACTGCGCCACGCTGGTCCAGCTGCTGCTGGCCCGGTGCCCGTGGCTGCGGATCGTGGCCACCAGCCGGGAGCCGCTCCGGGTCCGCGGCGAGACGATCTGGCGGGTGCAGCCGCTGGACCTGCCGCCGGACGACGCGGTCGGCGACGAACTGGCCGGCCACGAAGCCATCCGGCTGTTCGCGGCGCGTGCGGCGGGCGCCCGGCCCGGCTTCACGCTCACCGAAGACAACGCGGCCGCGGTGGCCCGGCTCTGCCGGACGCTGGACGGCATCCCGCTGGGCATCGAACTGTCCGCGGCCCGGGTCCGCGCGCTGTCGGTCGAACAGATCGCCGACCGGCTCCGGGACCGGTTCCAGCTGCTCGACTCGGGCGATCGGACGGCGCCGCCGCGGCAGCAGACACTGCGGGCCACCGTGGACTGGAGCTACGAGCTGCTGGACGAGGCCGAGCAGATGCTGCTGCGCCGGCTGGCCGTATTCTCCGGCTGGAACCTGGACATGGCCGAGCAGGTCTGCTCCGACGAGGCCATCCCGGCCGACGCCGTGCTCGACCTGCTCATCTCGCTCATCGACAAGTCGCTGGTCGTGCTGGACGGCGAGGCAGCCGGCGACGCCCGGTACCGCCTGCTCGACACGATCAGGGAGTACGCCGTCGAGCGGCTGGTCGCCGCGGGCGAGGAGTCCCGTCTGTTCCTGCGGCACCGCGACTGCATCCTGGCCCTGGTCGAGGACACCGCCCGCCGGATGTTCCGGCGCGGCGACCCGCCCTGGCCGGTGCGCCGGGCGATCTTCCGCCGCGGCCTCGCCGAATTCGGCAACTTCCGGATCGCGCTGGGCACGTCGCTGAGCCACGGGCACACCGCCGAGGGTCTGCGGCTGTGCACGGGGCTGCTGAACATGTGGGTCCCGCACGGGGATCAGCGGGAGGCGGCCACCTGGTTCGACCGCTTCCTGGTCCAGGAGGGCGGGGAGGTCTCGCCGCAGGTCCGCGGCCGGGCCCTGACCGGTCGCGCCGACATCGCCTTCGACCTGCAGGACTACGACACGCTGCTGCGCACCGCCCAGCAGGGCCTGGAGATCAGCCGTGCGTGCGGCGATGATTTCACTGTGCCGAGCGCGCTGCGGACGCTGGGCCAGGCCGCCCTGCGAGCGGGCCGGTTCGCCGACGCCACCGCCCTGATCGACGAGGCCATCAAGGCGGCCGACGCGGCGGGCAACGACTGGGAGGCGGGGCTCACGCTGGCGGCCAAGGCCGCCATCGCGGTCCGCCAGAACACGCTGAAGTCGGCGCAGCGGTCGTATGAGGCCGCGCTGGAAGTGCTGAGCGACAACAACCGCTGGGGAGTCGCCCAGATCCAGTACGGGCTGGGCACCTTGGCCCGGGCCCGGGGCGATGCCGAGATGGCCCTGCGGTACTTCGAAGACGCCGCGGAGATCTTCCGTGAGGTGGACGCCTGGCTTGAGATCGCCCGCTGCCTAGCCGGAGTCGGTTGGCTCGCGCTGGTCGGCGGCGACCTGGACCTGGCCCGGTCCCGGCTGGCCGAAAGCCTGCGGATCAACCAGGCCTGCGGCCAGCGGCTGGGCATCGCCCGCGGGCTGGAGGCGTTCGCGGCCCTGGCCGCGGCCGGGCAGCAGTTCGAGCAGGCCGCCCGGCTGGCCGGAGCCGCCACCCAGCTGCGGGAGTCGCTGGGTCAGCCGACCGGCATCGGCTCCCGGGTTGTGGAGCTGCTCGAGCTGGCCCGCGACCGGCTCGGCGCGGCGGCGGCGGCCGCGCGGTTCGCCGAGGGCCGCGAGATGACAGCCGACGACGCGGTCAGCTACGCGCTCGGCTCGCACATCGAGACGGCCGGCGGTCTCCCCGCCAGCTCGGGGCATCCGGGAGCCAAAGACCCGGGCAGGCCTGGCGAGGCGGCCTGGGCCGACCCGGCCCGGCTGGCCTCGGCCAAGTCGGCCAGCCCGCTCACCGCGCGCGAGCACGAGATCGTGATCCTCATCGCCCGGGGCCTGTCCAACCGCCAGATCGCCGACGAGCTGGTGATCAGCCCGGCTACCGCGGCGCGTCACGTGGCCAACATCTTGGCCAAGCTCGGCTTCACGTCGCGTACACAGGTTGCCTCGTGGGCCGCGCGGCACGAGCCGCCCCGCTAACCACCATGTGTATATGTGCACGCGGGCCGGGCTCGATCCCGGCTCAAGATGCACACGGGTATGCATAGTTCGGTGCATGTGCACGCGGGTCCGCCCGGCATAGGTTTCAATCGTCGCTAAAGCACGGCAGCCGCTGGTTCCCAAGGGGGGGTGGGAATCAGCGAAGCCCGCCACGGCGGCCGGGCGGGTCCCGGCTCCAGGCCAGGACCCGCCTGTTGCTGCACCCAGCGGGAGGTTCTGGTGGAACTCGAGATCAGTGCCATCGAGGCGGGCTTGCGGACGCTGCACACGGACGGGCCGCGGCGGGCGGTGACCGAGCACATCCTGGCGCTGGCCGACCAGGCCGGGTGCGGGGCCGCGCTCATCGACGCGGTGGCCCAGGGCCACACCGCGGCCGCCGTGATCACCTGGCCGCAGTTCGCGCAGATGGTCCGCGCGGCGGCACGTGGCCTGTCCCGGCGGGGCCTGGGCGAGGGCGACACGGCGGGGATCTTCGTCGACGACGCGGGCAGCCACGCGGTGGCGGTGCACGCCGTCCGGGCGGCCGGGGCCATCGCCGCGCCGGTTCGCCCGGCGCAGTCCGCGGCCGACATCGCCGCCGAACTCAAGGAACGCCGGGCTCGGCTGCTGATCACCTCGGCCGGGCTGGCCGAGGTGGCCATCGAGGCCGCCGAGCGCTCCTGGGTGCGGCAGGTATACGCCTTCGGCGAGGCCGAGGGCACCACGCCGTTCGGCTCCCTGCTCGAGACCCCGCGACTCGCCAACGGCACCAGTGGTCACAACGGCTGCAACGGCCACAGCGGGCCGACGGCGGTCGAGCAGGCCTCCGAGCTGCTGCCCGGGCTCGCACTGACCGGGCTGGGGCCGGAGGGGCTGGGGCCGGACGGGCTCGCACCGGACCGGGCGGTCCCGCAGCTGATCCGTCGGCCGGTACCCCGGCTGACCTGCCGGGACGTGGTCCTGGCCACCCCGCCCTGCGGCGATCCGGACGCCTACACATCGCTGCTGGACTTGGCCCTGGCGGTCGGCGCCACCATCGTGGCGGTCCCGCTGGCCCAGGTCACCACCGCGGTCGGCGTCTACCAGGGCACCGCCGCGATCGTGCCGCGCGGGACGGAGGTCCCCGGCCTGCCCGCGGGGCGGGTCCTGGCCGTGGGCTAGAGCTTGCCCGAACGGCGCGACCCTGAAGGCGTGTCCTTTCGCTACCAGGGGCTGGCAGTTCTCAGCTGGCGCCGAGTTCCTTGCGCATGTTCATCGAGGTGATCTGGTAGCCCGATGACTCATACAGCCGCCGCGCGACGGTATTCGTGCCGAAGACGTTCAGGCCGATTGCCTTGCTGCCGTGCCGGGCGGCCTGCTGCTCGGCAGCCTGGAGGAGGGCACGACCGTAGCCTTTCCCCTGGTGCTCCGGGTTGACCTCGATGTCGTATATCCATGCCTCGCCGGGACACGGCCGGTCGAGCGCCACCCAGACCAGGCCCACCGGCTCACCCTCTGAGGTGCTCGCCATGAGCAAGAGCATTCCGGGGCTGTCCGGTCCTGCTGGCAGTAGGTCGTTGACCTGCCCGGCGGCCAACGCTTCAGCCTCGTCGGCGGTCCAATCCCCAGCGCGAACGTGCTCAGCGGCGTACCCAGGAACGAGCCTGGCCTGGTAGGTCTCGAATTCCGCGACGGTCATCGGCCGCAGCTGCAGCTGGTCCATTGCCGTTATGGTAAGCCCGATCCGATACCGAGGCACGGACGCTGCCGCGGCAGGCAGAGCGGCGGAGGTCATCGTCCTAGTGGGGTGCGTGTGCCCGCGGCCCTATCTTGCGGGCCCTGTATGCCCCGGCCCCGAACGTCCGCGTTTCACCGGCGGTGTGCCTGCCGCCGACCTCAGCGACTGGGGCTGACGTGACTGCTGATGCGGCCTGCCCGGGAGCTCCGGTGATCGTGGACCGCCACCTCGCTCATTGTGAGCATTCCGGAACAAGGTGATTTTGCGGCGTGTCCGAGGTCAGCGATGTGCTAGATGGCCCGCTACCCTCCACGGGCCTGCCATTGAGTGGTATCTGTCTGATCTCTTATGCGGCTTCCTCCCGTGTGCCCACGGCCTGGCTACCTGGTTGATGGTCCGTTCTACCTGTTCTTCCTGGTACAGCGGTCCATCAACCATGCTCGGCCAGGCAGCTCCAAGGTGGCCAACGGGATTATTCTGGATAAAACGGACTCGTGCCGCGACGCGCCGGAAACTCAGGTTGTTTCGGGATGTCTGCACAAAGAGGTAGAGGTCCACGCTAATCCAGATGCCGGCCCGGGCCGCGGCCCCGTAGAGGGGGCCCGTGAGCCACAAGCGGCCGGTCAGCCGGGCGCGATCGAGGGTTCTTCCTCGGGGAGTTCGACGCGCTGCGGCGCGAGCTTCCTGGCGCGGATGAGGGCCACGATCACCAGCAGGCTGGCCACGTTGAAGATCGCCGCGAGGCCGAAGGCGGCCGCCATGCCGTGCGCGAGCACGTGCTGTCTCTGGACCGCCGCGGTCAGGCCCGGCAGCCGATGCCCGGCCGCGTTCCGGCTCGCGGTGCCGAACACGGCGACCAGGACGGCCAGGCCGAGCGCGCCGCCGACCTGCTGCATCACATTCACCATGCTCGAGGCGGCTCCGGAGTCCGCGGGCGCCACCCCCGCCAGCGACGCCGTGGTCAGCGGCACGAACACCAGGCCCATCCCGATGCCCAGCAGCATCATCGGGCCGAACACCCCGGACCAGTAGCCAGTCGCCGGCGAGACGCGCGACAGCCAGGCCAGCGAGGCGATGGCCGGCAGCATCCCGGCGACCATGAGCGGCTTGGCACCCAGCCGCGGCATCAGCCGGGGCGCCGTGCGCGACATCACGAACAGCGCCGCGGTCAGCGGCAGGAAGGCTACGCCCGCGCGCAGCGGGCTGAACCCCATGACCTGCTGCAGGAACTGGGTCAGGAAGAAGAACACCCCGAACATCCCAGCGATCAACAGCAGCCGGGCGATGAAGGAGCCCGACCGGCTGGCGTCGGCGAACAGCCGCAGCGGGGTGATCGGCTGGCGGGCCCTGGACTCGATGGCCAGGAAGCCGGCCAGCAGCACCGCGGCGGCGCCGAACGCGGCCAGCGTCAGGTGATCTTCCCAGCCGCTGGCCGCGGCCCGGACGAATCCGTACACGAGCGAGGCCACGCCGGCGGTGGACGTCACCGCGCCGGCCAGGTCGAACCGGCCCGCCTGGCGCGGCGTCTCGGCCACGAACAGCGGCGCGATCGCCACCACGGCGATCCCGATCGGCACGTTGATGAACAGCACCCAGCGCCAGGACAGCCATTCGGTGATGACGCCGCCGAGCACCAAGCCCAGGGAAGAGCCGGCGGTGATCACGCCCATGTAGATGCCAAGCGCGCGGGTCCGCTCCCGGCCTTCGGGAAAACCGCTTACGATCAGGGCCAGCACGGCCGGGGCGGCCAGCGCGCCGCCCGCGCCCTGCACGGCCCGGGCGGCCAGCAGCATGCCGGCCGAGGTGGAGAGCCCGCCCGCCAGCGAGGCGAGGGTGAACAGGCCGATGCCGGCCAGGAACACGCGCCGCCGGCCCAGGATGTCACCCGCCCGGCCGCCGAGTAGCAGCAGCCCGCCGAACGTCAGCGTGTATCCGTTCATCACCCAGGACAAGCTGGTCGGGGAGAAATGCAGGCTGGTCAAGATGTGCGGCAGCGCGATGTTCACCACGGTCGCATCAAGAATGATCATGAGCTGGGCGCTGAGCATGATGGCCAGGGCCACGCCCGCCCGGCTCGAAGGGCTGGCCGCATCGATACCGACATCACGGGTACGCAAAGAAGACAACATGCCTCCATGGCGATCTGGATCCCGGGCGCTCGACGGCGCGGGACCCCTGAGGAACCGTCGGGAGACCTCTGGTGGCTGACAGGCCGCTGGCCGGGCGGTACGATCAGGAATGAAGCGGAGGTCTACTCCGGTTACTATACGGAGGCGCCCTCCGCTTTTGCAACCTTATTAACGACCGGGACCATGACCAGACCTCCTGACCAGCCAACAGCGCGGCCGGCCGACCAGTTGCGCGCCGACGCGCGGCAGAATCATGCCCTGCTGATCACCGCGGCCACCGCGGCCTTCACGGAAAAGGGCGCCGACGCGCCGCTGGAGGACATCGCCCGGCGGGCCGGCGTTGGCATCGGCACGCTCTACCGTCACTTCCCCAGCCGGCTGGACCTGCAGGCGGCCGTGTTCCGTACCCAGGTCCGCGACATCTGCGAGCAGGGCGACGCGCTGCCGGCGACTGGCGCCCCCGAGGAGGCCTTCAGCACCTGGGTTCGCGCGCTGGCCGGCTACCTGGTCATCAGGCGCGGCCTGTCGCGCGCGCTGATCGACGCGGTCGGCGTCGAGTCCGAGCTGATCACGTCCTGCTGGATGGCGATGCGCGAGACCACCGAACGGCTGCTGGTGGACGCGCAGCGAGCCGGGGCCGTCCGGGACGATGTCACCGCCCTGGACGTGATGCGGCTGATCCACGGGGTCGCGGTGAGCTCGGAGAAGGAACCGGGCCGGGCCGATCTGCTGCTGACCGTCACCCTCGACGGCCTGGCGGCCAAGCCGGCCTGACCGCCGCGACCGCCACGCGGAGGGCTCAGAAATCCAGCGGACGGTTCTCGTAGGGAGTGCTGAGGACCACGGTGGTCCGGGTGGATACCCGGCCCAGGGTGCGGATCTGGGACAGCAGGTCCTCCAGCGCGGTCGGCGAGGCGACCCGCACCTTGAGGATGTAGTTCTCCTCTCCGGCGACGCTGTGGCAGGCCTCGATGGCCGTCAGGTGCTGCAGCCGCAGCGGCAGGTCATCCGGGGCGGCGTCGTCGAACGGCTTGACCGACACGAAGGCGGTCAGCGGCAGCCCGACGTCTTCCGGGTTGAACATCGCGGCGTAGCCCTTGATCACGCCGTCCTGTTCGAGCCTGCGCACCCGCTGGTGTACCGCGGACACCGAGAGCCCGGCTTGGCGGGCCAGTTCGGTGAAGCTCATCCGGCCGTTGCGGGCCAGCAACGACACGATCTTGCGGTCGGTCTCCTCCACGTGGTCACGTTAGCGCCATGGTCTGACCACGGAGCCATAACCATGTAACGGAATAGTTTCGGCATTTACGAGAATGTGACATCCTCGGTCGCGCGCTATGCCAGGCCGCCGGCTGTTCGGCACCAGCCGCCCGCCCGTGCGAGACTGTAGGGATGCAGCGGAACCCGGAAGAACTCTACGAACTCGGTCCCGCCGCGCCTGATATCGCGGATGCGCCGATGTTGCACTACCTCGAGGGCTTCATCGACGCGGGCAACGCCGGCCGCCTGCTGGCCGAGCATCTGCTGAGCAGTCTCCCGCACGAGACGGTGGCGCGGTTCGATGCGGACCGGCTCATCGACTACCGGTCCCGGCGGCCGCTGATGATCTACGACAACAGCCACTGGGAAAGCTACGAGACGCCCGAGCTCGCCCTGCACCTGCTGCGCGATGAGAATGAACGGCCCTTCCTGCTGCTGACCGGGCCCGAGCCTGACCACGAGTGGAAGCTGTTCACCGACGCCGTCCTGGACCTGACCGGCCGGCTCGGCGTCGGCCTGGCGGTCAGCTTCCTGGGCATCCCGGCCGGGATGCCACACACCCGGCCGCTGGGCGTGATCGCGCACGGGACCCGCGAGGACCTGATCAGCGCGCACCAGCGGCTGCCGAGCCGGATCCAGCTGCCGGGCAGCGCCACGGCCCTGCTCGAGCTGCGGCTCGGCGAGGCGGACCGGGACGCGCTGGGCTTCGCCGTGCAGGTACCGCACTACCTGGCCCAGGCCGTCTATCCCCCGGCCGCCCTGGCTCTGCTGGGTTCCGTGGTCACGGCCACCGGGCTCGGGCTACCCGACGCCGATCTGCGTGAGGCCTCGGACCGGACGAACGAGGCGATCGAACGGCAGGTCGCCGAGTCGGCCGAGGTGGCCGAGCTGGTCCGCGCACTGGAGCAGCAGTACGATACGGCGACGGACACCAACGGTGTCCCCGGCCCGGGCCCCGGCCTGCTGGGCGAGGGCGAGTCCATGCCCACCGCCGACGAGCTCGCGGCCCAGTTCGAGCGGTTCCTGGCCGAGAACCAGGGCCGCATCGATCCGCCGGGACCGCGGACCAGCGAAGGCCCGGACAGCTAAGCAGGTCGCGGGACCTCAGGACTATCCCCGGCGCGGCCGCGGCGCTCGGCTTAGCCGACGACGACCAGCTCTCGCGGCGTGTTGTTGAGCCGTTCGCAGCCGCTAGCGGTGCAGACCACGATGTCCTCGATCCGCGCGCCGTGCGGGCCAGGGTAGATCCCGGGCTCCACCGAGAACGCCATGCCCGGCTCGAGCACCTCGTCGTTACCGGCCACGATGTACGGGTCCTCGTGCGCCTCCAGTCCGATCCCGTGACCAGTCCGATGGAAGAACGCCTCGCCGTACCCGGCCGCGATGATCGGCTCGCGCGCGGCGGCGTCGATCGACTCCGCCGTCACCCCCGGGCGTACCGCGGCGCAGGCGGCCTGCTGCGCGTCGTAGAGCACCTTGTAGTAGGCGAGGAACTCGGCCGGCGGCTCGCCGATCGCGTAGGTGCGGGTGCTGTCCGAGCAGTACCCGGACGGCATCGTGCCGCCGATGTCCACGACCACCGCCTCGCCGGGCTCCAGGACCCGGTCCGACACCTCGTGGTGCGGGCTGGCGGCGTTCGGCCCGGAGGCCACGATCACGAAGTCCACGGTGGCGTGCCCCTCGGCCAGGATGGCCTCGGCGATGTCCGTGCCGACCTCGCGCTCGGTACGCCCGGCGTGCAGCCAGCCGGGGACCCGCGTGTGTACCCGGTCGATGGCCTCCCCCGCCTCGCGCAGCGCCGCGACCTCGGCGGGAGACTTCCTGATCCGCAGCGGGCGCAGCGCGCCGCTGGCCAGCGCCAGGCGTGCCGAAGGCAGTGCGTCGCGGAACCGCAGCACGAACAGCGCCCACATCCGGTCGGACAAGCCGACCGCCGCGGCGTTTCCGAGCCGGGCAGCCACCATGGCGAACGGGTCCGCCGTCTCCTCCCAGGGGAGGATCTCCAGGCCGAGCGAGCCGGCCGGCGAGGCCTGCGCGGCGGGCAGCTCCAGTCGCGGCACGAACAGCGCCGGGTCGCCGTGCGCCGGGACGGCCAGGCAGGTCAGGCGTTCGAGCTGCTTGGCGTCGTAGCCGGTGACGTAGCGCAGATCTGGCCCGGGCGTCAGCAGCACGGCGTCCAGGCCAGCGTTGCGCACCGAGTCGCGGACGAGCTCAAGACGGGCGGCAGGGTAGAGGTCCACGGCTTCCACCCTAAGTCTGGGTCACGACGCTGAGAAACCGGCCCAGGGACGAGCCCAGTCCCCACCGCTCGCCGAACTCCTTCAGCTTGCCGATGTCCGGCGGCACGGCGGGCAACTGCCCGTCCACCGGGGGCAGCGGCGCGTCGTCCGCCACCCGGACCACCGACATGGCGATGTCGAGGTAGCCGCGGGCCTTCTCGAGCTTCTCCCGGCCGCCGCGGGGAAACCCGCCGTGCCCGGCGTCCAGGGCGGTGGTGATGCCCTCGATGCTGCCGAACGTCCGGATTAGCGCGGCCGCGGTCTTCTCCCCCACGCCCGGTACGCCGGGCAGCCCATCGCTCGGGTCGCCGCGCAACGCGGCGAAATCGGCGTAGGCGCGGCCCGGGATGTCGTACTTGGCGCTGACCGCCGCCTCGTCGATCACGTCGATATTGAGCAGGCCGCGCACCGTGTAGATGACCCGGATGCCACGGGCGTCGTCGACCAGCTGGAACAGGTCCCGGTCCCCGGTCACCACGTCGACCGGGTCCGCCGAGCGAGCGGCCAGGGTGCCGATCACGTCATCGGCCTCGAACCCCGGCGACCCGGCGATGGCCAGTCCGGCGGCCAGCAGCACCTCCTGGATCAGCGGGACCTGGGCGGCCAGCGCCGGCGGGACCTCCTCGCCGCCGTCAGCGGCCACGCGGTGCGCCTTGTAGGAGGGCACGGCCGCGACCCGGAAGGCCGGCCGCCAGTCCACGTCCCAGCATGCGACGAGTCGCTCGGGCTGCCGGGCCCGGACCAGTCGGCTGATCGTGTCGAGCAGTCCGCGCACCGCGTTGACCGGCGTTCCGTCCGGCGCCCGGACCGTGTCCGGAACCCCGAAGAACGCACGGAAGTACAACGAGGCGCTATCTAGCAGCATCAGCGAACCCACGCTGTCATCCTGCCACGCTGGCCGGCGGAGGCTCAGGACAACAGTACGACCTGGCCGTCGACGATCTTGATCTGCTTCTTGGGCAGCGGGCTGGGTGCCGGGCCGGCCACCACCGCGCCGTTGGTGATCTGGAACCGGCTTCCGTGGCAGGGGCAGTCGATAGTGCCGCCGGTCACCTGGTTCACGATGCAGCCCACGTGCGTGCATATCGCACTGAACGCCCGGTACTGCCCGCGGACGGGCTGGGTGACGACCACCCGCGCCGCGGTGAAGATCGTCCCGCCACCCACCGGGATCGCCCCCGCGGCGGCGAGCACCACCCCCGTAGGTGCCTTCTTCGGCGTGCCACCGTTCTGCATGCCATCGGCCGGCTCGGCCCGTGCCGAGGACGGCGGGGCTGAGGACGCGGGGGCCGAGGACGCNNGGCCGAGGACGCGGGGGCCGAGGGGCCCATGGCCACGGCCGACGGCGGGGGGCCGCCGTGCGGCGGCATCCCGGCCTCATCGGCCGCATAGGGAACGGCCGCGGTACTGCAGCCAGCCAGCGTTCCGCCCAGGCCCGCCACGCCTGCCGCGCCGAGCAGCACGGCGCGCCTGGTGGGGTACGAGTCCGGCCGGGATTCGTCCGGCCGAGATCTGGCAGTCATCGACCATCCTTCGCTCGTCGTAGTGGAACGTCCCGCGGATCCACTGTGGCGGATCGCGACCCGAGCACGCCCGGTGACGGCCAGTCTCGTAAGGGCCCCGTAAGGCTCCATCAAGGCGTGCTCTCGGGCCAGCCGGCGGCCAGCGCGCGGATCCGGTCCGCGGCCTCCGGCAGGCTCAGGCCGCGGCCGACCGCCACCCCCAGCAGGTAGGCGGTCAGCGGGGCGGCCGGCCGGTTCACTTCATGGGCCACGTCACGCGCCACGTCCAGCACGGTCTTGGCCTCCGCGGTGCTCAGCGGACCCGGGTCGAGCCCGAGGCCGACGCCGGCCGCGGCCGTCCACTGCTCCAGGATGTTCATGGTCGTCAGCCTACGGGGGACAAATCAGGGTGGGGTTTGAGGGAGAAAACGGAGGCTGGAGATATCGTCGAATCGTGACGGGAACTGATCGGCATGAGCACGGCCCGGCGCCCGGCACGGATCCACGCTGGCTGTCCGGCGCGCTTGCGCTGATCCTCGCCTTCATGGCCGGGGAGATCGTGGCGGGCGTGGCCGCGCACTCGCTGGCCCTGATCTCCGATGCCGCGCACATGCTGACCGACGCCGCGTCGATCGCGCTGGTGCTCATCACCGCGCGGCTGGCGGCCAGGCCGCCGACGGGCGGGTACACCTGGGGCCTGAAGCGCACCGAGATCCTGTCCGCTCAGGCCAACGGAATCACCTTGGTCCTGCTCGCGATCTGGCTGGGCTACACGGCGATCCGCCACCTGGTGAACCCGCCGTCGGTGAGCGGCGGGACGGTACTGGGCGTGGCGCTGGCCGGCGTGGCGGTGAACGTCGCCGCGACCATGCTGATCGCGCGGGCCAGCGGCCGCGGCCAGCCGCGCAGCCTGAACCTAGCGGGGGCGTTCCAGCACGTCGTCACCGACCTGTACGCGTTTATCGCCACCGCGGTGGCCGGGCTGGTCATCCTGACCACTAGGTTCGACCGGGCCGACGCGATCGCGACGCTGGTGGTCGTGGCGCTGATGCTGCACGCGGGGTACGGGCTGCTTAAGGAGTCGGGGCGGATCTTCCTCGAGGCCGCCCCGGCCGGGCTGTCGCCCGCCGCCGTGGGCGCCGCGATGGCGAGCCGGGCGCTGGTTTGCGAGGTCCACGATTTGCATATCTGGGAGATCACCTCGGGCCTGGCCGCGGCTTCGGCTCACGTGCTGGTCGCGCCTGGTGCAGACTGCCATGCGGTGCGGGCCGACCTGGAGGTGTTCTTGTCCCGCGAGTACGGGATCACCCACGCCACCCTGCAGGTCGATCACGCCGCCGCGCCGAACGGCCCGGCCGCCGCGGTTCCCGGTGCCCTCGGGGCCGAACCGCACTGCGACGACGCGCACGGACCCGCGTACCGCCCCGCCGACCTCTAGCGGTCAGCCGCCGATGGCGGACATGGGACGGTCGGGCTGCAGGAAGGACGGGTCGTTGATGCCGTGGCCCGGCAGCTTCACCGCGACCGCTCGCCGCCACTGGTCCGCAAGCTCGGCGTCGCTGGCGGCCGCGCGCAGCGGGCTACGCAGGTCGCTCTCGGTCCGGGCGAACAAGCAGTTCCGCACCTGGCCGTCGGCGGTCAGCCGGACTCGGTCACAGTTGCCGCAGAACGGCCGGGTGACCGACGCGATCACGCCCACCCGCGCCGGGCCGCCGTCCACCAAGAACGCCTCGGCGGGCGTCGAGCCGCGCTTATGCGGGTCGTCCGGAGTCAGGCTGAATTCGCGGGCGAGTGCGGCCAAGATCTCATCCGCGGTCACCATCTCGGCGCGCTTCCAGCCGTGCTGCGCGTCCAGCGGCATCTGCTCGATGAAGCGCAGCTCGTAACCGTGATCGAGGCAGAACCGCAGCAGTGGCACGGCCTCGTCGTCGTTGAGATCGCGCATCAGCACCGCGTTGACCTTGACCGGGTTCAGGCCCGCCGTGGCCGCGGCGGCCAGCCCGTCCAGCACGTCGGGCAGCCGGTCCCGGCGGGCCAGCTTGCGGAACGCCTCCGGTCGCAGCGTGTCTAGCGACACGTTGATCCGGTCGAGTCCGGCCTGGTGGAGCGCCGCGGCGGTGCGGGCGAGCCCGATCGCGTTGGTGGTGAGCGAGATCTCCGGGCGCGGGTCCAGCTCGGCGGTCCGGGCGATGATGCCGGCCAGGCCCCGGCGCAGCAGCGGCTCGCCGCCGGTAAACCTGACCTCGCGGACGCCGAGCAGTTCGACCGCTACCCGGATCAGCCGCACTACCTCGTCGTCGGTGAGCAACTCGGGTGAGGGCAGCCATTCGAGTCCTTCGGGCGGCATGCAGTACGCGCATCGCAGGTTGCACCGATCGGTGAGCGATACGCGCAGATCGGTTGCAACCCGTCCGAAGGAGTCAGCCAGCATCATCCCACCCTATGCTCACCGTTGGTCCCGGCTGATGGTTACCGGCGGACCATGCCGTAGGCGCGTTCGGCTGGGAGGCTGATAACCAGGCGCCGATCGCGGACCATGGCCGCCCGGTAGTCGTCCCAGTCCGGGTGCTCGCCCTGCACCGCGCGGTACAGGTCGATCAACTCCTCGACGGCCGCGTCGTGCGGATCGCGGGCCACCGCGGACAGTTGGGCGTGCCCGTCGACCACGACATAGGACCAGAAGTCACCGCTGGTGACGTGGAAGCTGGCCCGCGGGTCGCGGCGCAGGTTGGCGGTCTTGGCCCGGTCCTCGGTGCTGGAGATCCGGATGGTCTGGGTCGCCGCGTCCCAGCCGTAGTTCACGTTAGACAGCTGCGGCCACCCGTCTTTCCTGAGGGTGACCAGTACGCCCTGGCGCTGAGCGCCGATCAACTCCGCAAACCCGTCCTCGATCATGCCCCGTGAACAACACCGGTCCCCGTGATGTTCCGGAACCGGGATACTGGTGGGGTTGGATCCGCAGGTTGGACCGTCTATCAGGCACGCCGGGGATGATCGCGGCGTGGAAGGGAGGCAGCGCAGGTGACCTCGACTCCCATCCCGTCGCTGCTAAGGCGCGGGGCCACGGTCGTGGCGGCCGGGCGGGTGGCGCTCGGCGTGACCGCCCTGGCCTGGCCGTCGGTCCCGGCCCGCCCGTGGGTGGGCGCGGCGGCCGATGACGTAGCAGCCCGGGTGCTCGGGCGCGCGCTGGGCGCACGTGATCTGGCCTTGGGGCTCGGCGCGCTGGCCGCGTTGCAGGCTCCGGCGTCCGAGGCCGGCTCGGCCCGCGCCTGGGTCGCCGCAGGCGCCCTGTCCGACGCGCTGGACGTGGTGGCCAGCCTGGCATCATGGCGCGAGCTCCCGCGGGTCACCCGGTGGCTGGTGGCTGCCTCGGCCGGCGGCGCGGCCCTGGTCGGCGCGGCCGGGGCGCTGGCCGCAGGCCGTGTGGAGCCGGACGAGAGCATCGCCGACTGATCGTGGCTAGCCCCAGCCGTCGAGCCAGTGCAGCCAGGTTCCGTGGCCGTCGGCGAAGGCCAGCGGCGTGCGGCCGTCGCGGCCGAGCACGAACGTGTTTTCCCGGAAGGCGGTGAAGGGCAGGCCGGGCACCACGCCGGGCGCCTCGTTGGACAACCACGCGGCCGCCAGGCCGCGGACGGTGCGGGCAAAACGCTCCCGGTCCTCCGCCGCGACATAGGCCAGCACCGCCGAGTGGTAAATGACCAGGGTGGCCTCGGCCGGGGCCTGAGCGGCCAGGGCGGGCAGGTCGGTCAGCAGGTCACCTCGCTGGACCGGCGGCGGGTCGCGGCGGGCGGACGCGATCGCGGCGGCGAGCCGGTCCTGGCGGCCACTTTCCCCGGGCCACACCAGGCAGGCCAGCCAGCGGACGTCGTCCTCGCGGGTGACATCCAGCGGGTTGAGGTCGAGCCCGGCTCGCCACGCGATGGCCGGCACCCGGTCCGGCAGCGGCGCTGGCCCGCTGATCGCGCAGCGCAGCGTCGGCGCGTCCGGGTCGGAGCCGGCGATCTGGTGGCCGTCGTAGTCATAGGAGTAGCGGTCGAACAGCAGGGTCAGCCCGGCGCTGGCACCGACCTCGATCAGCGCCAGCGGTCCGGGTAGCGCGGCGAGCGCGGGCAGCAGGGTGGCACAGCGGGCGGGCTCGTTGGTCTGGGTACGCCGGGCCAGCATCACCCGCGAAAGTCCGGCCGCGTCCCGCCGGACCAGGGTCCGCAGCGCGCCGATATCGGACGGGGTGCCGAGGTACCTGGCCGCGGCGAACAGCAGATTGGGCTGGCGCTTGGGCGGCGGGAGCGTGTCCAGGAACTCCAGGATCAGGCCGTCGCCGGCCACCGCCGCGGCCAGGGTCTCGTACGCCGGCGAGCGCCCGCGCGCCTCCCGGCCGAACACGCGGTAGTTCTCCGCGGTGGTGCGCTTCGGGTCAAGACCGCCCATGGTCATGTCTGGACGCTACCCGCGGGTCCGGGACGGTAGCGTCGTCCTGTCCGATGATCACCGGGAGGCCCCTTGACCACCGTTTTTGACCACCTCGCCATCGGCACGACCGTGCTGACCGACGGCTGGGACCTGTTCGGCGGGATCCTGGGCGGAACGTGGGTCTACGGCGACGACTCCCCCGGTTATTGGTGGGGTCAGCTGAACTACGCCGCCGGGCCGAAGATCGAGCTGCTGACCCCCACCGGTGGCCCCGACGCGGCCTTCCTGGAGCGCTTCCTGGCCGCTCATGGCGCCGGCCCGCATCACTTCAACTTCATCGTCAGCGACATCGAGGCGACCCTGACGCGCATCCGGGCGCTCGGCATCGAGCCCGTCGGGGTCAACCTGGATAACCCGAGCTGGAAGGAGGCGTTCCTGCACCCGCGCAGCGCCCACGGCATCGTCATCCAGGTCGCCCAGCAGTCCGGTGCCCCGGACACGCCCGCGCCGCGGGACCTGCCCGAGCCCGGTCCGCCGACCCGCTTCGACCTGATCGAGCACCACGTCAGCGACCTCGACGGTGCGACACGGCTGTTCCGCGAGGCCCTGGACGGCCAGCTCGAGGGCGGCGGCGACCACGCCGCCGAGCTCACCTGGCCCGGCGGCCGCCGGCTCCGGCTGGTCCGCGAGGACGGCCTGGCCCGCGGCGGGGCGCTGCACCACATCCGCTTCACCCGGGCCGAAGGCACCTTCGGCGCCAGCGACCGGGAGCGCGCGGCCCTGCTGGCCAAGCGGCTCGGCCTGAGGGTTGAGCTGGCCGGCTAGACCCCCGGTCCTTGGTCGCGTAGACGACTCGGCCGCGTGAGCGGTCAGGGCTTGCGGGCGACGCCTCCCCATAGACCCGTGGGGCTGGCCGCCTCGAGCGGGCTGTCCGGCCGCCACTCGGCGACCCGGACCACGCCTGGCTCGACGAGCTCGAGCCCGTCGAACAAGCGCGTCACGCGGGCGTGATCGCGCAGCGTCGCCTTTTCCGCCACGGACTGGTTAAGGCGCCGGACCATCTCCGTTTGCTGCTCGGCGTCGATGTCGCTGGCCGCATGCGAGATCGTCACGAAGCTGCCCGGCGCGCAGGCGTCCATCAGCCGGTTCACGATTTCACTGGCCTCGGAATCATCGCTGATGAAGTGCATGACCGCGACCAGCATGAGCGCGACCGGCTGGCTGAAGTCCAGGGTGTCCGCGGCGGTGGCCAGGATTTTGTCCGGGTCGTGCACGTCGGCGTCGATGTAGGCGCACGCGCCTTCCGGCTTGCTGGTCAGCAGCGCCCGGGCATGCGAGAGCACGATGGGGTCGTTGTCGACGTAGACGATCCGGGCCTCAGGGGCCACGCCCTGCGCGACCTGGTGCGTGTTGTTGTTGGTCGGGATCCCGGTGCCGATGTCGAGGAACTGCCTGATCCCCGCCTCGGCGGCCAGGAAGCGGGCCGTGCGGGCGAGGAAGGCGCGGTTGGCGCGGACTGAGAACACCAGGTTCGGGTACGCCTGCAGGGTCCGCTCGCCGAGTTCCCGGTCGGCGGCGAAGTTATCCTTCCCGCCCAGCCAGTAGTCATAGACCCGGGCGATGTGCGGGACACTGGTGTCAAAGTCGGGCACACGACCTCCAATCCGGATGACACGCTAGAGCCTATCGGCCAGGTAATGACGGCTTTGCCGCCGATGGCCTGTATGCGAGGCGGGCGCCGCCTCGCAGCTGCCTCCTCCCAGGTCAGAGCGTGGCGGAGGCGAACGGGAATCGAAGCGAGCGATGGTGAGGTGCCAGCAGGCCTGATCGCCGTCCTGGCAAGATAGCGGCATGGAACGTGTGCTTGGAATCGG
>PLIQ01000191.1:1195-18923 GCA_003140115.1 Actinomycetota bacterium | reverse complement strand
CGAGCCGTATCATTCCCACAGTGTGCAGCAAAGCGGATTGAGCCGCTCGGGTTGAGTCCGCACCTGGCAGCGACCTAGCCGACGTCCGCACATGCCGCGTATCACGCGCCTGCTCCAGCGGGATAGGCCCGTACATCCTCTTGATGTTGCCTCAACCAGACCAGGATCTCGAGCAGCGAGCCGTGAGTCTGCGGTCAGCCGATGATGGATGGAAGGTGGGTCCCGAGGTGATGCCGGTCAGCAGTGTGACGCTGAGCGACGGGCACGGCCGGGAGAACGCGCGCCGGCCCGTTCTGGGTCGGCTCGGCGAGCTCGGCGCTTGCCCGCCAAGGCACGCAGATCACGTTGATCCGGGTTGCCTGCGCCGGGCTACGTGCGGGTTAGTGCTGTCGGTCGCGTTCTCAGGTAAGGGCCAGTGCTATCGCCAGGGCCTGGTTCACGCCACGCATGGAGGCCGGT
This sequence comes from Actinomycetota bacterium, assembly GCA_003140115.1. Next base: position 18,464 of record PLIQ01000191.1, on the reverse strand, counting down.
GACAAGGCGCCGAGGTATTCGCCGAGCTCGTCCTTGCCCAGCTGCTCGATGCAGTCGGCGTTGGCGTATCCGGTGAGCGGGTCGACCGGGGAGAGCTTGACCCAGGTCGGCAGGTCACGGGCAGTGGTAGTGAGCCTGATCGCGATGATGTCATCGAGCAGGCGGTTGCGCGCGTTGTTGGATACCACCAGCCACGGCTTGAGGCCGTATCCGAGGTCGCAGCGATAGACCTGGCCTCGTTGCGGGCTGGCGGTCACGCGAGCGTGTCGCGTTCTTGCCGGGCGCGGCGGCGCGCGCGCAGCACGGCGGCTTCCTCGGCCGACTCGTAAGGGTAGTGCGGGTTGTCGGCGACCGCGGCAGCGTACCCGGCTTCCAGCTTGTCGGCCTGGAGTTGCCGCCAGGCACTGTGAATGGCGTCCTGGATGGCAGCGGACCGGCTCGGGTAGTGCCCGGCGAGTTCGGCGAGCTCGCGGGACGTCTCCTCGTCGAGCCGGACTGTCATCGCGTTTGTCATACTAATACGATACCACTTCAGTCATACATACACGCGCCGCTGCACTCAGCGGTGAGGCCAGACGCGCATCTGCCCGTGATCTATCAGCCGGTGGCGGCCGCGTGCCAGTGGACGTGACGCACACCAGGTTGATGTGCTGGGTACCGGGGTCGGCTAATGCCCCGGCTTGGTAACGATCCCATGTATTTGCTCCGGGATCCGGGTCGATGAGGCCAATTCCGTCCATCTCGCCGGGCTGGCGCGGAGATGCTCGCCATGGCGGTTCCAGACGACTGGCGGCTATCGCATGTGGGCTGACCTGGGATTCGCCGGTGACCGTGAACATGNNTGCGGATAACAGATGTAGCCTCCCGCTCCCGGCAGGCTCCCTTGCAGAAAGAGGTCACCATGTCCCAGCCCTACTCGTCCAGCGGCCAGCCGGCCGGGCCGCTGCGGCCTCCTGCTCCCGTGCCGGTGCGGACCGCGGTCAAGCTCATGTACGCGGGCGCCGCCGTCAGCACCGGCACCCTGATCATCGCGCTGGCCCTGATCCCCGCCATCAAAGCCGCGCTCCGCACGGCGCATCCGAGCCTGACCGCGGCCCAGGTCAACGACGTGAACACGCTCATCACGCTGGCGACGGTCTTCGGCCTGACCGTGATCGCCCTGTGGCTGTGGATGGCGCGGGCGAACGGCCAGGGCCAGAACTGGGCGCGCATCCTGTGCACGGCGCTGTTCGGCCTGGCGACGCTGGAGCTGATCAGGGTCAGGCCGCAGTATCCAGGCGGCTATCTCGCTCATTTTGCCATCGGGGGCCACCTGTACTCGGTGATTCATTCCGTGTTCGGCGCGACGCTGCTCGGCCTGATCGTCCCCGTGCTGCTGTGGCTGACCGGCCTGGCCGTGGTGTGGCTGCTCTGGCGTCCGGCCTCCAACGCGTTCTTCAAGGGGCGGGTCACCTCGGCCAGGACGGCGTTGTCGTGACTGAGGGCTGTGAACCGCGGCCCGGCGCGTTCGCTGGTCTGCTGGCTGCCCGGCGAGAGCCATGGGCAAAGCAGGCTGACCTGTCAGGTCATTGCCACGGGCATCCCGGTACCCGGCAGACTGAGACTGGCGCCAGAGTCCGTGCCCTGCAGAGCGCCGCCGATCCAGCGGGCTTGAGATCCCATCCCGCAGAGGCCAGGCTCCAGACCAGGGAAAGATCACGGTACCGGGCCTGGGGGCTGGCGGGTGCCGTGCTGGTGCTGGCGGTCGCGGGATGCGGCGGCGAGTCGCCGGGTACGCCGCCGGTGCGGCTGGGTGCGGGCCCGGCCGCGGCCGCGCTGGTGGACCCGGTCCACGTCACCGTCAGCGGGCTGCCGTCGGACGGCCTGGTCACGGTGCAGGCCCGGGCGCTGGACAAGGAAGGGCAGCCGTGGGTGTCGGCGGCGGTGTTCCGGGCCAGTGCCGCGGGGACGCTGAACCTGGCCACGGCGGTACCGGTCTCGGGCAGCTACCACACGGCCGATGCCGCTGGGCTGCTGTGGTCGCTGCACCCGGCGCCCGGCACCAGCCAGGCCACCGGGTTCAGCACCTCAACGGCCGGCTTCGCCGTCCGGCTGCAGGTCCTGACCGGCGGGCGGGTCCGGGCCACGGCGACCCTGCAGCGCCGCTGGCAGGTCACGCTCAGCGTCCAGACGGTGCGACAGGAAGGGTTCGACGGCCTGCTGTATACCTCTGCTGTGGTCCGGCCCGGCGCTCCCGTAGTGGTCGTGCTCGGCGGCTCGGAAGGCGGCTATGACGCCGTCCCCGCCGCGGCGCTGGCGATGGCCGGCTACCCGGCGCTGGCGCTGGGCTACTTCGACGAGCCCGGCCTGCCGCAGTGCCTATGCTCGATCCCGCTGGAGTACTTCGCCCGCGCCGTAAGCTGGCTGCGCAACCAGCCGCTCGGCCGCGGCCGGCTCGTGGTCCTGTACGGCGCGTCCGCGGGCACAGAGGCAGTGCTGCTGCTCGCCTCCTACCTGCCGCACTTGGCCGACGGGGTCATAGCCAGCTCACCCACCGCCGTCATCACCCCCTCGATCAGCGTCGTGCCTGGCGCGGCCTGGACGCTCGGCGGCCAGCCGCTGACGCCCGAGACGACCATCCCGGTCACCCGCATCCGGGTCCCGCTGCTGATGGGCGACGGNNCGCCGTCAACCTGTACTACCCCGGCGCAGGGCACTACTACTTCGGCTTCCCCCCGTACTTCCCGTTCTTCACCGATCAGGGGCTGGGCGGCAGCGTGCAAGCCAACGCCCTGGCCACCGAGCAGTTCTGGACCCGCATGATCAGCTTCCTCCACCACCTCGCGATCCACCAGCCCCCGACAGCCGGCATGCCGCAAAAGCCTTGACAGCTCAGTCGGCGGCGCAGTGCCGAGCAGTGGCCGGTGAACACGCCGGGCGCCGGTTGCGGATAACAGGTGTAGCCTCCTGAGCACCCGGAAGGGCACGGACATGGATCAAGGTCACCCATGAGGCGGCGCCGGGGACCGGCCGCCGCCGGTGATGCTGCGGTCATTGAGAGTTCCTGGCGGGAGCCGGAACGGTTCGCGGTCCTGTTTGACCGGCACGCCCCGCACATCTACCGCTACCTGGCCCGGCGTGCTGGCCGCCAGGTCGCCGATGACCTGGTTGCCGAGACGTTCCTGGCCGCGTTCGCCAAGCGGGACCGGTATGACCTCGGCCACGCGGACGCCNNCCGCCCCGGCCGAGCCTGAGGTTCCCGGTCACGCCGAACAGGTCGCTGCCGATGTCACGGCCCAGGCGATGCGCACGCTGCTGGCCGAGGCGCTGGCCGTGCTATCGGCCGGTGACCGGGATGTGCTGCTGCTCATCGCCTGGGAGCAGCTGACCTATCAGGAGGTGTCGCGGGCGCTGGGCATCCCGGTGGGGACGGTGCAGTCCCGGCTGCACCGGGCGCGCACCAAGGTGCGCCAGGTCCTGGCCGGTACCGACGCGGGTGCAACGTATGAGGAGCTCACGACCAATGAATGAGATGGAGCTGCTCCGGGAAATGGCGCAGCAGACGCCGCTGCCCGCGCCTACCGAGCTGGATGCGGCCCGCGCCAGGCTGGCCGCCGCGATCGCCGCCGATCCGGCCGCGTACGCCACAGCCGTAGCACAGGTCACCATGTCCCAGCCCGGCCCTTCCGTCGGCCAGCCGACCGAGCCGCTGCGGCCCCCCGCTCCCGCGCCGGTGCTGACCGCAGCCAGGTTCATGCACGGGGGCGCCATCAGCTCCGCCGCGCTCCTGATCGCCGCGCTGCCCTTCGCAGGCGACGTCAAGGGCACAGTGCTCGGGCACCGCCTGACCCCGACCCCGCTCATCATAACGCTGGTGATACTCGCCGGCGTGGCCCTGATCGGCCTGTGGGTGTGGATGGCACGGGCGACCAGCCAGGGCAGGAACTGGGCGCGCATCCTGTCCACGGTGCTGTTCGGCCTGGCGACGCTGGAGCTGCTGTCGGCGCTGGAGCTCATCGGCAAAGATGGCATCGCGCAGGCGTTCTTCGCCGGACTGACCTGGCTGTCCGGCCTCGCCGCGGTGTGGCTGCTCTGGCGCCCGGCCTCCAGCGCGTTCTTCAAGTCGGCCAAGGCGGCGCGGTCGCGCCCGCCGTCACAAATCCCAGGCCCTTAACAGCAACTACCGGGGCCCCGGCAGGCGAGGCCGAGGTTTCCCGCGAACCCGCCGAGCGCATGGCCAGGATGCTCTGGCAGGCCGACGACGAGAATCAGGCCGACGACGAGGGACAGCGCTAAAGGATCCCCGATTGAGACGCCTCCTCGGTCGCTGATGGTGCGGATGTTAAGGCACGCCCCGGGCGGGTGCTGGCGGACCTAATGTGCGTGATCGCCGAAGACGCCGCGTGATCAGTGATTCCAGGTCATGTCGGGCCAGCGGCACCTGGTCAGCCTGGCAGCGTCAGCTCGACAGCACGGCGGACGCTGAAGCGAACCGCACACGTGCCGGGCGCGAGCAGACCGGCAGCGTTCCAGTGAGGTGACGCACACCAGTTACCGACCCTGCCGGGCAACGGTCCGGCACGTTGATGTGTTAGGTACCCCGGGGTCGACTGATGCCCCGATTGGTAACGATCGAGCGTATTTGCTCCGGGGTCGAGGTCGACGGGGCAATTCCGTCCATCTCGCCGGGCTGGCGCCGAGATGCTCGCCATGGCGGCTCCAGACGACTCGCGGCTATCCCGGCTCGCGTCACGGACGGGCCAGCAGCCGATCGAGATATGGCGCGCGATATCCGCTCAAATGGTCGGCAACCTAACCGCAAAGGTAGCCACCCGGTGCCGTGCCGAACCGGGCGATCTGTGTGCTGGTACGCGCATGACCTGGTCCGACGGTCAGCCGACGTCCGGAATTCCGAATAGAGGATGTTGCCTGCCGCATACTTATGCGCTAACAGTATACCGTTAATAACGTTGGCGATCGATAATGCAGCCTTTTCGCTCATATCAAGGAACCATGTTCCAAAAGGAGAACCTTCCTTCACGACCTCGCCAGCTTTAGGACCGGCGTCCCGCCACTGATTCCTGAACCGATGACAATGACGTCATAATGCGTACGGACATGCATCGACAGCTCTTCTCATTACCCGCTAGGCCGTCTCCGAAATTCAGGCAGTTAACTGGAAGGTAGGTGGAGCCTCATCAGTTACCATGAAGAACGCACGGGTTGTCCCACGGAAGGACCGGCGGATTGGACGCGCCGCACGACGTGAAGTTCGGTGACCTGCTGCGCCAGCTACGGATCGTCGCTCAGCTGACCCAAGAGGAACTAGCCGTACGCTCTGACATTTCGACGCGCACGATCAGCGATTTGGAGCGAGGAGTGGCCAACTTCCCGCACGCAGACACGGTGTTGCGGCTGGCGCAAGGGCTTGAGCTCGGCGATCAGGACCGAGCCCAGCTCGAGGCAGCAGCTCGCGGGCGGGTGCGGCTTGCCGCCCCGCGGCCGACGGCCATAACAGCAACGGGTACGACAGCGGCGATCCAAACGCTGCCGCACGATATCGCCGCCTTCACTGGACGCGAAGCCGAGTTCGCTCAATTGTTGACTAAGGTCGATATCAACACAGTGGTGAGTATCCATGCGATAGGAGGGATGGCCGGGGTCGGCAAGACTGCTTTCGCGGTACATGCGGCTCATAAACTTGCTCCTGGGTTCCCTGACGGGCAGATTTTCGTGCCGCTGCACGGCCACACACCCGGCCGCGAGCCGGTGAACCCCGCCCATGCCCTAGCCAGCTTGCTGCTGACCGCCGGCGTAGAGACCTCGGCGATCTCGGGGGATCAGGAAGCACTGTCACGGTTTTGGCGTGACAAGCTTGCTGGAAGGCGCTTGCTTGTGGTTCTTGATGACGCCGTTGACAGTGAACACGTTAGGCCGTTCCTGCCCGGGTCGGCGGGATGCCTGGTACTGATCACTAGCCGCAGGCACCTGACTGCGCTAGAGGATGCCCAGTCGATCAGCCTCGACACGATGCAACCTGACGATGCCGCGCAGCTTGTCGTGCGGCTCGCCGACCGGGAGGACATCAACGCGGACCATCCGGCGATAGCCGGTATCGCTCGCTTGTGCGGCTATCTGCCGCTGGCACTCGGGATGCTGGCTCGCCAACTGCACCATCACCCCACCTGGACCGCAGCCGGGCTTGCCGCAGAGCTCGCCGCGGCCAAGGACCGGCTGGAGCTAATGCGGGCAGAGAACCTGTCGGTCAGCGCCGCGCTCGACCTGTCCTACGCGGACCTGACCGAGAGCCAGCGGCGGTTGTTCCGCCGTCTCGGCTTGCTCCCGGGCACGGACATCGACACGTTCGCTGCCGCCGCTCTCGATGGAACCAGCCTGGCCGTGGCTCGCCGCCACCTTGAGGATCTCTACGACCATTACCTGATAAGCGAGTTCTCAAGCAGCCGTTACCGGATGCACGACCTGACCCAGGAGCATGCCCGCGCACTTGCCGCTGCCGATTCTGCCGACGAGCGGGCGACCGCAGTCGACCGGTTGCTGGACTACTATCAGCACACCGCCAATCTCGCCGAGGCCCGCCTGGCCCGCCAAACCCGGCCCGGCCCCGGCCCCGCAACCTGGCCGGAATCGGTCGCAACCCCTGACCTGAACGACCCCAGCCAAGCACTGGCTTGGGCACGCGCCGACCGTGCCAGCCTGCTCGCCTGCCTCGAACACACCAATCGGACCGGCCAGCAAGCCCGGGTGGTCGCGTTTACCGCCGCCCTGGCCGGCCTCTTGCGGCGCGACGGCCCATGGACCGACGCCATCAGCTGCCACACAGCTGCTGTTCGGGCCGCGCGGGACCTAAGCGACCGGCTCGGGGAGGCGAACGCCCTTAGCGACCTCGGGGACGTGCGGCGGCTGACCGGTGATTATGCAGACGCGGCCCAGGTTCTGGAGCAGGCGCTGGGTATCTACCGCGACCTCGGTGACCGTCTCGGCGAGGCGAACGCCCTCAGCGACCTCGGAGCCGTGCGAAGGGTGACAGACGATAACCTGGGCGCCGCGCAGCTACTGGAGCAGGCGCTGGGTATCTACCGCGACCTCGGCGACCGTCTCGGCGAGGCGAACGCCCTCAGCGACCTCGGGGCCGTGAGGATGTTCGGCGACTACGCGGCTGCGGCCCAGGCCCAAGAGCGCGCGCTGGGTATCTACCGCGACCTCGGCAATCAGAACGGCCAGGCGAGGGCCCTGAACTACCTCGGAATCGTGCACTGGCTCGCGGGTGCTTTTCCGGCTGCGGCCCAGGCCCTAGAGCAGGCGCTGGGAATCTGCCGTGACCTTGGCGACAAGCTGGGCCAGGTAAACACCCTCAGTGATCTCGGGTCTGTTCGGCGGCTGATGGGGGATTATCCGGACGCGGCGCAGGCTCTAGAGGAAGCCCTAGACATTTGCCGTGAGCTCGACGACCGATATAGCGAGGCGAACGCCCTCAACGAACTGGGAGTCGTGCGGCGCCTGATGGGGCGTTACACGGAAGCAACCCGAACTCATGAGCAGGCGCTGGGCATCTACCGCGACCTCGGCAATCGGCACGGCGAGGCGAACGCTTTCAAAAGCCTCGGGAACGTTCAGCGGCTGACGGGAGATTACCGGAACGCGGCCCAGGCCCTGGATCATGCCCTGGGCATCTACAGCGAGGTCGGCGACCGAGGCGGTGAGGTCGAGGCACTTAACGACAGAGGGACACTGCATTGGGTCAGCGGTGAACTCGCGCTGGCCCAGTCCTGTCATCAGCAAGCCCTGGAGCTAGCCCGTGATATTGCAAGCTCTTGGGACGAAGCCTGCGCGTTGGCAGGCTTGGGCCGCTGCGCCATACTCGCCGGCCACGATACGGAGGCCGAGGTCCTGCTTCATCAGGCACACGAAATATTCCAATCGGCCGGCGCCGCGGCCGACGCTCTTGCCGTACTCGCCGATCTAGAAGCCCTCACCAGCCCGCCGCATGTAAGGTAAGCAAAAGGGCGACACAACCGATTAACTTATTCTGCAGTTTAGATTGAATGTCCCAATCGAAGGATGCAAAGGTTCGGGAGCCAGCCGAGTGTAACTGGTAGCTCGGCCGCAGCCTCTCGCTTCGCCCGCAAACGGCGATCCACGCGAGCATACGCCGGTTAGTTCTGTGATCGTCTGTGGTCTGAGTTGCCAGTGAACGTAACGTTCGCTTGGTCCGTCTCTACGTCTGCACGCGCCATCCGGTCCCAGCTAATACCTCAGCGCACCTGATTCTGTGGGTTATTCCGTGGGTTATTCCTCATGGCGCCCGCAGTTATCTGCGGTTAGCGTTCCCAGTAACGGCAGAAACCCATCAAGACCTCAATCGGGCCCGGGATCACCTGCGAAGAACCACGAGTACCCGAGCCAGGCTCGGGAGGGAAGAGGATGTCATGTGTTACAGCGGAACGTGCTCAGACTGCGAGCGCACCCGGAAGGACAAGGAGGACGCGCACCGGTTCCTAGGCGGCTACATCGGATTCTGGTCCGGAATGGCTGCCGGCGCGGCGGCGGGGTCGGCGATTCCGGTCGTCGGAACCATCCCTGGTGCCGTCGTGGGCGCCGCGCTCGGTGCCATCCACGGATCCGGCGATAAGACAGCGTCGGACAACGCCCGCACCGCTATCGGGGCCGTTCCCCGGCTGATCGGCTGGTGGAATAGCTAATCGCGCCCGTGCGGGCCGACGAACAGAACCGTACCGCGTATGAGCAGGCCCTCGAATCCCGGCCTGCAATGCCCGCGATCGTCGACAGTCCGTACAGCGCGTCCGGAGGGCTTCCAAGGTCTGCAGTCACGAGCGACAATGGAGGCCCTCCTCCTATATCCGGATCAACCCACACGCTGCTGCATCTAGCACCAATGGCGTTTAGCTCGTGCTAAAATCACCGGCCGGTCTGGATGATCAGCACTGGGCGGTCCGGTGCCAGCCAACTAGCGTCGAGGCCGTGACAACGACAACTCTCGTGAACCTGCTGATCGGCATCGCCGTCCTGGTCCTTCTCGTGTACCGGCAGTCGCAAGTCCGGCCGGTGCGCGCCAACTTCCGGCTACCGCTGATCCTGGCCATCATCGGCGTGGTCCAGCTCTCCCAGTTCCTGCAGCACAACCGTCATACCGACACGGTCTTCGCCGCGCTCGCGGGCAGCCTCGTCCTAGCTGCGATCACCGGTGCCATCCGCGCGATGACCGTGCGCGTGTGGATCCAGGGTGGCCAGGCTCTCCGCCAGGGACCTGGATCACCGCCCTCCTGTGGATCGTCTCGCTGGGCGTGCACCTGGGCTACGACTACCTCGTCGCCGGCAAGGGCCCCGCAGTCCGGCCTGGGCTCGGCGTCGCTAGTCCTGTACTTCGCGGTCACCTACACCATCCAGCGGTTCATCCTCCGGGCCAAGGCCCAGCGGATCGCGGAGGCCCCCCGGCCGGACGCCAACGCCCGCACCCCGTCACGGTGATCGGCGGAGCCACCGGTCGCAATGCGTTGACCGGGTGCGAACACCTTTCTCCGGGGCCCAGATATGCCGAATATGCACTGCTACGCTAGTCCGACGTCTCCACAAGGGACCCCAAGAAGGAACTTCCGACTAACTTAGTCAGCGCATGATGTTCCCGCGGCGGTGAGTTTTCGCGCCGATGAATGTATCAATGGTCCTGCCGGTTCCTCCGGGTAGGCAAGGAACGGCCCTTGTTATCGCCTCGCGCGAGGAGCCCGACATGGACGACGGCGATTATCCGATCGCGTCGCTGGCCGGCGCGGCTGCCGTGCGGGGAACCGACGCGGCTGCCGTGCGAAGAGCCGACGCTAGCCGAGACCCATGACGTCCGCCCGCGGCGCGACCCCCCGACGGAGCGGCTGGTCACGGGCCCGTGACCACGGTTGCCTGAGCTCGCGCGAAAGTCCCGAACGCGACAAAGGCACAAGTCGCGACAAAGCCTCAAGTGCCGAACGCGATAAAGGAGTACGCCGTCGCACGGGCCACGGAATCGGTCCCGCCCGCATGCCGGGCGAGCATGAGGGCCTCGGCCAGGCCAGACCCGGCGCGCAGATGGTCGTGAAGAGCGAGCATGAGGGGGACGGTAGCGGGGTCGTTGACGGGGACGACGCTGGCCACTACCCCCGCGGAGCCGAGCGAGATCAGGGCGCTGACCAGTCCCAGAAGCTCGTCGGCGCCGACCGCTACGCCGACCGCCGAATCGCAGCTGGACAGGACGACGCGGTAGGGGGCTTGCTTCAGCCGCTCCAGGTCGTACACGGTCAGCGGCCCGTCGTCGAGCTCGATCGCGGAGAACAGCGGGCTGTCAGCCCGGAAGGTCCCGTGCGCCGCCAGGTGCACCAGCCACGCGCCGTCCATGGCGGCCATCACCTGCTCCGCCACCGCGCCACCATCGGACAGGACGGCCGCGTCTGGATACCGCGTGGCCAGATGCCGAACCTCCGTGTGCCCCGTGGCCAGCCTCGGACCGCCGACCAAGACGACCCTGTGTTCCTGCGGCTGGGTAGCGCGGCGCGCTCGCAGCCACGCGGAAGCCGACGGCGCCACGGCCGTCGCCCGCTCGCGCAGGGAAGGCATCAGGCCCCAGGGAACCGCCTGGAACCTTCCGGTCGGCACTACGACCACCGGCCCACCGCGAAGCAAGCGCGCCGACTCGCCGAGCAGGTTCGCCTCGAGGCGCAGGCCGATCTGAGCCAGGTCGAGCCGGTGAGTCCCACGGCCGGAGCCCTCGCGCCGCAGCGCGAACAGAGCATGATCCAGCGAGTGGATGGCGGCCTGCGTCGGACCCACGTGCTCCAGGCGCAGCCGCCTCCCGATGACCGCGACGGCGTACAGCTGTCCGTCGACGTCGGTGAGTTCCAGCAGGTCGGTTTCCCCCAGCTGCTCGAGCAGATCACCGGTGACGAAGGGTTCGGCGTCGCCGGTGGCTGCCCCGGGGGTGTGCAGGACGCGCTGGCGCACGGCAGCCTCGAGCCGACGGCGCTCCCGCTGCAGCGTCGGCGCCGCCGTCCGGCTGTCCGGCGCGCTGTCCAGACGGGCGGCGACCTGGCGCAGGGCGGCGAGCTCAGTCACCAGATCACTGTCGGGGGACGGGCGCACCGGCGTGATGCGGAGCACCGTGGCCCGCCAACGCTCGCTCCATTCCAGGAACAGCCGGGCGTCCCCCCGGCGCGCAGCGTGGCGCAGCACCATCCCCACCAGCTCAGCGCCGTTTGCGGTGGCCAGCGTGCGCAGCTCGGTGGCTCCGAGCGTTCGCAGGTGCAGGTCGAGCAGGACCAGGCCGCGGTCGCAGGCGGCCAGCATTCCGCGCCAGCGCCCTTCGGCCTCGCACCAGGTCGCCTGGGCCAGCCAGCCGGCGCTGCGAGTGCGCAGTTGACCTCGGTGCCTGGCGCCCGCGGCGGATCGCAGGTGACGGACGGCCTCGTCACGGCGGCCGCGAGCCAGCGCCAGCTGACCCGTCAGCAGGTGGGCGTCGACGGCACGCGCGGCATCCAGCTCATCCAGCCGCGCGGTCACTCGCCGCGCCGCTTGCAGCAGGGGCGCCGAGCGGTCCCCGCCCTCGGTGAACCGGCAGTGCAACAGGGCCAGCTCTGCTCGGGCCGCCCACCACGGACGCTGCTGGCGGCGGAACAACCGCAAGGCTTCGCTGCTGCGACCCTGCGCGAGGCTGAAGTCCCCCGTGGCGGCGGCGGCGAGGGCGGCGGAATGCAGCAACTCGGCACGCCTGGCCGCCGAGCCGTGGTCTCTCTCGATCGTGGACACCGCCGCGTCGACCTCGCGCAGGGCATCCCGGGCCAGGCCCGCCGCGAGCAGCACCGTGCACTTATTGACGGCCACCTCGGCCTCGAACACCCCGAGCTGGTCGAACAGGTCTTGGGCATGGTCGAGGTGGGCCAGCGCGGTCGGGAGATCACCGCGCGCGTACGACGCTTCTGCGCGTTCCTCGCGCGCGTTCGCGTACTCCAGGTGCTGACCACACGCGGCGTACAGCGTCTCGGCGCGGGCGTAGTCCCGGTCGGCTCGCTCCATTTCACCCAGGGCGGCGTACGCCATGGCCCGGTGGTGCACGGCACGCGCTTCCCACACCAGGTCGCCCGCGCCGGCCAGCAGGTCGACGGCGGCCTGAGCGTCCCGCAGCGCCTCGGCACTGCGGCCCAGGACCCAGAAGGCGTAGGCCCTGCGGATCAGGATCCGGCCAGCTGGGACGCCGTGGCTGTCGCGCAGTACTTTGTCGAGGAGGGACAAGCCGCGCTGCGTCTGCCCGGCCAGAAGCTGGGCGACCCCCAGGCTCGCCAAGATGTCGGACTCTCGGGCCCGGTCTCCCGCCTTGCGCGCGAACCGGTACGCCTGCTTCAGTTCGTCAATGGCTTCGCTGATATCGCCGAAGTGCCGCAGGACCACACCGGCCGCCTGGTGCGCGACCGCGGCCTGCGACGCCGACGGATGCTGGGCCAGCACCTCACGAGCTGCCGCGAGGGCCTCCGATGGCCGCGACAACGCCAGCGCCTGCAACTCGTCGGGATCCCAGACCACCTGACCGGTGTGCGGGCTGACCGACATTCTACAAATCGTATTCAACGTCTGTTATTTCGTCGATGCAATTAACAGCCTGAAGGAGGCACAAAAATGCCTGTGGATGATCGTATGCGGGCCCAAGTCGAGCTCATCTTGCACCACCTCCCGGGCGCGGCCGCGTTTCCCGCCCCCGACCGGTGGAATGAGGACGATGTCGACGACGTGGATTACCTCTACCATGAGTACACGATTCTCACCCGCCAACAGGACGCGGACCGCGTCCAGGCCGCGATTGAGAAGATCCTCGGCGAGGTGGGTTACGGACAGATCCCCGAGGACGATGAGCGGCGGCAGATCCAACGCGCGCCCGTCTCGGGCACTAGGGCGGTAGTTCACCTCATGCTGCCGCAAACCGGGCTCCTCGTACCGGCCATTCTCGACCGCCTCGACCGGGAACTCGGGCATGTGGTCGCCACGCCAGACCACGTGCTCTACGTGGCCGGGTACCCCTGCCCCGCGACCGAGCCGATTCCGGTGCCGCCAGGCACCGTGGATCCGGTCCCGCCCCCCGGCTTGAACGCGGGCGGGTGCGGTCCGTTCCCTGGCGCCCCCGGGCCGGCATGCGATGGTGACGGCGTGTTCATCGCCATCGTGGACACCGGGTTCATAGCTAGCGCCGCCACAGATCACACCTGGCTCGCTGGGGTCGCTGGCGAGCCGGACCCGATCACCCTAGGTGCCAGTACCAACATCGCTCCGTACGCCGGTCACGGAACGTTCGTCGCCGGAGTCGCACGCTGTATGGCCCCGAAAGCAGCGGCCTACGTCGAGAGGGCATTCGAGTGGGTGGGCGCCAACTACGAGTCGGAGCTCGTCGGCCCCAGCCTGACGGACGCCCTCAGCCGGCACCCGGACATCCTCGAGTTCACCTTCTGCGCAACTACCCGCAGCGATCATGCGCTGCTCACGTTCAACGACGTCTTCGAAAATCGCATCCGCTACATCCAGGGCCTCGTCGTGGTGGCACCCGCCGGCAACGACGGCAAGCGGCGCCGGACGTGGCCGGCCGCCTACCCCGAGGTGCTCTCGGTGGGTGCCCTGGCCGCGAACTGGCAGGACCGGGCGTCGTTCAGCAATCACGGTGGGTGGGTCGATGTCTACGCGCCGGGCGAGGACCTGATCAACGCCTTTCCCTCGGGAACCTACGTGACCACCGAGCCTCCTATCAACCAGGACCGGGTATTCGACGGGATGGCCATGTGGAGCGGGACATCGTTCTCCACGCCCATCGTCGCCGGGCTGATCGCAGCCCGAATGTCGGCGACCGGGGAGAATGCGCGGCAGGCGGCCGACGCGTTGCTGCAGCTTGCTCGCAGCCAGGCGGTCCCCGGGGTCGGCGCCGTGCTCTATCCAGGCCAGGCCTGCTGTTAGGCCGGCACCGATACGCGAGGCCTGCGTACGGCTGCGCCGGGCACACCTGCCCCGGCTGACCAGCTGTACGCAGGCCTCCGGCATCAACGAACTCAGGTGCCAGGCATGGCAAAAGGCATAACCAACAAGGCATAACAAAGAGGCTGCTTACAGCGTGATCCAACCGGTCAGCACATCGGTTCCGTCCGCTGCGCGGAAGCGTAGTCGGAACGGGCTGGCCGGTTTCGGGTCCACCACGAACGCGCCGATCTCGTCTATCGGCGAGGTGGTCACGCCGGTCGTGGTGTGCGTCTCGAGCGTCCCGGCCTGCGGCGGAATGATCTGGCCGAGCAGACGGCCCTCGATGACCTCGAGCTCAATGGACAGGCGGGCCGAGGTAAAGGTGAGAGCCCGGATCGACGCGGCCTCCGACCGCATGACCGCGGCCCTGTTCCTGTCGTGGCTGGAGTCGTAGGTGAGCTGCGCCAACTCGGCGTCGATGTTGTGCCAGGCATAGGCGTTCTTGCCCGTCTCGACGAACCAGGAGGGCACCGCCTCGCGGGCCGTCAGCGACTCGCGCAGTGCCGCCAGGAGCTGCTCATCGTCCCAGCCTTCACGCACGTCGCTCTCCTCCTGGGATGTCGATTTTCATCTCACCCTCACCAAGCGTGGCGAGAGCGGTGGATCTGCGCATCCGTTCCAGGCAACGGGCACGCTGCGGGCCGATGCTTCCGATGGGGATGTCCAGCGTCGCGCTGATCGCCGCGTATGAGTGCGGCGGGTCGCTGAGGAGCATGGCCAGCAACTGCTGGCAGCGGGGTGGCAGCTCGGCGAAGGCCGCCCGCAGCGCCGCGTTCCGCTCGGCCATGAGGATCTCCTCTTCGATCACGGTGTCATCCGCGAATTGCAGGAGCGCGTCATCCTGCCTTGTTCCCCCTTGCTCCGACTTGCGCGCCGCCGTCACGACCCGGAGGCATTCACGGTGCGTGGTCGTCGCCAGCCACCCGGGCAGCGCGGCGGGCTCGCGCAGCCTCCCGAGCTGCTCGACCAGCAGCAGCCACACGTTCTGCGCCACGTCCTCGCGATCGGAGGTGCTCAGCTGGAACCGGGTGCAGATGGACCACAGCAGCGGCGCATAACGCTCCACGATTTCGTTCCACGCGCCGGGGTCGCTCCCGGCCGCGCGAGTAACCAGCGCGACAACCGTCGGGTCGTCACGCACGGCCAGCCCCCGCTGGCTCGCGCTCAGCCATCATCAGCACCTCAGTAGGTGACGGTTGATCTCTTTTCTAACCCGGAGGGCACCGCCGCGTCATCTGATACAGCGCCCGAAGACAAAATTCCGCAGAAAAAATCCCGCAGACCACATCCCGACATTATGTCGCTTTTATGTCGCATCGACCGTGTATCAGCGGCCGGCTATCACCCTCCGGGAAGACACGGGGAGGGTACAAACCCGCCCGGATCATCGGATCCCGGCACAAGGAGCTGGCCATGAGCATCACTGAGGGGACGTCTGCCGGCAAGGTCGGCGGCTGTCACAACTACGACCCATGCGAGGGCGGCAAGTCCGGCCGTCCGCCGCACCACCGCGACCCGTGCGAGGGGACGCCGATCGGCCGGTTCGACTGCTGCCCGTCGCTGCAGGAGTGCGACGCGTGCGATGAGCTCGACATCCGGTACCGGCTGCCGTTCCGGCCGGTCGTGGATTCGCCGGACGGCGAGCAGCAAGTCGTGCCGGTGGAGGTGACGCTGCGGTTCCGCCTGGAGCGCTGCGACGGCCCGCTGACGCTCGGCAACCTGCTGTACAGCACGACGCTGCTGCCGGGCGAGAAGGTCCGCCTGCTGACCAAGGACCAGAACTCCCGGTTCAGCTACGACAGCGACGAAGAACTTGCCTCCCGCCGGTACACCACCTCGGCGGAGTCCTCCTTCATGGCCCAGATGGCGCAGTCGATGAGCAACCTGACCGTCGTGGCCGGAGGATCACAGACCGCGGCGTTCCAGGACTCGGCTACCAGCAGCCACGCCTACGACGGCATCCACCTGCCCTTCTTCAACATCGGCGGCTCCGTGTCGGCCAGTTCCTACGACGCCAACGCGGCCAGCACGTTCGCCAGGTACCTGTCGCAGCACGCGGAGAGCTCCAGCCGCAAGGTCGAGGTCTCGTCCCACGCCAAGAGCTCGACCTCTATCTCCGAAGTCGCCAGCCGCAGCCACGCCCAGGGTGAGTCGGAGGACGACTACGAGGCGGCGTCGCGGGTGTTCTCCAATCCCAACCGCTGCCACGCGCTGACCTTCCTGTTCTACCGGATCTTCAAGTGCCAGAAGGTGCGCTTCTCGCTGGTGGCCATCGACCGGCGTGTCGATGACCCGGCGGTCCCGACCGGCGTCCAGCTCAATGCGCCCGGGCCGGCTGCGGCTGCCGCGGGTGGCGGCACGCCGGGCGAAGCCCGGGGACCGATTCCGGCCGATGTCCGGGCCGTCGCGCTCCAGCGGGTCGACAACGACCTGCGGGCCGCGGAGCTGCTCAACTTGGACGGCCAGGTTTCCCAGGAGGCGGTGGTGCGCTTCTGCTGGGAGCGGACGCTGCGCCTGCCCACCCCCGGCGTGATCGTCAAGTCCTGCCTGGACGAATGCGACGCGTGCGAGCCGTCGCGCGAGCGGGAGATCGAGCTCGATCTGGAGGCCAAGGAGCTGGAGAACAAGCTGCTTCAGCGCAAGATCGACCTGCTCGAGAAGTCCCAGGAGTACCGCTGCTGCTCCGGCCAGGCGGACGGCGAGACCGGCGGCGAGGCCGACGCGGCCTAGTCGTGCGCCGGCCCGGCACGCGACCGGGTTAGCCAGAACGGATCTTGGGTGGCTGGGCGACCAGTCACCCAAGATCCTTTTGCGTGCCGGTTCAAAAATCAAAAGCTTTTATGCCGAACGGCCGTGGTGCGTGCCCCCGTGTCATCCGCGAGCTTCCCCGTCCCGGCGCGCCTGCGGCCGCGCCAGGGCTGCCCNNCCCGCCTCCGACGGGTAAATGGGCCGTTCGGCCCACACCCCGGGGGGCTCGATGGGCCGCCCGGCCCCTGCCGCCAGACTCCGGGCGGGCTCACGCTGGGGTTACTGCTTCGCTCCGGCCCCACGAAAGGCAATCGCGATGTCCCTCATGCGACTGATCCGCAACCCGCTCGCTGTCATCGCCGTCCTCACCGCCGCGCTGGCGCTGGGCGGCGCGTCCGCGGCTAGCGCCACCACCCATGCCGCCCAGACCGAGCCCGTAAACCTGTACCTCTACCCCGGCAACGGGAGCTTCGTCCCCCAAGTCGAGCCG
>PLIQ01000191.1:0-1189 GCA_003140115.1 Actinomycetota bacterium | reverse complement strand
GGTGATACAGGACGTCATCGGCGCGGGCTGGGCTCCGCTGGCCGCGCCCTACACCGGCAGCTACTACTACAAGTGCCTGGAGTACCTGCCCAATCCCCTCGTCAACAGCGACGAGAACTGGCTGCGCTGGAACTCCGCCAACGGCGAGTGGGTGGCCATGCCGCTGGCGGCCTACGGCGAATACTGCGAAAACCAGTAACACAACCGCCAAGAACCGGCCATGTCGTTGCCAGGACGAGTCGGGGACGTCGTAACGTACGACGGTAACCCCTCCTACCAGCCACCGGCCGAGAGGTACACGTACAAGACCCCGATCCTGTACGCTTTTGGCGGTATCTGGTTCCCGCCACTCGTCCTATTCCTCATGGGCGGAAGCAGGAAAAAGTGCGCCATCATGCTATGCCTATGGCCGATCTCGTTCCTGCTGATATTCCTGCTTTTCATCGGAGTAATCCCGCTGATCGGTATGTATATCTGGTCGGTGGTGTCCTGCTACACCGAAGCCGAACGACAGAACAAAGCCCACGGTCTCTGATTCCCCGCCCGGAATCGGCCATAAAGATTTCGTGACGGAGAAGGTGGAGCAACCGGAGTCCGAGACCCTGCCGCGCAGGAGCGTCCCATTATCCGCGGGCGGGCCGGCGGCGAGGCCCACCAGGACGTACCCGGGAGGCTGCTTGATCCAGTGGCCCGGCCTGATGTCCGTCTTGGTGGCGGAGTAGGTGCCGGTGATCGTGCCCTCACCGGAGGGGACACCGGGATTGGCCGGCAGCGCATAGAAGCTGAAGGTCCCGGTGAGCGTCCCGTCCGGGGCGGCCCGGACGACGAGTCTGAGCCCGGTAAGGCCCTGGGAGCAGATGTATGACCCGGTCCACGTGCCCGTGAGGACAGGCGTATCCGCCGCCGCCGGGCTGGTGGACC
Source organism: Actinomycetota bacterium (assembly GCA_003140115.1). Next base: position 268 of record PLIQ01000191.1, on the reverse strand, counting down.
GGTGCGAGACGACGACGGCCAGGGCGGCGCCTGCCGCCACGACCGCGACCGCGATGGCTGCCTTGACCATGCTGATGCGCCGGTGCGGCAGGTGGCGGCGCAGCGAGATCCGGTGCACGGTGCTGCCGCCTTGCGCGGCGGCCGGTGCGCCCGAGGGCCACAGCGCGGCCAGCAGCAGCGCCGCCGCGGCCAGCGCGGACCGGCCGCGGTCCTCCCAGTCCGGCCCGTACGCCCCCCCGGCAACCGCCCGCAACTCAGCCACCAGCGC
>PLIQ01000628.1 GCA_003140115.1 Actinomycetota bacterium | reverse complement strand
GCGTTGTTGACCAGCAGGTCGAGCCGGCCCGCGGCCTGCGCCGCGCGCAGCAGCGCGGCCCGGTGCCCCGGGTCGGTGACGTCGCCCGCGATGGCGGTGACGGCGCCCCGCAGCCCGCCCGCGGCGGCGTCCGTCAGCTCGTCCGCGGCGGCGTCCAGGCCGCCGGCGTTCCGTGCGTCGAGGATGAGGTCGTAGCCCTCGCGGGCCAGGCCGGCGGCCAGCGCCCGGCCCAGTCCGCGGGAGGCCCCCGTAACCAAGGCCACTCTGTTGTTCATGCCTCTCACGCTAGGCACCGCCGGGCCCCGGCACATCGGCCGCGCGCCCCGTCCGGCCTCCGCCGATGGTCCTAGGACCGCCGCCCGATGCGATCGCCCCGTCCCCCGGCTAACGTCAGAGCGTGAGCGACGGGCTGGACGAGCTGTACCAGGTGAGCCAGGCGGTGCTGTCGGTCACCCGGCAGATGTCCGTGCGCGACGTGCTGCAGGTGATCGTGCGGTCCGCGCGGTCCCTGGTGGGCGCGCGCTACGCGGCGCTCGGCGTGCCTGACGAGGGCAACTCGTTCGCGGAGTTCGTGGTGGACGGGATGAGTCCGGCCGAGCAGCAGGCCATCGGGCCGCTGCCGCGCCAGCACGGGATGCTCGGCGTGCTGCTCACGCAGGGCAAGCCGGAACGGCTCGCCGATATCCGCGACGACCCGCGGTTCTGGGGCTGGCCGCCGGCGCACCCGCAGATGTCGCACTTCCTCGGGGTGCCGGTGCGCGANNGGTGCTCGGCATCATCTTCGCGGCCAACAAGGTCTCCGCCGCGGCCGAGAAGCATGGCTTCACCGAGCGGGACGAGGAGATCTTGTCGCTGTTCGCCGCGCACGCGGCCATCGCGCTGACCAACGCCCGGCTGTACGAGCGCAGCCGGGAGCTCTCGGTCATGCAGGAGCGGTCCCGGCTGGCCCGGGAACTGCACGACGCGGTCACGCAGAAGCTGTTCAGCATCCGGGCGCACGCCCGGGCCGCCGCGGTGCGGGCCGGCCGGGAACCATTCGACCCGGACCGGGTGAAAGCCGAGATCGCGACCGTCGAGACCCTCGGCGCCGAAGCCCACGCCGAGCTGCGCGCGGTCATCGACGGGCTGGCCCCGCCCGACCTGAGGGCCGGGGGACTGGCCGACGCCCTGCGCCGGTACGCGGTGCTGGCCGGGCGCGCGCACGGGATCCCGGTCACGTTCACCGCGGCCGGGCTCCCCGCGCTCACCCCGGGAACCGAGGCGGCCCTGTACCGGGTCGCCCAGGAAGCCCTGCACAACGCGCTGCAGCACGCGGGCGCGCGAACGGTCTGGGTCCGGCTGGCCCGCACCGCGCGCCGGGTCACCCTCGAGGTCGGCGACGACGGCCACGGCTTCACCCCCGAGGCGCCGTCGGCCGGCGTCGGCCTGGCCTCGATGCGCGAGCGGGCGGCGACGGCGGGCGGCGCGCTGACCATCACGTCCAAGGCCACCGGGACCCTGGTCCGGATGACCGTCCCGGTCAAAACGCCGGGAGCAGGTGACCGATGCCCATCGGCGTGCTGATCGTCGACGACCACCCGGTGGTCCGCCGGGGCCTGCGCGCGCTGCTCGAGGTCCAGGACGGCATCGAGGTGGCCGGCGAGGCCGGCGACGGCCCCACCGCGCTCGCGCTGGCCGCCGAGCACCACCCCGACGTCATCCTGCTCGACCTGAAGCTCCCCGCCATGAGCGGCCTCGCCGTGCTGACCGAGCTGAAGACCCGGGACGCCGCATCGAAAGTACTCGTCCTGACCAGCGTCACCGACCCGGACTCGGCCGGCCAGGTCATGCGCGCAGGCGCGGCCGGCGTGCTGTACAAGGACGTCGACCCGGACGCGCTGGTCCGCGCGATCCGCGCCGTGCACGACGGCCACCTGCTGCTCGCCCCCGAGGCGGCCGGCCCGCTGCTCCGCTCGGCCCCCTGGTCGCCCGGGCTGGACGCCCTCACCACCCGCGAGCGCGAGGTCCTGGCCGAACTGGCCCGGGGCCGCTCCAACCGCGAAATCGCCCGCGCGCTGAACGTCTCGGAAAAAACGGTCAAGACCCACGTAAGCTCGGTGCTGGGCAAGCTCGGCGTGCAGGACCGCACCCAGGCTGCGCTGTTCGCCGTCCGCCGCGAGCACGGAGCCTGAGGAAGTGCCCCGCGATAACCTGTGCCCGCCGGGTCCCGGTGACGTAGGTTCAGTTTCGGCGGTATAACCACCCTGAAGGGGGCCCGTGATGTCCGACGAGGTGCTGCGGCTTCGCGGGGTCGAGGTCCGGCGGGACGCGGCGGTCCTGCTCCGCAACGTCGACTGGACGGCGCACGAGGATGAGCGCTGGATTCTCATCGGCCCGAACGGCGCGGGCAAGACCACCCTGCTCCAGGTGGCGGCGACCGCGTTGTTCCCGACCGAGGGCACGGTCGAGGTGCTCGGCGAGCGGCTGGGTGAGGTCGACATCTTTGACCTGCGCCCCCGGATCGGCCTGACCAGCGCCGCCGTCGCGGAGAAGGTCCCGCCGAACGAGAAGGTCATCGACCTGGTGCTCACCGCCTCCTACGCCATCCTCGGCCGGTGGAAGGAGGACTACGACTCCGCCGACGTCACCCGCGCCGTCGAGTTGCTCGACGCGCTCGGCTGCGCGCACCTGATCCGGCGCAAGTTCGCCACGCTGTCCGAGGGCGAGCGCAAGCGGGTCCAGATCGCCCGGGCCATGATGCCCGACCCCGAACTGCTGCTGCTGGACGAGCCGGCCGCGGGCCTGGACCTGGGCGGCCGCGAGGACCTGCTGCGCCGCCTGACCGCGCTGGCCCGCGACCCCAAGGCGCCAATGATGGTGCTGGTCACGCACCACGTGGAGGAGGTCCCGGACGGCTTCACCCACGCGATGCTGCTGCGCCGCGGGTCGGTGCTGACGGCCGGGCCGATCGAGGAGGTCTTCACCGCGCGGAACCTGTCCCGGTGCTTCGGCGTGCAGCTGGAGATCGAGCACCGCCAGTCGCGCTGGACCGCCCGCGCCAAGTGACGAGCAGCACGGCTCTGGCCCAACTCGCATGCGTTCTGTAACGTTACATGCAAGTTTGGTAGCCCCTCGCCGGGCCCGCGGAGTGGAGCCGTCATGAGCACTCTCGTCGCGACCATCCTGCTCGTCGTGCTTGTCGTTCTCATCGTGGTGGTGATTGCCCGGTCGGTTCGCATCATCCCGCAGGCGACGGCGGGGATCGTGGAGCGGTTCGGCCGGTACCATCGCACGCTGCACGCGGGCCTGAACATGGTCACCCCGTTCGTCGACCGGCTGCGCCCGCTCATCGACCTGCGCGAGCAGGTGGTCAGCTTCCCGCCGCAGCCGGTCATCACCCGGGACAACCTGGTGGTCGGCATCGACACCGTGATCTACTTCCAGGTCACCGACCCCCGGGCCGCGACCTACGAGGTGGCCAACTACATCACCGCGGTCGAGCAGCTGACCGTGACCACGCTGCGCAACGTGGTGGGCGGCATGGACCTGGAGACCGCGCTCACCTCCCGCGACCAGATCAACACCGAGCTGCGCAAGGAACTCGACGAGGCGACCGGCAAGTGGGGCATCCGGGTCGGCCGGGTCGAGCTCAAGGCCATCGAGCCGCCGTCGTCCATCCAGGACTCGATGGAGAAGCAGATGCGCGCCGACCGGGACAAGCGCGCCGCCATCTTGTCCGCCGAAGGCAACAAGCAGTCCGCGATCTTGAACGCCGAGGGCGAGCGCCAGGCGGCCGTGCTCAAGGCCCGGGGTGAGTCCGAGGCGTCCGTGCTGCGCGCCGAGGCCGAGGCCAGGGCCCAGGCGGTCCGGGCCCGCGGCCAGGCCGAGGCCATCACCACGGTGTTCCGCGCCATCCACGAGGGCAACCCGGACCAGCGGCTGCTGGCCTACCAGTACATGCAGATGCTGCCGCAGATCGCGCAGGGCGACTCGAACAAGCTCTGGATCGTGCCCAGCGAGATCGGCAAGGCCCTGGAGGGTATCGGCGGCCTGATCGGCGGCGTCCGCCCGCAAGCCGTGCCGGAACCGGTGACCAGCTCAGGGCCGGGGTCGCAGCTCGACCCGCCCGGCGGCCGTCACGCGGGTCTCGAAGGCTGGCTGACGGGCAGTGGCGGGCCCGTGCACGACGGCGCCGTCGGCAATGGCGAAGGTGGAGCCGTGCCAGGGGCAGGCCACGCAGGCAGCGCCCCGTTCAACGACGATGCGTCCCTGGTGTAGCGGCCCGCCCAGGTGCGAGCACCGGTCGGACAGCACGTTCACCTCGGCGCCCTGCCGGTACACCAGCAGCGACAGGTAGCCGAGCTGCCGCCGCACCGGCCGGCGGTCGGGTAGTTGCTCGAGCCCGCACAGGTCGTGCCACCCGAGCCCGGCCAGGTGGCTGACCTGCTCGGCGTGGCTGGCGCCCGCGCCCAGCCGCAGCGCCAGGTGCCCGCCCAGGTAGGACCCGGCGGTGGCCACCGCCAGCCCGCAGCCGGACAGCACCCGGCCGTACCGGTGCCGCCCGCTGATCCGGGCGGCCAGCGAGCCGAGGAACAGCGCGGCCGCGCCGGACTGGCAGACCGCGTGCACCAGCCCGACCCGCTGCTGGTCTCGGTGCAGCGCCGACCAGTCGGCCAGCCCGGTGGCCGCGGCGGGCACGGTGACCGCCACCCCGGCCCCGATCAGCATCCGCGCGGCGCGGTCGGTGCCGCGGAACAGGTCTAGCAGCACCGCCGACGTCCAGCACCCGAGCGGCAGCCGGACCAGCGCCGGGTGCGCCGGCTGCCCGAACGGCACCCCGTGCAACGCGTCCGTCCTCGCTCCCGTCGGCAAGGCCCGGACGACGCTGTCGGACAGCCTGCGGACCACCGGGTCGAGCGTCTGCGCCTGTTCGACCCGTTCGGCCAGGGCCGCGGGCTTGCGAGCCCAGCTGGACTTGCGGTTCTTGGCCGCCCGGCGGGCGGTGGAAAGGGAGGGAGGCACACTTAGTGCCTACCCGCCCGCAGGCGTCCCCTATCTCGCTACCCGCCCCAAACCGGTCCAGGTCCCCAACAGCATGGATGTGGCGCCCTGACGGGTCTACCCATCAGGCAGTGGCGTTCACGTCGTTGCGGGGGGCGCATCGCCGTCGCTGCGCAGCCGGGCCAGCTGGCTCCGGATGACCTCTTCCACCTTCCCCTGGAACTCCAGCAACAGGCGCAACTCGTCGTCCGAGTAGTCCTCCGCGGTCGACCGCCACGCCTTGACCACCGGCGCGAACGTCGACCCGACCTCGCGCAGGCCCGGCCCGCCGCTCAGCTCGACGATGACCCGGCGCCGGTCGTGCGGGTCGCGCACCCGCCGGACGAAGCCGCCCTCCTCCAGCCGGTCCAGCACCCCGGTGATCGACGCCGTGCTCAGCCCGGTCTGCCGGGCCAGCTCACCCGCGGTCATGTGCCCGGTCAGTGCCACGATGTTCAGGCAGTTCAGGTCGGTGGCGTTGATCCCGATCCGCTCCGCCGAGACCTGTCCCAGCAGCTGCATGATCGACCCCGCCCGCCGCATGGCCAGCAGGAAGTCGTTCTCCAGCTGGCGCCGCTCCGCACTGGCCCCGGGTGCCGGCTCGCCCCAGTCCGGGTGCCCGTTCGTCCCCTCGGCCCCATGGTCCGTCATCGCACCTCCGCCTCCACCAAGCCTCGCCTCCGCCTCAACCTCGCGCCTCCGCCTC
>PLIQ01000240.1 GCA_003140115.1 Actinomycetota bacterium | reverse complement strand
CCACCTTCCGGCTGCCCGGGATGATGAACGGCGGCTCGTAGGAGGCCACCGCGCTCAGCGGCACGCCCTGCGCGGCGGCCCGCAGCACCAGCGCGCCGCCCGACGAATGCCCGTACGCGAATACCTCGGACCCCGGAGCCGCCACCTCGGCCACGGCGGCTAGGTCGGCGATCTCGAGCTCGGGGGAGTAGGGCTCGGTGTCGCCACTGTCACCGCGACCGCGTCGGTCGTAGGTGTAGACGGTAAACCTGGAGGTCAGATCGTCAGGCGGGACGAACGACCCGCGGTCGCAGAACGCCCCGACCGCCACGACCAGCGGCGGGCCGTCTCCGGTCCGGTCATAGGCGATGACGGTGCCGTCGGCGGACTTCGTCGTTTGCATAGCGTCCCCTCGTGAGCTGGTCCGGCCGAGATGCCGCGCATCAGCCGCCCGTGTTGATGGCCCGGATCTCCTCGGCGGTCAGCTCGATCGACGCGGCCGCGACGTTCTCCTCGGCGTGCTCGGGCGAGCCGGTACCCGGAATCGGTATGATCGCCGGCGACTTGACCAGCAGCCAGGCCAGCACGATCTGGCGCTCGGTCACGCCGTGGTTCTCGGCCGCCGCTGCCACCGCCGCCCGCCGGTCGGTCTGCTGGATCGGCGCCCAGGGCAGGAAGACCAGGTCGTCTTGCTCGCACAGGTCGATCAGGGGCTGCGACTGCCGGTCGGTGACGTTGAACCGGTTCTGCACCGACACGATCGGGACGATCTGCTGCGCCTCGCGGAGCTGCTCCTCGGACACGTTGGAGATGCCGATGTGGCGGATCTTGCCCTCGTTCTTCAGCTCGGCGAGCGCGCCGATCGACTCGGCCAGCGGGACGCGCGGGTCGGGCCGGTGCAGTTGGTACAGCGGGATCTGCTCCAGCTTGAGCCGTCGCAGGCTGCCCTCGCAGGCCTCGCGCAGGTGCTCCGGGTGCCCGTCGGCGTTCCAGCGGCTCGGGCCGGGCCGGACCAGGCCGCCCTTGCTCGCGATGACCAGGTCGTCTGGATAGGGGTACAGCGCCTCGGCGATCAGCTCCTCGCTGACCGAGGGCCCGTAGGAGTCGGCCGTGTCGATGAAGTTGACGCCCAGCTCGACCACCCGCTGCAGCGTCGCGATGGCCTGCTTCCGGCTGGGCGGCTCGCCCCAGATCCCGGTGCCGGTGATTCGCATCGCGCCGAAGCCCATCCGGTTGACCGTCAGGTCGCCGCCGACGTCGATGGTCCCTGCTGCCGCTGCGGTTGGCTGCGCGCTCACGCTCTTCCTCCTCATGCCGGTGCTGACTGCCCCTCAGCCAGCCTCTCATGACCCGGCTCAGCGNNTCGATGTCATAGGCGCCGTAGTGCCGCATGCCATTCACGAAGAACGTGGGCGTTCCCGACACGCCGGAAAGGTCCGCGGAATCGGTGTCCTCCGCCACCCGCGCCGCCCCGGCGTGCTTGCGCAGGTCCGCGGCGAACCGCTCGGTGTTCAGGCCAAGTGAGCTGGCGTATTCCATCAGGTGGCGCACGGTGAGCGCGCCCTGGTGCTCCAGCAGCAGGTCGTGCAGCGCCCAGAACGCGCCCTGCCGGCCGGCGGCCTCGGTGGCCTCGGCGGCGAGCTGGGCGTGCGGGTGGACGTCGGTCAGCGGCAGGTGCCGCCACACGTACCGCACGTCCCCGAAGTCGCTGAGCAGTTCCCGCACCGTCGGCTCGGCCAGGCCGCAATACGGGCACTCGAAGTCCCCGTACTCGACCAAGGTGACCGGCGCCTTGGCAGGCCCCCGGATGTGATCGCGCTTGTCGTCGACCGGGACCACTAGGTCGGTGATGACCTCGGCCGTGCCCAGCAGCGCCCGCAGCCGCGGCCGCGACGGCAGCCGGTTCACCGCCCGGAAGATGACCCAGGTCAGGCCGGTCGCGCACAGCGCCGCGGTCAAGATGCCCAGCTTGGCTTCGGCCAGGTTCACCCCGCTCAGCGCCAGCGACGCGATCAGCAGCGAGACGGTGAACCCGATCCCGGCCACCGCGCCGGCGCCGGCGACCGCGCCCCAGCCGACCGGCGGCCGCAGTCGCCCGTGGCTGAGCCGGGTCACCAGCCACGCGGTGCCCGCCGTGCCGACCGGCTTGCCGACCAGGTAACCAAATATGATGCCGAGCGTGACTGGCGAGGTGTACGCCTTGGCCAGGAACGAGGCGTTGAGCACGATCCCGGCGTTGGCCAGCGCGAACAGCGGCACGATGAGGTAGCTCGACCAGGGGTGGAAGAGCAGGGCCAGCCGTTCGTTCGGCGAGACCGCGACCCGCACCACGTCGCGCGCCGACTGGGCCAGCTCCGCCGTAGGCTGCTCGCGGAAGTTGCGGAACGCCTCTGAGGCTTGCTCCAGCGAGGCCCGGGTGGCCGGGTAGGCGTACGTCAGCAGGCCCATCACCAAGCCCACCACCACCGGATCCACGCCCGACTTGAAGAACGCCACCCAGGCCGCGATCCCGATCACCAGGTACGCGGGCCCGTACCGGACACCCCGGGTCCTGATCACCAGGACGATGGCGATGAACCCGATCCCGGCCAGCAGCGGCCCGACGTGAATCCGCTCGCTGTAGACGATGGCGATGATCGCGATCCCGGCCAGGTCGTCGACCACCGAGAAGGTGAGCAGGTAGGTGCGCACGCGGTCGGGCAGCCGCCGGCCGACCAGGGCCAGCGCGCCGAGCGCGAACGCGGTGTCCGTCGCCATCGACATGCCCCAGGCGTGCATCGTGGGCCGTCCGGCGTTCACGATCAGGTAGATGCCGATCGGCAGGACCATGCCGCCCAGTCCGACCGCGACCGGCAGCGCCAGCCTGCTCCGCACCCGCAGCTCGCCGACGTCGAACTCGCGCCGCGCCTCCAGCCCCACGACCAGGAAGAACAGCGCCATCAGCCCGGAGTTCACGAACTCGTGCAGGCTGGTCACCACGCCCGCACCCCCGATCAGGACCGACACCCGGGTGCCCCACACCTTGTCGTAGGAGGACACGCTGATGTTCGCCCACACCAGGGCGGCCACCGTGGCGCCGCCCAGCACGAAGGCGCTGCCCGTCTCAGTGCGCAGGAACTCCCGCAGCGCGGTGCGTTTGTGCCAGACCGTCAGCCCGGAAAACAGCGATCCGGACTCAGCCGACGACGGCTCGCTCACTGGATCATTCCCTCCCCCGGGCGGGTACTTAAGATCCACGATCGCAGACTCGGCGGAAGGGACGCGCAATGGCCCTGATGTTTCTGAACGGGGACGGGATGCGAGGGGGACGGGCGCACTACACGATCGAGGGGGTGCCGCTCATCGGCGAGCGCCGCACCGCGCCGCTCTACCGGTTCTACTCGGTCCGCGATGAGTTCCCCGGGCTCTACCCCGCCGCGGACGGCGGTCAGCCGATCGCCGGCGAGCTGTACGACGTGCCGATGGGCCCGCTGAGCGCTCTGCTGGCCACCGAACCCCCCGAGCTCGAGCTCTCCATCATCGAGCTCGAAGGCGGTGACCTGTCCTTCGCGATGGTGCTGCGGACCGCCGAACACGTCCACGGCATCCACAAGGACATCACTAGTTACGGCGGCTGGCGGGCCTACCGCGCCAGTCCGGCTCAGCCCGACGAGGCGTGAATCCCGGCGTCGTCGGCGACCTGCTGGCCGCGGATCCAGACGCCCGCCACATCGGCCGGGGTGGCCAGGGCGAAGATCCTGGCCAGCGCGTCGGTGGTGTCGCGGGCATGCTTGAGGTTGACCGCCAGTATGCTGCGCGCGGCCGGGCGCAGCCACACCGCGTCGAAGTCCTTGCCCACCGAGAAGTCGCCCACCCGGTCATCCAGCCCCAGCGCCCGCGCGCCGGCCCGGGTGGCCAGGTAGAGCAGGTGGACCGGGGTCAGGTTCAGCCCGTCCGGGCCGAGTAGCTGCTGAATGAAGTAGGCCTGGAGCGCCTCCTTGGGTATGAACAGGCCCGCTCCCGCCCCCACGTCGGAGCCGAGCGCGATGGCGACCCCGTGCTCGACGTGACGGCGCAGCGGAAACAACCCGCTGCCCAGGGCGCAGTTGCTGGTCGGGCAGTGCGCGACCGAGGCCCCATGCTCGGCCAGCAGCGTGAGCTCGGCGTCGCTGGGATGCACGTTGTGCGCGAAGACGCTGCGCTCGGTGACCAGACCGTGCTGGCGGTAGGTGTCCAGGTAATGCATCGCGCTGGGAAACAGCCCGGCCACCGCGGCGACCTCGGCGACGTTCTCGTTGACGTGCGAGGTGAACCAGACGCCTTGGCCGAGGAGCTGCGCGCAGACGTCGAGCATCTCGTCGGAGGCGGACAGCGAGAACCGGGGCGTGACCGCGTAGCGCAGCCGACCGCGGCCGTGCCAGCGGCCGATCAGCTGGGCGCTGTCGGCCAGCGCCGCCTGCGGTGACTGCAGCAGGTCAGGGCGCAGGATCCGGTCGCTGAGCACTAGGCCCGAGGTGATGTTCAGCTCCCGCAGCTCGGCCGCGGCGAACAGCTCGTCCATGGCGGCCGGGAAGTGTGACCCGAACACGAGCGCGCTGGTCGTCCCCGATTTAAGCAGGCCGTCGAGAAATTCGCCGGCCACCTCGCGAGCGTAAGCCCGGTCGGCGAGCTTGCTCTCCTCGGGCAGGGCGCATTGCTCCAGCCAGTCCAGCAGCGGCATGCCCAGCCCGCCGATCGCCCGGGTCTGCGGAAAGTGGACGTGCGCGTCGATGAAGCCCGGCACGAGCATTCCGCCCTGCAGCTCGGTGACCGGCTCGTCGGGGTATTCGGCGCGCAGCGCGGCGAAACCGCCCCGGGCGCAGATGACGCCCTCGCGCACCAGCAGGGCGCCGACCTCCGCCAGCGCGTCACCCGGCTCGCCGGCGAACAGGCCGTCGGCGAACGGGTCGCCGGGCGTATCGACGATCGTGCCGGCGTAGAGCGTCACAGCGGCACCGCCGCGCCGGCTTTGGAACCGAGCATCTGGATCAGCGCCGCGGCGACCGCCACCGCGATCACGGCCGGGTCCTTCCCGGTGATCCCGGGCTGGCCGATCGGGCAGGTGATACGGCCAATCGCCTCCGGGCTGTGGCCCGCGGCGGCCAGCTGGGCCTGGAACCGGGTCCACTTGACGCTGGAGCCGATCAGCCCGATCCCGCCCAGCGGCTGGCGCAGGCGCAGCGCCGCGTCACACAGGGCGTAGTCCTCGGCGTGATCGTGCGTCATGATCACCACGTGCGCGCCGCGCGGCAATTGCTCGAGGATCTGCTCGCCGAGCAGCGTATGGAAGATGGCGACCTCGGCGGCGCCGTCGATCACGTCCGCGAGGCGGACCCGGTCCAGCTGCTCGGCGCGCGAGTCCACCAGCAACAGCTGGATGGGCAGCCGGGACAGGATCCGGGCCAGTTCGTAGCCGACGTGCCCGACCCCGAACAGGGCGACGACGGGCCGGACCGCGAGCGGTTCGAGCAGCAGCCGGACTACTCCGCCGCAGCACTGGCGGCCATGCTCGGTGTGGGTGTGCGGGTTGAGCCGCGTCTCGCGGATCTCCGGTTCGGTGGCCCCGGACTCGATTAGCGCCCGGGCCCGGGCCACGGCCGTCGCCTCCAGGTTCCCGCCGCCGACGCTGCCCCAGCAATAGTCCCGGCTCACCACCATCTTGGCGCCGGCGTCGCGCGGCGCGTGCCCGCGCACCTCGATGACGGTCACGAGCACGCCGGGCTGCCCCCCGTGCCGTAGCTGCTGAACCGCCCCGAGCCAGTCCATCCTCACACCCCCGCGTGGGCCGGGGCGGGGTGGCCAGCCCGGGCCGCCTCGATGGCCCAGTAGACCGCTTCCGGCGTGGCCGGGCAGGCCAGCCTGACGCCCCATCCGGCCGGGCCGAACGCCCCCACCGCCTGCCGCAGCGCCTCGCGCACGCTGAACGCCTCCATCAGCGGCGGCTCGCCCACCGCCTTGGAGCCGTACACCACGCCCGATTCGGTCGCCCGCTCGAAGAAGTGCACGTTGAACTGCTCGGGCATCTCCGAGAAGCTCGGGATCTTGTAGGTGCTCGCGGCCTGGGTGTTCAGCCGGCCGCGGTGCGGCCCGCCGGTCTCGTCCCAGAGCAGTTCCTCCAGCGTCAACCAGCCGACGCCCTGCACGAACCCGCCCTCGATCTGGCCCAGGTCGATCAGCGGCGACAGGCTGTCACCGACGTCGTGCACGATGTCCACCCGCCGCAGCCGGTAGGTGCCGGTGAACCCATCCACCTCGATCTCCGCGGCCGCCGCCCCGTAGGCGAAGTACTTGAACGGCTCGCCCTGCATCCGCTCGGCGTCCCAGTGCAGCCCGGCCGTGCGGTAGAAGCCGGCCGCCCAGAGCTGGACGCGCTGCTGGTACGCATCGCGCACCAGCTCGGCCCAGGCGACCTGCTGGTCCGCAAAACCCAGCCCGGTGACAATACCATCGCAGAACCGCACATCCTCCGGGTGCACGCCGAGCCGCCTAGCCGCCACCGACGCCAGCCGCGACCGGATCTGGTCGCAGGCGTTCTTGACCGCGCCGCCGTTGAGGTCGGCACCGGAGCTGGCCGCGGTGGCCGAGGTGTTGGGGACCTTGTCGGTGCGGGTCGGCGCGAGCCGCACCGCCGTCATCGGGACGCCCAGCGCGGTCGCCGCGACCTGGATCATCTTGGTGTGCAGGCCCTGGCCCATCTCGGTGCCGCCGTGATTGATCAGCACCGAGCCGTCCTTGTACACGTGCACCAGCGCCCCGGCCTGGTTGAACGCGGTGAAGTTGAACGAGATGCCGAACTTGACCGGGGTGATGGCCAGCCCCCGCTTGGCGTCCGGGTGTGCTGCGTTGAACGCGGCCACCTCGGCCCGGCGGCGCTCGAAGTCGCTGCGCTCCAGGCACGATGACCAGATCGCCTCGAGCCGCTCGGCGTGCCGCACCGGCTGCCCGTACGGCGTGGCCTGGCCGGGCGCGTAGAAGTTGCGGCGGCGCAGTTCGTGCGGTTCGACCCCGAGCGCGGGCGCGCAGCGGCCGAGGATGTCCTCGATGACGATCATGCCCTGCGGGCCGCCGAAGCCCCGGAACGCGGTGTTGGAGGCCCGGTTGGTCTTGGCGATGCGGCCGTGGACCTCGATGTCGGGAATCCAGTACGCGTTGTCGATGTGGCACAGCGCCCGGGCCAGCACCGGTTCGGACAGGTCCAGGCTCCAGCCGCCGTTACTGGTCAGCGTGGCCCGCAGCGCGCACAGCCGTTTACCGGCGTCGAAGCCCGCCTCCCAGGTCGCGAAGAACGGGTGCCGCTTGCCGGTCATGGTGATGTCCTGCGTGCGGTTGAGCCGCAGGCTCACCGGATGCCCGGTGAGCGTGGCGCCGAGCGCCGCGATGGCGGCCAGCCCGTGCGGCTGGAACTCCTTGCCGCCGAAGCCGCCCCCCATCCGCAGGCACTGCACGGTGACCTGGTGGGCGGGCAGGCCGAGCACGTGGGCCACGATGTCCTGGGTCTCCGACGGATGCTGCGTGCTGGACTGGACGAAGATCTGGCCGTTCTCGTCGANNCAGCGCGGGCAGCGGCTCGTAGTCGGCCTCGACCTGGGCCGCCCCCTGCCGGGCCGCCTCCAGCGTGTCGCCGAGCACCCAGCAGATCGCATGCCCGTGGAACATGACCTCACCGGGGAACAACGGCTCGTCGTGTTTCTCGCCCGCGTCGTTCAGGCCGGGCACGTCGTCGGCGGTCAGCACCCGCACCACGCCGGGCACCTCGTAGGCGCCCGCCACCCGCAGCCCGGTGACCAGGGCATGGGCGTGCGGGGCCTGGACCGGCCAGGCGTGCAGGGTCCCGAACGTACGGCCGGTCAGGTCCTGGGTGTACAGCGCGGCCCCGGTCACGTGCAGGTCCGCGCTCTCGTGGGACACCTCCAGCCCGACCACGGGCCGGTCCGGGCGGTCGGCCAGCGGGCCGTATCCGTTACTCATGACGCCGCCCCTGGATGCTCGGCGTAGAACTTCAGCAGCGAGTTGCGCAGCATGGCGACCCGGTAGCCTTCGCTGGCCCGGTGATCGCTCATCGGCGTGCCGGCCCGGGCCAGCTCATCGGCGGCCACGGCGGCGGTCTCGCGGGTCCACGGCCCGCCCTTCAGCGCCTCCTCCGCCGCCCCCGCGCGCAGTGGCGTGGCCGCCACTCCGCCCAGGGCGATCCGCACCGAGGCCACTCGGCCCCCATCGAGGGTCAGCGCATAGGCGACCGCCACGCTGGAGATGTCGTCGAACCGCCGTTTGGCGATCTTGTGAAAGGCGGTGACCGGGGCCAGCGGCAGCGGGACGCGGATCGTCTTGATCAGCTCGTCGGGGCGTCTGACGCTCTGCCGGTAATCGGTGAAGTAGTCGGCCAGCAGGACCTCGCGCTCGCCTTCGGCCGAGGCCAGCACGAGCGAGGCGTCCAGGGCCAGCAGCACCGGCGGGGCGTCGCCGATCGGGGAGGCGGTGCCGAGATTGCCGCCGAGCGTGGCGCCATTGCGGATCAGCCGCGAGGCGAACACCGGGAACAAGTCGCTCAGCAGCGGCACCCGGCCGGCCAGTCGCGTCTCGATCTCGGACAGGCTCAGCGCGGCGCCGAGGTCGATCCGGTCCGGGCCGAAGGCGAACTCGCGCAGCTCCTCCAGCCGGTCGATGCCAATGCTCAGCGCAGCCCGGGCGTGCCTGATGTTCAGCTCCACCCCCCAGTCGGTGGACCCGGCCACCAGGCGCGCGTCCGGGTGGACGGCGAGCAGCTCAAGGGCCCCGGCCAGGTCGGGCGGGCGGACGTAGCGGCCCTGGGTACTCGAGGTGCTGGTGGCCGCGGGCGCCGGGGCGGGCTCGGCCAGCCGGGCCGCGAACGGGTCGCCGGTTTCCGGCGGCCCCAGCGCGTAGGCCGCGTCGCGGATCGGCCGGTACCCGGTGCACCGGCACAGATTGCCAGACAGCGCGTGCAGGTCGAACCCGTTAGGCCCGTGCTCGTGGCGCGCCGCGCCCGACCCGTTCACCCCGGGCCCGCTCGACCCGTTAAGGGCAGCTCCAGCGGGCTGCCGGTCCGGCCGGTAGTACTCGGCGGCCATCGAGCAGATGAAGCCGGGCGTGCAGTACCCGCACTGGGAGCCGCCGCGCTCGGCCATCTCGCGCTGGACCGGGTGCAGCCGCCCGCTCCGGCCCAGGCCCTCGGCCGTGACGACCTCCTGCTGGTCGAACGCCGCGGCCGGCACCAGGCAGGCGTTGATCGCGACCCAGCGCGCGCGGTCGGGGCCGTCCGGCCGGGCGACCAGCACGGCGCACGCGCCGCACTCACCCTCCGCGCACCCCTCCTTGCAGCCGGTCAGGCCATCGGCCCGCAGCCATTCTAGGAGCGTGACGTGACCACCGACCTCGCCCAGGTCACGAGTCCGGCCGTTGACCACCAGCTGAGGTTTCACCGCACAACGCTCCTACCCACGTCACAGCATCTCACCCGCGCTAGAACCCGGGAATGGCCTGCCAGGCGCGGCCGGGATCCGGGGCGTCGTCGCGGGTCACGGTACCTTCGATCAGCCCGTACGGACGGTCCGCGGCGTAGTACACCTCGTTGTCGTTGGGCAAGCCGAACGGGCTCAGGTCGACCAGGAAGTGGTGCTTGTTCGGCATCGACATCCGGATCTCGACCACCTCCGGGTGCGCCTGAAGCACCTGCTCGCCCATGTAGTACAGCGTTTGCTGCAGGGCCAGGCTGTGCTTGGCCGCGAAGGACTCGATCAGGATGCGCCGCACGTCGGTGTAGCTCTTGGCCCAGTCCACGTCGGTGCCCGCGTACCGCCAGCGCGCGGTGACCGCGGTGGCCAGGATGCGGTCCGTCGTCTCGGGCAGCGACGTATACCGGTCGCGCGGGAACCCCCAGAACTCCGACCCGCTCGACTTGAGCACCACCAGGCCGGTCAGCCCGGAAACAACCCACGCCCGCGAGCCGTCGATGGTGACGTCCGTGGTCCGGGTGCCGTCCCCGGCCCGCGAGAAGGCCTGCCCGTGCTCGGCGCCGTCCACCGTGATCCGGTCCCAGCCGTACTCCTCGATGCTGACCTTCGCGCCGCTCACCCACTCGAAGTCGTCGACGAAGTGCCGCCCCAGCCGCAGCGCGAACTCCTCGATCTCACCCACCCCGTACTGCTGGGCGAAGGCGTAGACGGTGTTCTTCTGGGTGTCGGTGGCGATGACCTTGGCGTTGTCGCCGGCCAGGTGCGCGTCGGCGAAGTCGCCGCGCAGCGCGGTGGACACGTTCAGGTCCTTGATCTGATGCCGGTCGCCCCCGCGGGCGACGTGGACCAGCCGGACCTCCGCCTTGCCGTACTGATTGTCACCGAACGTGATGGCCATGGTGAACTCCAAAATCTCTCAATATTCCGAACGAACGCCCCTCGTGCCGCCGGCCAGGACCTCGCGGGCCAGCGTCTGACCAACCCGCTGGAGCAGCGCGCTGGCCTCGGCACTGGATCGCGCCGGGTCCGGTTCCAGGTCGCTCAGCGGGTAGACCCGCGATATCCCGATCGTGGCCAGCTGGCCCTCGGTCAGCGTGCTGCGCCCGACCACCGCGACCACCGGGATACCTCGTCGGGCCGCGGCCCGCGCCACCCCGGCCGGCGCCTTGCCCGCCAGGGTCTGGGTGTCCAGCGAGCCCTCGCCCGTGACCACCAGCGCGGCGCCGTCCAGCGCCGCGTCGAAGTCCACCAGCTCAAGCACCAGCTCGATGCCCGGGCGCGCTTGCGCGCCCAGCACGGCCAGGGCCGCGAACCCGACCCCGCCCGCCGCGCCGCTGCCTGGCGCCCGTGACCAGTCGGTCCCGGTCGCCTCCGCCACCACCGCCGCCCAGCGCCGCAGCCCGCTGGCGAGCTCGATGACCTGCTCCGGCGAGGCGCCCTTCTGCGGTCCGTATACCTCGGCCGCCCCGTCCGGGCCGGTCAGCGGGTTGGCCACGTCGGTGGCCAGGATGACCGAACCGCCGCGCAGCGCCGGGTGCAGCCCGGCCAGGTCCAGCGCGGCGACGTCGCGCAGCGCCGCCCCGCCCCGGCCGAGCGGCTCGCCTCGCGCCCCGAACACCCGCGTCCCCAGCGCCTGAAGCAGGCCCGTTCCGCCGTCGGTGCTGGCGCTGCCGCCGACGCCCAGGATGATCCGGCGCGCGCCCGCCTCCAGCGCGGCCGCCAGCACCTGCCCGCAACCGAAGCTGGACGCCGCGAGCGGCGCACGCCGTCCGCCGGGTAGCCGCATCAGGCCGCAGGCTCCGGCCAGCTCGATGCCCGCCACCTCGCCGCGCCGCGCGTAACTGGTGTCGACCGGTTCGCCGGTCGGGCCGTCCACCGTCACCGGCACCCGTTCCAGGCCGGCCGCCACCGCCGCGTCGACCGTGCCGTCGCCGCCGTCGGCCACCGGCACGGTGACCAGTTCCGCCTCGGGCCACTCGGCCCGCACCCCGGCGGCGATCGCGGCGGCCACCTCGGCGCCCGGCAGCGATCCCTTGAACTTGTCCGGCGCGATGACGATCTTCATCGGCCGGGCAAAGTTCAGCCGATGAACGACTTGAAGTCCTTGACGAGCTTGTTTTCGATTTCTACGTTCCAGGCCGTCTCAGCCACGTCCACGGGCAGGAACAGCATCGAGACCAGCAAGGTCTCGATCGCCGCCGTCGCGATGTGCTCGATCCACTTGCCGATGCCGACGCGGACCGTGAAGTCGGCGGGACTTCCCTGGATCGCGATGCTCAGCGCGCGGTCCGCGTCGACAAATCCGGCCAGGAATCCGCCTTTCCTAGCCTGGATGACCGTCCCCTGCGCACTCGGTGCCGAGGCCTGGACGGTAAAGCCGTCTCCCTTCAGATACCCCTCGATATGGGACTGCAGGGCGCTTAGGTCCGTGCCCTTGCCTTCAAAATGCTCGACCTTCTCGCCGATCATTACTGCCTCCTTCAGACCTGTCGCTGGACATGCTATTAGGCACTGCCGCTGAGCACGCTGTGCGCATGCCGGCCTCACTTCCGCTACCGTCACGGCCGGCGCGACTCCCTTCACCTACTTCACCCACCGGAGCAGCTAGCCCGTCAGGTGCGGTGCGAGTCGGGTGTCCAGTTCATCCAGCGAGTAACTGCCGCCCGGGGGCCGACTCCCCGCCCTGCCCTCACCCCGTCCGACTGCCCCCGCACCCCGCCATCCCTGCCCGTCAGCCACAGGCGTCCCATTGCGGCGGAGGATCCGGCTTTTGAGGAGGATCCGGGCAGCTGGGGTTGCCCGGATCCTCCCCTTAAGCCAGATCCTCCGCGTTAATGGAACTGGTGAGCTAGCTGGTGAGGGAGTGCCGACGGGGCGAGCGCGGGCCGGAGGCCAGGGCGCCACGGGACCAGGTAGATGCCGGCCCACACGCTCCGCCGCAGCACGCCAGCACCAGAAGATAACTGACACCACACCCCGGGCAGCCGCGTTACAGCCTCTTGCTCCGCGCTAACCCCCAGGTCTAGACTGAACGTTCAGTCAACTACCTGGAAGCGACCGTGACCATCCAGCAGCCCGCCAAGCACCGAGCCGAGCGCATCGGCCGTGTACCCGCTGACACCACCCTCAAAGAGATCATCTCGGCGCAGGAAGAGATCTTCGTCCGCCGCCAGCCGAACTCCGCCCACCTGGCCGCGACCGCTCAGCAGCACCTGGCCGGCGGCGTCACCTCCAGCTGGCAGATCACCGCGCCGCAGCCGGTCTGGCTCAGCCACGGCCAGGGCTCGAAGGTCTACGACGTCGATGGCAACGAGTACGTGGACCTGCACGGCGGCTACGGCGCCGCCCTGGCCGGCCACGGTCACCCCGCCATTCAAGAAGCCATCAAAACGCAGGTCGCGAAGGGCACCCACTTCGCCCAGCCGACCCCGAACGCCGTGGTGGTAGCCCGCGAACTCGCCGGCCGCTTCGGCCTGCCGCGCTGGCGCTTCGCCAACTCCGGCACCGAGGCCACCATGGACGCCGTCCATCTGATGCGCTCGATCACCGGCCGGGACCTGATCATCAAGATCGAGGGGTGCTACCACGGTCATCACGACTCGGTCCAGGTCTCCGTCATGCCCGACCCCGACGACGCCGGCCCGCTGCACAAGCCGAACAGTGCCCCGAGTTCCACCGGCATCCCCAGAGCCATTACCGACCTGACCCTGATCGCCACCTTCAACGACCCAGGTAGCGTCGAACGGCTCCTTAACGAGCACAAGGACCAGATCGCGGGCATGATCATCGAGCCGATCATGATGAACGCCGGGATCATCAAGCCCCAGCCCGGCTACCTCGCCGACCTCAAGGACCTCCTGCACCAACACCACGCCCTGGTCACGTTCGACGAGGTGAAGACCGGCCTCACCGTCGGCCCCGGCGGCGTGACCAGGCAGGAAGACGTCCAGCCGGACCTCATCACGCTGGCCAAGTCCCTGGGCGGCGGCATCTCGGTGGCCGCGATCGGCGGCACGGAGGCCGTCATGGACCACGTCGCCAGCGGCGGCTACGAGATGGTGGGCACCTTCAACGGCAACCCGCTGGCCATGGCCGCCACCCGGGCCATGCTCACCGAGGTGGCCACGCCGGACGCGTACGAGAAGATCGAGAAGCTCCGTCTCCGCGCCAAGAACGGCATCGAGCAGGCCATCGACGACACCGGACTGACCGCGCACGTGGTCACCGCGGGGGCCAAGGGCTGCGTGGTGTTCGCGGCCGAGCCGGTCACCAGCTACCGCGGCTTCCTCGGCGTGGACGACCGGTACAGCCACGCGCACTGGCTCTACCAGCACAACGGCGGCGTCTTCCTCCCGCCCTGGGGCAAGATCGAGCAGTGGCTGATCTCGGTCCAGCATGACGAGGCCGACATCGACCGCCTCGTCGAGAACTTCGGCGTATTCGCCCGAGCCGTCACAGGAGGCTGACGCACATGGCGCACCCGCGAGAAGGCTGGCAGGGCCACGGCGTCCCCCGGAAGCTGACCCGCCGGTCCTTCCTCGGTCGCAGCGCGGGCGCCGCGCTCGCCCTCGGCTCTGTCCCGTTGCTCGACGCCTGCGCCTCCGCCCTGGCCGGCTCCGGCACCGTCCAGCTGCCCCGCCCGAACAACCCGGTCAAATGGCCCGTGTTCGCCGGCAACGAAGCCATCAAAACCGGCCTGGCCCCGGAAACCAACGCCACGCTGCAGGTCTACAACTGGGTGGCCTACGTCAACCAGGCGGTCGTCAACAGCTTTGCCAAGAAGTACAAGTGCAAGGTGCAGGTCACCACGTTCAACACCATGGACGAGGCGCTGTCCAAGTTGCGCAGCGGCCTGCAGTTCGACGTGCTGATGGGTGCCACCGTCGACGTGCTCGGCCAGCTCATCGAGTCCAAGCTGGTCCAGCCGGTGAACCACTCCTATATCCCGAACATCACCCAGGCCTGGCCCGACTTCACCAACCCGTTCTACGACCAGGGCTGGCGGTACACGGTGCCGTACACGATCTACACGACCGGGATCTCCTGGCGTAAGGACCTGGTCAACGAGAACCCGTACACGATGGCCAACCCCTGGGCCATGCCGTGGCAGAGCAAGTACAAGGGCCGGGTCGCCATCCTGGACGACTACCGGGAGGGCATCAGCCTGGGCCTGATGAAGAACGGCATCTACGACCTCAACACCACCGACTACCGCCAGATCAACCTGGCCCGGCACGCCCTGGAGGAGCTCTCCAGCCTGGTCAACGTCCGCATCGACAACAACGACTACACCGAGGTCCCCGACGGCGACACCTGGATCCACCACGCCTGGTCCGGCGACATGGCCGCCGCGGCGTCCTACATGCCCAAGGGCGTCAACGTCGACGTCGTCGGCTACTGGTTCCCCACCGACGGCCGGGGACCGGTCGCCAACGACACCAACGTCGTGCTCCGCTCGGCGACCAACCCGGTGCTCGCCCACGAGTACCTCAACTACTTCCTCGACCTGCCGAACGTCATCGAGAACATCAGCTTCAACGGCTACATGCAGCCGCTGACCGGCGTGACGCCGCAGGTCCTGGTCAAGGAGCAGATCCTGCCGTCCTCCTTGCTGTCCACCATCGTGCTGCCGTCCTATTTCCGCCGCGGCGTGGCCGAACTCCAGCTCCCCGTCGACGTCGACGCCCTGTGGCAGCAGGCCTGGCTCGTCGTCAGCAACGGCATCTGACCCAACGGCATCTAACCAAAGGGGCCGCGAACCCATGAGACGCCAGAAGAAGAACGGCTTCTTCATCGCCCTGGCCGCGCCGGGGATCATCTGGCTGGTGCTGCTGTTCATCGTGCCGTTCTACGCGGTCCTCGCGATCGCCATGGGCAAGCTGAACGAGCTGTTCGAGTCGCCGGTCGCGGTGTGGAACCCGTTCGCGTGGAGCTCAGAGAACCTCATCGACGTCTGGCACGACATCTTCGGCAGCGCGGCCTTCGCCGGGCCGATCGTGGTCCGGACCATCATCTACGTCGCCATCGCCTCCCTGCTCTGCCTGCTCATCGGCTACCCGGCCGCGTACTTCGTGGCCCGCTTCGCCGGCCGCCGCAAGGGCCTGTTCCTGGTCCTGCTCGTCGCGCCGTTCTGGATCAGCTACATGATGCGCATGCTGGCCTGGGTCGACCTGTTGCAGACCGGCGGTTACGTGAACAAGGCGCTGGGCTGGGTCGGCATCTCCCCGGTCAACTGGCTGGGCGGCAAGCCCGCCACGGTGGTCCTCGGCCTGGTCTACGGCTACATCCCGTACCTGATCCTGGTCCTGTACGCGGGGCTGGACCGGATCGATCCCGCGCTGATCGAGGCCGGCCGCGACCTGGGCCTGGGCCGGATCCGCACCTTCGTCCGGGTCACGCTCCCGATGTCCCGCCAGCCGATCCTCACCGGCCTGCTGATCACCGTGCTGCCGATGCTCGGCGACTACTACACCAACCAGCTGCTGTCCGGCGCCGCCTC
>PLIQ01000060.1 GCA_003140115.1 Actinomycetota bacterium | reverse complement strand
CTGCTGGCCATGGAACGGCTGAGTGTCGTGGCCGCGAAGCCCAACCACACAGCGGGCATCGTGGCCGCGATCATTGACGAGCTGGAGGAAGAACTGTAGCGAACGGCGGCGCCCGCCGGGCGCGGACCGGTTTATGTCCCGGCCCCGGGATGTCCTTCCTGGTCGCGGACATGCGGAGGGGGGGGGGNNGGACGGACCACCGCCCTCTCTCTCCCCCCAGCTTGCGTAATGTCCGTGGCGCTGAGTGGAACAGCCCCGAAGGCCCCGAACCGAGAACGCCCCGAGGCGCCGGCGCTCAGGCGACAGGAAGGTCGAACTCCCCGTTCTTGGCGCCGGTAAGGAAGCACTCCCACTCGTGCTGGTTGAACACGTGCGGGGTCTTACTACGGTCCTTGGAATCGCGGACCGCCACGCCTCCTCCTTGAGGAAGGTGCGCTATTTCCACGCAGCCAGCTGCGCTGCTTGCGCTGCTCTTGAACCAGCGCAGGCCGTCGAGGTCGGTATCCATCCGTCCTCTCCTTTCGGTTGGTTGTGCCGTTATGTCAATAGACGTGGTTAGGTGAGCTCTTCCAGTACCTGCTGGATTAGCTCAACTGAGGCGGCCGGCGAAAGCGCCGCCGCGCGCATACGGTCAAAAGCCTCGGCGCAGGTCCGGACTTCCCGCTCTTTCTCCAGGTAGATCATGCCGCCCACGGATTCGGTGTAGGCGACGTCGGAGTCGTCGCGCTCAGGGAACTCGAGAATGGAGAACGGCCCGATCAGTCCCGCGTGTGCGCCTGATGCGAAGCCGAGAATCTGCAGGGTCACGTTGGACCACCGGGTGGCCTGGATCAGCTGCTCGAGCTGAGGCCGCATGACTTTTTCTCCGCCGATGTTCCGCCTGATCGCGCCTTCGTCGAGGATGAGCCACAGGTCAAGGGGCGGATCCTGGTCCAGCAGCCGCTGCCGCCGCATTCGCAGGTCCACTACTCGCTCGAGCTGCTCCTGGCTGTCCCTCGGCCGCAGTTCACGCAGGACGGCCAAGGCGTAATCAGTAGTCTGCAGCAGCCCGTGTACCACATCAGTCTCGTAGCTGCGCAGCCCGCTGGCCTCGGCCTCCAGGCCGACATAGATGTCGAACCCGCTGGGCAGGACGTCGTCGTAGATGGACCACCAGCCCTTGCGGTGACCCTCGCGCGCCATGTCGATGAGCACCTTGCGTACGCCCAGGTCGTCGACCTTGTACATGTCGAGCATCGCCATCAGGTACGCGGATTTGGTCGGCGCCTTGCCGGTCTCGATGCGGGACAGGGTGGAGGGAGCCAGGCTGAGTTCCTCGGCCACTTCCTCGAGCTTCAGCGAGTGCCCTTCGCGAAGGCGACGGAGCTCGGCACCGAGCCTGCGCCTACGAACCGTAGGACCAAGGGGCATCAGAAGTCACCTCCCATCCGCTTCATCTAAGCCCACCCCAGGCTGGGACGATGCCGCTACCCGGTCCGCCTCACTTGACGTCGGAACGTAACCAGACCACTGCACATCGTCTGTGACAACCAACCAGTACGATACAGCACCGACAGCGAGTTTGAAATCCCATCTAGGATTTCATCTACGAAATTTGCCCTACGCACTTGCGTCGGCGGCGCCCTCAGGTCATCATCGGGTTTGACGACAGGCCGGAAGGCCAATTGAAAGGTACAAATTAGGACAACTTAGCAAGCAAGGGCGGCGGGCCAGGTAGAGGCCTTCATTCGTACTTCCCGGCGATACGCCGATATACGGGAAGACCTCACCGGCATTCCCCGCCAGTTTGCGTGTCCGATGTGGCTTGGGCGGTAAGTGGCGACTGTGGGGGGCACCCACGGCGGCAAGTGTCACTGGCGTGGCGCTTGGAGCGGGCAGAACTTCACGGTCCCTGGTCGCGAACCGGTCAGACCAGCACGGCGATAGTGGAGGCACTCGACATGGAAACGCCCGCTGACAATTCCCGACCTCTGCAGCCCGGGGCCGAGCGGGGGCCGGGAGACCCGAGGCCCCAGGGGACGCGGGGTACCGGAACTCACAGCATCGGGACACGCCGTGCCGCGGGAAGCTCACGCGCCATGGTGCTGGGCTCCCTGACCGTCCCGGGCCGCCCGGAACAGGTCGGCCAGGCCCGGGCGTTCGTGGCCCGCACGCTCGGCACGAACGAGGTCGGCGCGGACGCCGACGCAGCGACATTACTGACGTCGGAGATCGTTACCAACGCCATCCAGCACACCAAGTCAGGTGTCGACGGCGGAACGGTCACCATCGTGGTGATCGGCCTGTCGCGTGGCGTGCTGGTCGAGATCATCGACGACGGCTCCGCGGGCACCCCGGTGGTCAAGGGCGACCTGTACGCGGCCGAGGGACACGGGCTGTTCCTGGTCCAGCACCTGGCCGCCCAGTGGGGCTATCTGCGGGACGCGACCGGCACCACGGTCTGGTTCCACCTGCCGGCGACCTACGAACCACAGCAGGCCGCCGGGCAGCCTGGCCCGGCCGCGGGCCGACCGGTCGAGGTTCGCGCGCAGCCCGATAGCTTCATCTCCGACGCCGAACCGTACCGGGCCCGGCCGACCCACCTGTGGGCCGAGGCGACACCGCCCGCGGCCGCCCCGGCCTGATCGATCTCACCCGAACCGGATTCTCCGCGAGCTGGCCTGTCACCCTCGGCTGGTTTTTCTTTCGTCTCCTGCCGCTGATCGGGCCGGCTGGCTGCTCGCGCCCCGGCACCTGTGGCCACGGCCGGCTTCTTCCGTGTCGCGCCCGTTTCGCCTCGCTGTTCGGCCTCCAGGCTCGCTCCCCTCTCCCCTGCGGCTCGCATCTCTCCCGCGGCTCGCCTCTCGCCCGCGGCTCGCCTACCGGGCTCGCCCATCACGGCTAGGCCCGCCCCACACGGCTAGGCCCCGCCCAGCACGTGCTTCGACCGGCGAGCGGCCTACATCTCGCTGGCCCCGTTGAGCCCATCCGCAACAAATCTCGAATTTGTATGCGAGAGAGTAAATATTTACGTGGAGGATTCGGGTTCAAGGGAGGATTTGGGGTGCTACAGTGCACCAAATCCTCCACGAAGCCCGAATCTTCCAAGATCTTTTGAGGAATCGGTAACGCTGTGATCCATTTTCCTATCACAGAGCGCACCGGCACCACGGGGGTAGGCGGGCGGAGCGGGCGGGACGGCCCGGCTGGGATTGTTGGGCAGAATGGGGTCATGAGTGCACTAGGGCAGGCGAATGGCACGGGGCCGGGAGTGATCACGCCTGATGGGTGCGCGGTTGACTTCTACGCGCTGATGCGGGACTTCGGTGAGCCGGCCATCGTGCACGAGGCGGCCGGGGCGGGAACCTCCATCCTTGAACTCGGCTGCGGGGCGGGACGGGTCACCCATCCGCTGGTCGCGCTGGGACACCCGGTCGTGGCGGTCGACGAGTCGCCAGAGATGCTGGCGCACGTCCAGGGCGCCGAGACGGTATGCGGGCGGATCCAGGATCTGGATCTCGGGCGTCGGTTCGGCGCCGTCTTGCTTGCCTCGCACCTGATCAACGCGGACGACGAGACCAGGAGTATCTTCCTGGACGCCTGCCGACGGCACGTCACCGACGAGGGATGCGTGATCGTCGAGCAGCATAGCCCGCAGTGGTTCTCCGCCGCGCGGGACAGCGAGGTGACCCGGGACGGGGTCCTCTACCGGCTGCGCGACGTGTCCCGCCCGGCCCCGAACCTGGTCTCGGCCACCGTCGAGTACGTGGCCGGAGACCGGTGCTGGACGCAGACGTTCACCACGATGCGCCTGGACGAGGCCGAACTGGCGGCCGCGCTCGGCGCGGCGGGATTGCGGCTGGACCGCTACCTGACCGAGGATCGCAGTTGGTTCCGCGCCGTCCCGGTGGCTACCGAAGGCTAAGCCGCGCGCCGCCGAAGGCTGAGCGGGGCTANNAGGCTGAGCGGGGCTACCGCCGAGGGCTGAGCGGGGCTAGCCTCCGCTCTTGCGGCGGAACGAGCGCCGGCTGACGGCGGGGCCGTGCGCGCCGTGCACCCGGCCGGTGTCCTGCGCGCCTTCCGCGCTGGCGTGGGCATCACGCTTGCGGTCGAGCGCCTCGCGGAACTTGCGCTTCAGGTCGTCGAGATCGGACTCGGTGTCCGTAGTCTTTCCCTCGGGTCCCGGCGGCGCGTCATCGGTGTGTGCAGCCTCGGCTCCGGATTCCTCGACAGCCATGCGGACCTCCCTGGGCGTGACACGTACCTACCACCATACTGACGCTATGACCCGAGCGTCCGGGAGGCGGGCGGCGCAGCCGCCAGCCGACAGCGTCGAGGGGGCCCACGGCCGCGCCGAGCTGTTGCGAGATGGCGACCGGCGGGCGGCGTGGATGCTGCTCGTCGACGGCATCCCGCAGTCACACGTCGACCTCGACGACCCCGGCTACCTGGATTTCGAGTACGTCAGGCGGCTAGGCCACGTGATCGACACGGCGGCGCCGACGGCACAGCCGCTGCGCGTGCTGCACCTAGGTGCCGGGGCCCTCACCCTGGCGCGGTACGTGGCGGCGACCCGGCCAGGCTCGTCGCAGCTGGCCGTCGAGGTCGATGCCGCGCTGGTGGACCTGATCCGGCGCAGGCTCCCGCTGCGCGGGGTCCGGGTCCGGGTCCGGATCGGGGACGCCCGGGCGGTGCTCGAGCGGATGCGGGCCGGCGCCTTCGATGTGGTGATCGCAGACGTGTTCGCCGGGGGGCGGACCCCAGCTCACCTGACCACGGTCGAGTTTATGCGGGCGGCGCGGCGGGCGCTCACGAGCGGGGTGTTCGCCGCGAACGTAGCCGACGGGGCGCCGCTGGCCCACGCCCGAGCCCAGGTCGCGACGGCGCGGACGGTCTTCCCGCAGGTGGGGCTCATCGCCGACGCCGCGGTGCTGCGCGGCCGCAGGTTCGGGAACCTGGTGCTGGTGGCCAGCCCGGAGCCACTCCCGGCCGCTGCGCTTACCCGGCTGACGGCCGCGGATCCGATGCCGGGCCGCGTCCTGTGCGGCGCGGACTTGACCCGGTTCGCGGCCGGGGCCAAGCCGGTCACCGACGCGAACGCCAGCCCCTCCCCCGAGCCGCCTGCCGACGCCTTCGCGTCGTTAGCGGCGACGCCTTCGCGTCGTTAGCGGCGCCGCGAGGTGCGCGCGGACGAACGACGGCCGGGGCGGTTCTCCCGCTTGGCCCGGACCCGCACCGAGACCTGGATCGGGCTGCCCTCGAAACCGAACTCCTCGCGCAGCCGCCGCTCCACGAACCGCCGGTAGGCCGCCTCGAGGAACCCCGAGGAGAACAGGACGAAGTGCGGCGGCCGGACCCCGGCCTGGGTGGCGAACAGGATCTTCGGCTGCCGGCCGCCGCGTACCGGCGGCGGGGTCGCAGCCACCAGGCCGGTCAGCCAGGCGTTGAGCCTGCCGGTCGAGACCCGGGTCTCCCAGCCGGCCAGGGCCTTCTCAAGCGCGGGCGCCAGCCGGTCGGTGTGCCGCCCGCTGGCGGCCGAGATATTCACTCGCGGCGCCCAGCGGGCAGTGTGCAGCTGGCGGTCGATCTCCCGCTCCAGGTACCGCTGCCGATCCTCGTCGACTAGGTCCCACTTGTTGTACGCGATGACCAGGGCCCGGCCGGCCTCGATGACCATCGACACGATCCGCAGGTCTTGTTCGGTGAGCGGCTCGCTCGCGTCGATCAGGACGACGGCCACCTCGGCCTGGTCCAGCGCCCCGGCGGTGCGCAGCGCCGCGTAGTAGTCCGCGCCCTGGTTCTCGCGGAACCGGCGCCTGATGCCGGCCGTGTCGACAAAGCGCCAGGTCTTGCCGCCCAGCTCGATGAGTTCGTCGACCGGATCCCGGGTCGTGCCGGCCACCGGGTCGACGAGCGAGCGCTCATGTCCGGCTAGCTGGTTGAGCAGACTGGACTTGCCGACATTCGGGCGGCCGAGGAGCGCGACCCGGCGCGGGCCGCCTTCGGTTTCGTCGGCTTCCTTCGGCGCGTCGGGCAGCGCATCTAGGATCACGTCGAGCAGGTCGCCGCTCCCCCGCCCGTGTAGCGCGCTGACCGGCACCGGCTCACCGAGCCCCAACGACCACAGCGCCGCGACCTCCGACTCGGCCTTGGTGTCGTCGACCTTGTTGGCCGCGACCACGATCGGCTTACCAGACCGGCGCAGCACGGCGGCCACCGTGGCGTCCGCGTCGGTGACCCCGACGGTGGCGTCGACCACGAACAAGATCGCGTCCGCGGCGTCCACCGCCACCCGGGCCTGGCCGGCGACCCGCGCGGCCAGGCGCTGCGTGCTCTCCACCGAGGGATCCCAGCCGCCGGTGTCCACCAGGGTGAAGGAGCGGCCGCGCCAGAGCGCGTCGTAGGCGACCCGGTCCCTGGTCACCCCCGGGACATCCTCCACCACCGCCTGCCGACTGCCCAGGATGCGGTTGACCAGCGTGGACTTGCCTACGTTGGGTCGGCCCACGACGGCGACCACCGGCACGGGACCGGGCACGGAAGTGGAAGAAGGCTCGCTCGTCATCGGTGTCTGCTCTTTGCTATCGGGTCTGCTGGCGCGGGTGCGGCACGCCGGCACGCTCATGGGCCAGCCGGACGATGATGTCGATCACCTGGTCCAGGTCCAGCTGGGTGGAGTCGATCTCCACCGCGTCGTCGGCCTTGCCGCTCTGCGCGGCGTCCAGTCGATCGCGGCGGTCCTGTTCGACCTGGGTGGAGGCGGCCGCCCAGCTGGTCTCGGCGGCCCGGCGGTCGGCCCGGGCGACGCTGTCGGCGGTGAGGAACACTTTGACCGGGGCGTCGGGCGCCACCACGGTACCGACGTCGCGCCCCTCGGCCACGATTCCGTCCGCCTTGGCGATGATATCCCGCTGCTGCGCGATCAGGTGCGCGCGGACCGCCGGGACGCCGGCGACGGCGCTGACCGCGCTGGTCACGCCGTGGGTTCTGATCACCGCGGACACGTCGGTTCCGTCGACCCGGGTCCACGGCGCGCGCGGGTCGGTCCCGACCTCGATGACTGGTTCGGCGGCCAGTTCGCCGATCAGGCCAGCGTCGCTGGGGTCTACCCCCCGCTGCAGCAGCCACCAGGTCAGGGCCCGGTACATGGACCCGGTGTCCAGGTACCGCACGCCCAGGGCGACCGCCGCGCCCCGCGAGGCGCTCGACTTGCCCGCACCCGAGGGCCCGTCGACCGCCACGACGAGTCCGGCTTGGCCGAAGGGCTTGGGGGGGCCGTCGCCCCGGGCTATGCTGCCCGTTTCGCTCTCCTCGCCGTCCAGGTCCGCCGAAATCTTCACTCGTGCGATGCTACCGGCGGACAGGACCTGGAGGGACGAGTCCGTGCCGGTAGGCGTAGCCCACCGCCTGCGCCCGGTCCCGGGCGCCGATCTTGGGACCCGCACCGCCCGGCGCACGCACGGCCCGCGGAGGCACGCACCACGGCCCGTTCGGCCGAATAGGAAAGACAGAAAGCGGCGCTGGCCGCTTCGCTCTAGCGGCGGACCGGCCAGCCGCCTGCCTCCAGGGCATCGAGCAGCATGGCCGCCGCGGCGGGGCGCACGGAAAGCTCCGCGACGCCGACCGGGAGGCCGGGTGAGTGCTCGATCCGCACGTCCTCGATGTTGACGCCGGCCGCGCCGGTCGCGTCGAACAGCCGGGCCAGTTCGCCGGGCTGGTCGGGGATGACCACCTGGACCACGACGAACTCCCGGGGCGCGCCGCCGTGCTTGCCGGGGATCCGGGCCACGCCCGCCTGGCCGCGGTCGAGCAGAGCCGCGACGGCCTTATCCGAGTCGTCGTTCTCGGCCAGCACCCGGGCGGCCTCGGCCAGGTCGGCGGCTACCATCGCGAGCACCTCGGCCACGGGCGCGGCGTTGGCGGACAGGATCTGCGTCCACAGCGCCGTATCGCCGGCCGCGATCCGGGTCACGTCACGCAACCCCTGCCCGGCCAGGTCCAGGGCCTCGCCCGGGGCTTCCTCCAGGCGGGCCGCCATGGCCGCGGCGACCAGGTGCGGAGCGTGCGAGATAAGCGCGACCCAGCGGTCGTGCGCGACCGGGTCGGTGCGGACCGGGACCGCGCCGCACGCGCGGACCATGGTGGTGACCGCCTCCATGGCGTCGTCCGAGGTCTCGGCCAGCGGGCACAGGGCCCAGGTGCGGCCGAGGAACAGGTCCGCGCGGGCGGCGGCCGGGCCGTGCTTCTCGCGGCCGGCCAGCGGATGGCCGGGGACGTAGCGGGTCAGGTCGCAGCCTCGCTCGCGGGCCTGAGCCACAGGCAGCTGCTTAACGCTGGCCACGTCGGTGTAGCAGCGAGCCAGTCCCTGGGTTTGCGCCTGGGCCAAGGTCGCCGCCACGGCGGCCGGAGGGACGGCGATGACCGCAATGTCGGCCGGTTCGGTGGGCGTCTGCGGGAGCAGTTCCCCGGCGCCTAGGTCGGCGGCGAGCCTAGCGGCGGCCGGGTCAGCATCGGCGAGCCAGACGGTGGCGTCGTGCTCGCGCAGAGCCAGAGCGATCGAGGTACCGATCAACCCGGTCCCGAGGACGATCACCTTCACTGAGCGATGTCCAGCCGGAGGGCGGCGGCGCCCCGCAGGTAGACGTGCTGGATCGCGGACCGCGGCCGGTCGGTCTCGACGTGCGCCATCAGCCGGACGACGCGGGGCATGGCCCCGGGCACCGCGATCTCCAGGGCGCAGATCAGCGGCACGTCGTGGAAGCCGATCTTCCGCGCGGCCAGCGCGGGAAACTCGGCGGTCAGGTCCGGCGTCGCGGTGAACAGCACGCTGATCACGTCGTCGGTGGTGAGCTCGTTGCGCGCCATGACCTCCGTCACGAGCTCGGCCGTGCCCTCGAGTATCGCATCGCGGTCGTCGGTGTCGAGCTGCACCGCGCCGCGTACCGCCCTGACCGTCATCCTGGCTTCTCCCTCCTGCGCCACACGTTACAGCCCCACTGCGGCGTACAGCTCGCCGATTTCCCGAGTGCTGAGGTCGCGCGACGAGCCAGGTTTGAGGTTGCCGAGCTTGATCGGGCCCACGTCGGTGCGGACCAGGCGGCTCACCGGGTGCCCGGTGGCGGCCAGCATCCGGCGCACGATGTGCTTGCGGCCCTCGTGCAGGGTGATCTCGACCAGCGTGCGGTGGCCGGACCGGTCCACGACCCGGAACCGGTCCGCGGTGGCGACGCCGTCGTCCAGCTCGACACCGGTCTGGAGGCGCCGGCCAAGGTCCTTCGGCACCGGGCCGGTGACCTCGGCCAGGTAGGTCTTGGCCACTTCGAAGCTGGGGTGGGCGAGCCGGTGCGCGAGCTCGCCGTCGTTGGTGAGCAGCATCAGCCCCTCGGTGTCGTAGTCCAGCCGGCCGATGTGGAACAGGCGCTCGGACCGGTCGCCGAGATAGTCGGCCACGGTCTTGCGGCCGCGGGCGTCTGACATGGCGGTGAGCACCTTGGGCGGCTTGTTGAAGGCCAGGTAGACCAGGCCGGGCTTGGCCGGGATGCGCTTTCCGTCGACCCTGATCACCTGGTGCTCGGGGTCGACCCGCGCGCCGAATCGGCGGACCGTCTGCCCGTCGACCTCCACCCGGCCCTCGCCGATCAGTTCCTCGCAGTGCCTGCGGCTGCCGACCCCGGCCTCGGCCAGGACCTTCTGCAGCCGGACCCCGCCCGGAACGTCGGTCAGGCTGTCGCGGTCCTCATCGTCATCCGGGTATTCCTCGTCGACGTCACGGTCGGGCGTTCTCATTCTCGATGTCCTCGATGTCATCGGGCAGGAACGGCGCGAGGTCCGGCAGGTCCTCCAGGCAGGCCAGGCCCAGTCGCTCCAGGAAATACCCGGTGGTGCGGTACAGGATGGCACCGGTCTCGGCGTCAGTGCCGGTTTCCTCGACCAGGCCACGCAGCACCAGGGTGCGCATCACACTGTCGCAGTTGACCCCGCGGACGGCCGAAACCCGGGCCCGGTTGACCGGCTGCCGGTAGGCCACCACGGCCAGGGTCTCCAGCGCGGCCTGGGTGAGGCGGACCTCCTGGCCGTCGCTGACGAACCGCTCGACCAGCGGCGCGCAGTCCTCGCGGGTGTAGAACCGCCAGCCGCCGGCGATCTCGCGCAGGTCAAAGCCGCGGTCCTGGGTTGCGTATTCCTCGGCGAGGTCTTTCAGCTCGGCCGTGACCTCGTTCCTGGGCCGTTCGAGTACCTGGGCCAGCACGACCACCGGCACCGGCTCGTCGGCGACCAGCAAGATCGCTTCCAGACTCGGTCGCAGGCCTGGGCTCGTCGCGTTCGCAGTGTCCTCGGTGTCAGTGCTCATGTGTCTAGTCAGTCGTCGCTTTCGGTTAGCTCATTGACGCTATCAGCAGCGTCCTGATGGCCGGTCCATGTCACGTACAGCTCGCCAAGCGGGGTGACCTGCTCGAAGGACACAGCGTCCTCCCGGTACAGCTCGAGCAGGGCCAGGAACGACGCGACGACCTCGTAGTTGCCCTGGGCGTCCGCGGTGAGCCGGCGGAAGCTGGCCCGGCCGAGCCTTTTGAGGAGGGCGACGAGGACGCGGATCTGGTCCTTGATACTGATCACCGGGGAATGGA
Source organism: Actinomycetota bacterium (assembly GCA_003140115.1). Next base: position 3,454 of record PLIQ01000060.1, on the reverse strand, counting down.
TGTGCTCGGTCGACACCTTCGGCGGCGGCTTGGGCGCGAGGGTCAGCGCGGCGAGCCGGGCGAACTCGGCGGGGCCGAGGCCGAGGAGCACCTCGGGGAGGAGTTCGGCGAAGCGCGGCTCGAGCGGGACCCTTCTTGGGAACCGGCGGGCGGCGGCGGTCATCCGGGCGGCGAATACGCCCGCCACTTCCTTGTAGGCCCGATACTGCAGCAGCCGGGCGAAGAGCAGATCCCGGGCTTCGAGCAGGGCCAGGTCTTCTTCGTCCTCGACCTCGCCACTCGGGAGGAGGCGGGCGGCCTTGAGGTCGAGCAGGGTGGCCGCCACGACCAGGAAGTAGCTGACCTGGTCTAGGTCCCAGCCGTCGGCGCGCTCCGAGATGTAGCCGATGAACTCGTCGGTGACCTGGGACAGGGCGACTTCCGTGATGTCCAGCTTGTGCTTGGAGATCAGCGCGAGCAGCAGATCGAACGGGCCCTCGAACACGTCGAGGTGGACTTCGAAGCCAGGGGTGCTGGACGGGGGCCGCGCTGTGCCGTCGGGGCCGCCGTCCACGGTGTCGTCCACGTTCACAGTCATGACGGTAGCGCGGTCCCGGTCGTCCCGGCTTTTGGTGGGGTCCCGGCTGTTGGCGGCCGGGTTGTTAGCGGCCGGGCTGTTGGCGGCGTGCCGATGCGAGGCAGGGCGCGGTCAGCCGACCTCTTGGGCGGTTCCGCCGGTGGCGTCGTCCGCGCTGGCCTCGGTCTCGTTGTTCGCGGCCTTGTTGACGGTGACGATGCGGCGGGCGAGCAGGCTATCCCTGCCCCGCGCGTCCAAATCGGCGAGCAGCACGGCGATCGCCTCCCGTACGATCCGACCGCGGTCGGCGGCGGCACCGTAACGCAGCAGGGCGAGCCGGGCACGTTCCAGGTCAAGCAGTTCCTCGGCGGACAGGTAGACGGTGATCTTCTGAGTGTGCTTCTCTCGGCCACTGGCTCGGCGCAGGTCGCCATCATCCGGTCCGGGAGTGGCGGGCCGCAATAGTTCCGCGACTCCGGGCAGGCTTACCCTCCGTGATCGACCCCTGCCTGCCGCCACCGCTCCAGTACCTCCTTGGCCAGCTCCCGGTAGGAATTCGCCCCCATTGACCCGGAATCGAAGCTGGTAATAGGCTCTCCCGCCACCGTAGCGTCCGGGAACCTCACCGTGCGGTTGATTACAGTATGAAAAACCTTGTCGCCGAAACCATTGACGATGCTGGCCAGGACCTCGCGGGTGTGAAGTGTCCGGGAGTCGTACATAGTGGCCAGAAGCCCATCAATTGTTAGCTTGGTGTTCAAGCGACGCGAAACCTTCTCGATGGTCTCCATCAGCAGAGCCACCCCGCGCATCGCGAAGTACTCGCACTCCAGCGGAATGAGCACGCCATCCGCAGCCGCGAGCGCGTTGATGGTGAGCAGGCCCAGGGACGGCTGGCAGTCGATCATGATCACGTCGTACTCGGACACCAGCGGCTCGAGCACCCCGCCGAGCACGTACTCGCGGCCGACCTCGTGGACGAGCTGGACCTCGGCGCCGGACAGGTCGATGTTGCTCGGCAGCAGGTCCATGCCGTCGACGCCGGTCTTATACAGCACGTCGTGTGCGGAGACGTCACGCTCCATGAGCAGGTTGTAGACGGTGTTGTCGATGTCGTGCGGTTGGATGCCGAGCCCGACCGAGAGTGCGCCCTGCGGGTCGAAGTCGACGAGGAGGACCCGGCGCCCCACCTCAGCCAGGGCCGCGCCGAGGTTGATGGTGGTGGTGGTCTTGCCGACGCCACCCTTCTGGTTGCAGACGGCGACCGTGCGAGCGGGGCCGTGCTCCAACACCGGCTCTGGATCGGGGAAGGCTACGTACGGCCTCCCGGTCGGACCCAGGTCTCCTGCCTGGGGCTCTGTCATACGGGATGCTGCCACCAGCACTGACCTCCTGGGCTATGGCCGCGACGTTGCCCACGGAACCTAGCCACGGACTCTAGGGCTTAGGCCTGGTGCCGGCAAGCTGACGCGCCGTTAGGGCCCGATATCCACCCGGTAATTTGCGTTTGCCGCCGCTCCGGGGTCGGGTTGGGTTACCACGCCCGGCTGGGCCTCGCGGCGTTGACCACCGCGAGGCCCAGCCATCGTTAGCCGCCGATGCCTCGACTCGGGTCAGCAGCCGTCGTAGGCCGACCAGTTGGACTGTCCGCCGCTCGCTATCGCGTTGGCGAACACCTGGTTCTGCTCGCCGACGCTGGCGTCGCCGAAGTCAGCCGGGGAACCTCCGTACTCGGCCCAGGTCGACGCGCTGAACTGGTACAGGCCGTAGTGGCCGGTCGCGTTCATGACCTGCGCCTGGCCGCCGGACTCGCGCGCGATCACGCACTGACCGAACGACCCGCCCGCCGCGCCGCCTTCTACAGCCGCCGGGGCCGTCGTCGCGGCTGCCGTCGCGGCTGCCGTCGCGGCTGNNGTAGAGCACCGGCCACGCATTCTGGTTGTGGTAGGCACGTCCGGCGATCGAGGCCAGCGAGTCACCCGACCGGACGGTGTACCAGGACGGTTGGCTGGAACTCGCCTGGTGCTGCATGGCCCGCTCAATCACCGACAGCAGCGTCGACGTGGGCCCCAGCCGGCTGGCGTCCGCGACCACAGCGTGGTGCGCGGTTCCCTGGGCCGCCGATGGCTCAGCCAGGGCCTGCGGCGCCAGGCAGAACGCGGCGGCCACGCCGGCCAGCGCGGGCACGGCAACGGTCGACAGTCGACGCGGGGTTCGGAGGCGGGAGTACTTTCTGTGGCAGCCCAAAGGGCTCCTTTCCGTGCAGGGCGCGCTCACGAGGAAGGCTGCCCAACGTGCGGGCAGCCTTCGGAGCGCCTGACATCGGGGCAGCCTAACCGGCGCAGACCCGGTATATCGGGCAAATACGCCATAACTCGTCAAATCGGTTTTTGATTGCTAAACTGCCGGGCCGAAGTCACAGGAGTCACGGAGCCTAACCCTGATCACGGCAGACACAAGCCCGTCGGGCTTGTTTTCGTGTCCTAGTGGTCACTTTCAGTACTGAGCGGTGCCGGCCGGCGTCACTCGTCCGGGCCGAATTGCCGTATCGGGCTCAGGCTGTCCGCCGCCTCGGTCGCGTCCGCCAGCTTCCCGTTGCTTACCCGGAAGATTTCGCGCACCTGGTAGATGTTGCGCACCTGGTAGATGTTGCGCACCCGGAAGATGTCGCGCACCCGGAAGATGTAGATCGCAGCGGGCGCTGGATCAGCGGCCTGTTCTGCTCGGCGGTCATGTCACCCTCGTCCCGGTGCCGCCGCCCGGCGTGAGCGGATGAGACGACGGCATCGCAGAGTGCTGAAACCACGGCCGCGCTGGTTCGGCTCGTTCAAGTGGCGACCAGGTATCGGCGTGTCGCCTCGCGCTAAGACGTTCAACTCGATATCGTATTTGATAGAA
>PLIQ01000316.1 GCA_003140115.1 Actinomycetota bacterium | reverse complement strand
TCCCGCCCGTGCTGAGTCATGACCCGGCGCGCGGCGACAGCAATGAGTGGTCCAGGGCCTTTACGCGCCGGGAGCCGGTCGAGACACAGGCCGCCCCGCACGTACTGATAGGCCGCAGCGATGATTGCCGGGCGCTGGATGAGCTGGTGGAAGCGATCCGCCAGGGCCTGAGCCGGTCGCTGGTGATCCTCGGTGAGCCGGGCATCGGCAAGACCCGTCTGCTGGAGTACGCGGCGCAGGCTGCTGATGGCGTGCGGATGGTCAGAATTGCCGGCCTGGAGTCGGAGCTGCGGCTCGGCTTCGCCGCGCTGCACCGGATGCTAGTGCCGTTCCTGGACCGGGTCGGCCAGCTGCCCGCCCCGCAGCGGGAGGCACTGGATTCGGCGTTCGGCCGGGCGGCCGGGCCGCCGGCGGACCGCTTCCTGGTCAGCATGAGCGTGCTGACGCTGCTCGCCGAGATTGCCGCCGAGCAGCCGCTGATCTGGCTGGTCGATGATGCGCACTGGCTGGACCGCGAGTCAGTTGAGGTGCTTGGTTTCGTCGGGCGGCGCCTGCACGCGGACAGGACGGGCCTGCTCTTCTGCGCGCGCGAGGCCTCGCCGGGGCTGGCAGCGCTCGCTGGGCTACCCACCCGCCAGGTCAGCGGCCTAGAGCCGGCGGCGGCCCGGGCCTTGCTCGCGGCCACGGTCTCGGGGCCGCTCAACGCCCGGGTAGCCGCCCGGATCATCCGCGAGACCGGCGGTAACCCGCTCGCGCTGCGGGAGCTGGCCCAGCATCTCACCCCTGACCAGCTGGCTGGCCGCTCGCCGCTGCCCGAGCGGCTGCCGGTCGGCCGCCGCCTGCAAGGGCACTTCCTGGGCCAGGCCAAGATGCTTCCGCCCGCCACCGGCACCTGGCTGCTGCTCGCCTCGGCGGCCTCGGGCAGTGACCCCGCCGCGCTCTGGCGGGCGGCCGCGCTGCTGGGGCTGGAGCCGGACGCCGCCGATCCCGCCGTGGCTCAGGACATCGTGTCGGTGGCCCCGCGAGTGGCGTTCCGGCACCCGCTCATCCGTTCCGCGGTCTACGAGGGGGCACCGCCGGGCGAGCGTCGCCAGGCGCACGAGGCCCTGGCCAGCATCGCCGGGCAGGACGGCCACCCGGACGAGGCCGCATGGCACCGCGCCGCGGCCAGCGTGGTGCCCGACGAGGAGATCGCGGCTGACCTCGAACGCTCGGCCGCGCGCGCCGAACGGCGCGGCGGCTACGTGGCCCAGGCCACCTTCCTGGCCCGGGCGGCCGACCTGACCCCGGACCCGCAGGGCCGTGCCGGGCGGCTCCTGGCCGCGGCCCAGGCCTATCTCGTCGCGGGGGACGGTGCCTTGGCCGAGGCCATGCTGGACCTGGCCGCGCCCCGGCTGGCGGAAGCAGGACTGCACGTCGCGGCGCAGCGCCTGCGGGCCTCGATCGCCGTCTTCTTCTCCCGGCACAAGGACGCGCCCCGCCTCCTGCTGGACACGGCCGCCGCCGTTGATCCTGCCGACACACCCCTGATCCGCGCCATGCTCTTCGAGGCCCTGCAGGCCGCTCTGGTCGCCCGCCAGCACACCGTCGGCACGACTCCGCTGGAAGTGGCCCGCGCCGTGCTGCGGGCGCCCCGGGACCCGAGCCTGGACCCGACACCGGCCGACCTGCTGCTAGACGGCTTCGCCACTCGTATCGCGGTCGGATACCCGGACGCGGTGCCGCTGCTTCGCGCGGCGGTCGAGGCGTTCAGCACCACCGACCAGCCCACGCCCGCCGGGATACCAGGCACCATCCTCGCGCAGTTCGCCGCCGACGACCTGTGGGACGACCAGGGACGCCAGGCCATGTTCCGGCGCGCTGAGGCCATTAACCGCCGGCACGGGGCGCTGGGCGCACTGCGGGTCATCCTGGCCGGCCTGTGCACCAGCGAACTGTGGGCCGGGCGGCTGGCCGAGGCCGAAGCGCGCTACTTCGAGGCGGCCGAGATCTCCATCCTGATCGGCATACCGGCGCCGGCCTCAACCGGAGTGCTGCTGGATCTGCGGGCCTGGCAGGGGCAGGAGGCGGAAAGCCGCGCCCTGGCCGCGACCACCGAGCAGTGGGGCGACGAACGCGGAGCTCCGGTGCTGGGGTTCTTCGCCCTGATCGGGCTGACCGTACTGGAGCTGAGCCTGGGCCGCTACGCCGAAGCGCTGGGCTGGGGCCTGCGCATCTACGACAGCGACCCGCCGGGATTCGGCAACCGCGTGCTGCCCGAGATCGTCGAGGCGGGCACGCGCGCTGGCGATCACCGTGCCGCCGGCGCCGCGCTCGGCCGCCTCGCGGAGCGGGCCCCGGCCAGCGGCACCCCATGGGCACTGGGCGTGCTGGCCCGGTCACGGGCGCTTCTGGCCCCCGACTCCGCGGCCGAGGCGTTCTATGCCGAGGCCATCGCGCACCTGCAGCGGACCTCGGTCCGCACGGAACTCGCCCGAACCCATCTGCTGTACGGCGAGTGGCTGCGCCGCCAGAAACGCCGCCGGGACGCCAGCACACAGCTGCGCACGGCCTACCGCATGTTCGACGCCATGGGGGCGGCCGCGTTTGCGCGCCGCGGCCGGGCGGAGCTGCTGGCCGTGGGCGGTCACCTCCCCGAGCCCGCGGAGCTGGCCGGCCCGGACCTGACTCCGCAGGAGACGCAGATCGCCCGGCTGGCCGCGGCCGGCGTGACCAACGCGGAGATCGCCACCCGCCTGTTCGTGACCACGTCGACCGTCGAGTACCACCTCAGCAAGGTGTTCCGGAAACTCGGCATCACCTCCCGCCGGCAGCTCGCCGCCGCCCTCAAACGCTGACGGCGGGCGTGCACGCCCCGGCGGACACGTCATGACTGGGGTCTTTCCCTGATTCGGTGACCGGCCGCGCCGTGGTCCGCTGAGGGCGTCAGCTTCACTACGGAAGGGCACGCGCATGGCGTTCATCACCGTCGGCCGGGAGAACACCACCGACATCAACCTGTACTACGAGGACCTGGGCCGCGGCCCGGTGGTCGTGCTGCTGAGCGGCTGGCCGCTCGACAGCCGGTCCTGGGAACCGCAGACGCACGCGCTGCTCGCGGCCGGCTACCGGGTGGTGGCCTTCGACCGCCGCGGCTTCGGGCAATCCAGNNGGGAAATACGGCACCGGCCGCCTGAAGAGCTGCGTCTTCATCGAGAGCCTCGCGCCGTCGTTCACCAAGTCCGGCGAAAACCCCAACGGCGTCGACCAGGCCACGATCGACACGATCCGGCAGGCGATCATCGACGACCGCCCCGCGTGGCTGACCGGACTGCTGGCAGACTTCCTCAACCTCGACGACTACCTCGGCAAGCGGGTCAGCGAGGAGACCGTGCGCAACAGCTGGAACGCCGGCGCCGGCGCGTCGNNCGCCGGATGCACGCCGCCCTGCCGGCCGCACAGTACGCCGAGATCGAGGGCGGCCCGCACGTCATGTGCCTCAGCCACGCCAAGGAAGTCAACCGCGAGCTCCTGGCCTTCCTGGGCAGCGTCGCTCCGACCAGCGCGTCGGCTTGAATCGTGGCGCCGACACCTCCGGACGGGCCGCAGCCGCCGGCCGACGCGCTGACCAGCAGGCTCAAGCGCACCGAACTCCAGCACAAGCCATCCTCGATACCCGGGCGGGAGATCGTCCAGGTGCTCACCGAGATCCCATGCGGGGTGGAGTCAGGCTGGCACATCCACCCCGGTGAGGAAGTCGGGTACATCCTGGCCGGGACGGTCCACATGATGATCAAGGACCAGCCCACCCTCATCCTGCCTGCTGGCCACCCCTTCCTGATCCCGCCCCGCACCCCGCACAACGCCCTGGACGTCGGACCGGATACCGGCCAGATGCTCTCCACTTACATCGTCGAAATTGGGCAGCCGCTGGCCGAATTCGTCGACCGCCCGGCCGCCTCGTAACCTGACCCGTTCACCGAAAGGAACCAGCAGATGAGCACGATCATCACCAGGGACGGCACTGAGATCTACTACAAGGACTGGGGCAGCGGGCCGGCCGTGACGTTCTCGCACGGCTGGCCGCTGAGCGCCGATGCGTGGGACGGCCAGATGCACTTCCTGGCCCAAAACGGCTTCCGCGTGGTCGGCCACGACCGGCGGGGCCACGGCCGGTCCAGCCAGACCTCAACCGGAAACGACATGGACGGCTACGCCGATGACCTCGCGGCGGTGATCGAGGCGCTGGACCTGACCGATGCCACCCTGGTGGGCCATTCCACCGGCGGCGGGGAGGTCGCCCGCTATATCGGCCGGCACGGGACGGGGCGGGTGGCCAAAGCGGCCCTGGTCTCGGCGGTGCCGCCGATCATGCTGCAATCAGCGGCCAACCCCGAAGGGCTGCCGATCGACGTCTTCGACGGCTTGCGCGCGGGCCTGGTCAAGGACCGCTCCCAGTTCTACAAGGACCTGGCCAAGCCGTTCTATGGCGCCAACCGGCCCGGCTCCCAGGTATCGCAGGGCGTGCTGGACCAGTTCTGGCTCTGGAGCATGCAGTCCGGCCTGCGGAACGCCTACGCGAGCATCAAGGCCTTCTCGGAGACGGACTTCACGGAGGATCTGAAGAAGTTCGACGTGCCCACCCTGGTCCTGCACGGCGAAGACGACCAGATCGTCCCGGTCAAGGACGCCGCGGTCAAGTCGGCGCAGCTCATCAACGGCGCGCAGGAGATCTACTACCCCGGCGCGCCGCACGGACTGATGGACACCCACGCGGACAGATTCAACGCCGACCTGCTTGCGTTCCTGCGGAGCTAGAAGAAGAGGGGAACCGCCGCATCGCGCCGCGGTTCCCCGGACCGTGGCCGCTACGGTCAGGCATCGTGCGGGCTGCCGGGAAGTGGAACGGCCGCACCAGACGATGCGGGTGGAGTTCTTCGCGCCGCGGACGGCCAGTATGCGACCCTGGCCGGGCTGCAGGCGGCGCTGTCCCGTAGTTTGCCGGGCACGGTTAGCTCTTCAGTTGTGGCCAAGGAAGAGCACCGCTATGAGCAGGGCGATGATGACGGTGTTGAAGGCGAATGCGACGAGCGTGTGACCGGTGACAATCCTGCGGGTAAGGGTTGTTCCGATCTCGACGTCTGAGGATGAGAAAGTGGTTTGTACCTGAGTAGCGAGATAGACGCAATCCCAGAAGACCACGCCGCGGTCGCCGGGAAACGTGAGCCCGCCGACGGTCGCCGTGACGCGGGCGTAATGGACTGCGTACGAGGCTATGGTGACTAGCCATGCCGTCGTCACCACGGCCGCGCTCAGCGCGATCACCAAGGGTTGCCTGAGGAGGTCAGGGGACAGCGCGAGTACCACGACCGACACGATGGCCAGACCTGACCATTGCACTGTGATGGTCGGGCCGGTTCCTGCGAACTCGGCTTGCAATCTAGAGAGCCGCCCGGTCGGCGCGGTCGCGGCGACCCAGCGTGCTAGCGAGTCAGCGTCGGCGTTCTGAAAGACCGCGAACGTGGTGATGAAATAGGCGAGAGAAGATGTGGCCGAAAAAATGTAACCGGCGACAACGATCGCGATGACCGGCATGCCGCTGCCTGAGATGGCTAGGTAGAGACCCTCTGCTGCCGCCGTGGCTGGCACGCCGAGCGCCGCCGAGAAGAGCAGCCGGTGAAAGTCGGATGCCAGACGCGGCGCTGATGCCTGGCTGATGGGATCGGAGCGTGCGTTCATGTGCCGCCTCGCGAGCATCTGCCGTAGTACCTCGACGAGCGGGACCCGGGAATTGGCGGCTGGAGTGGTGAGCCGGAAAATGAACGCGGAGCATACATGCTGCCATGGTCGTATCGGTAAGCGACGTCGCTCATTTGATTATCCGATCTTTAGACTTCGATAATTCAGGTTCCGGTATTGAAGTGGTATCCGCAGCTTTGGCAGTGAGCATCGACACGGACCCCTCGGACGCTCGATGGTGGAGGTTACGAGGGGCCGCATCTAGCTCGAGTCAGTTCCGCTGATCGAGTTGATCCTGCAGGAAGTCGAAGATCCGGCATTCTGTCTCGGCGCGTCCCATCGGCTCGCAGTGGAAGTTGGCGCCGTCTTCGCGTAGGAAGCTGGTGATCTCACGCTCGCCGGTGAGGTGGTTGTAGAGGTTCTGCGATTGCCCGGGCCAGAAGGTCTCGTCATCCGGGTTGGTGATCAGCACCGGGGTCTGGATTTCGGCGACGACGTCACGCAAGTTGTAGCCGGTGGCTGCCTTGAAGGTGTCGTAGGCGGTNNCGGCCTGGAGCATGGCGATTAGCTCGGCGGGGATGTAGGTCAGCCATTTGGTGGCGACGTCCATGACGCCAGGGTCGACCACGGCCGCGACGAAGCGGTGTTCAAAGGCCAGGGCGCGGGGCACCCAGTAGCCGGCCTGGCTGCAGCCGTAGGCCAGCAGCGCGGAGGCGTCGACGTCGGGACGGC
>PLIQ01000403.1:1844-3211 GCA_003140115.1 Actinomycetota bacterium | reverse complement strand
GTCGGCGCGCAGTCCTACGCGAACGCCCGGGTCGGCGAGCTGTCCGGCGGCGAGCAGCAGCGGGTCATGATCGCGCACGCCCTGATCAGCAAGCCGCGGCTGCTGCTGCTCGACGAGCCGCTGGCCAACCTGGACATCTCCAGCGAGCAGGGCATCGTCTCGGTGCTGGCCCGGCTGGCCCGCGCCGAGCACGTCGCGGTGCTGCTGTCCGCGCACGACATGAACCCGCTGATGCCGGTCATGGACCGGATCGTCTACGTGGCCTCGGGCCGGGTCGCGGTGGGCGACACCGACCAGGTGGTGCAGCCCGAGGTCCTGTCCCGGCTGTACGGCCAGCACGTCGACGTGATCCGGGTGCACGGCCGGATCCTGGTCGTGGCCGCGCCGGAAGGCGTCGACCACGAGGAAGCGGCCGCCGAGGACGCGGGGGTCATCCGGTAGTGCACTACATCTTCGAACCCGGGTTCTGGGGCAGCGGCCCCGTCCACGTCGCCCTGGCCGTCGGGACCGTGATCGCGATCACCTCCGCCGTGGTGGGGGTGTTCACCGTCACCCGCGGGCAGTCCTTCGCCGGCCACTCCCTGGCCGACATCGCCACCACCGGCGGCTCCGGCGCGTTCCTGATCGGCGTCAACCAGTTCTGGGGGTTCCTGGCCTTCGGCGCCGGGGCGGCCGCGTTCATGGAGATGATCGGGGTCCAGCGCCGCCGGGGACGCGACGTGGCCACCGGCGTGGTGCTCGGCGCCGCCCTCGGGCTGGCCGCCCTGTTCCTCTACCTGGACACCCAGTCCAGCTCCACCACCGGCGCGTCGTTCTCCATCTTGTTCGGCTCCATCTTCGTCCTCACCACCTCCACCATCCCGGCCCTGATCGCGTCCGCGGTGCTCGCGCTGGCCACGGTCGCGGTGCTGTCCCGGGTGCTGCTGCTGAGCTCGCTGAGCCCGGACATCGCCGCGGCGCGCGGCGTGCCGGTCCGCGCCGTGGGCGCGGCCTACCTGATGGCGCTGGCCGTGTCGGTGGCGCTGNNAGCCCGGTCAAGGCGGTGATCACCGCGGCCGCGTGCGGCGTGCTGGCCATCTGGCTCGGCGTCGTGCTGGCCTACGACAGCTACTACTGGCCGCCCGCGGGACGCGGCTGGCCGGTCAGCTTCTTCGTCGTCACGCTCATCGTCGGCGGCTACCTGCTCACCGGCCTGCGTCGCCGCGACCGCCGGCCCGCCCCGCAGGAGAACTTGGACCCGGAGCACGCATGTTCACCGGCCTGATGCTGAACACCTGGATCGCGGGCACCGCGGTCGCGGTCATCGCCGGGGTGATCGGCTTCTTCGCGGTGCTGCGCGGGTCCACGTTCGCCGCGCACGCGATCCC
>PLIQ01000403.1:1394-1754 GCA_003140115.1 Actinomycetota bacterium | reverse complement strand
CTCGGCGTGGTCTCGATCGCGGCGATCGCCGTCATGTTCCGGCCGCTGCTGCTGTCCTCCGCGCTGCCCGAGGTCGCCGAGGCGCGCGGGGTGTCGGCCCGCCGGATGGAACTCGGGTTCCTGCTCGTGATGGCCCTGGCCACCAGCATGACCGTGCCGGTGGTGGGGGCGCTGCTGATGTTCAGCCTGATGATCGGCCCGTCCGCGGCGGCCAGGTCGGTGACCGCCCGGCCGGTGCTGGCCATGACCCTGGCCGTGGTGATCGCGCTGGTCACGGTCTGGACCGGGATCGTGGTCTCCTACCTGTCCAACTGGCCGCTCGGCTTCCTGGTCGGCATCATGGGCGCCTTCTTCTTCCTC
>PLIQ01000403.1:0-1314 GCA_003140115.1 Actinomycetota bacterium | reverse complement strand
TGCCACTGGTGCCACGTGATGGCCCACGAGTCGTTCGAGGACCCGGTCACCGCGGCGCTCCTCAACGAGCACGCGGTCGCGATCAAGGTGGACCGCGAGGAGCGGCCCGACGTCGATTCGGTCTACATGACCGCCACCCAGGCCATGACCGGGCAGGGCGGCTGGCCGATGACCGTGTTCATGACCCCGGACAAGGAGCCGTTCTTCGCCGGCACCTACCTGCCGCGGGACCGCTTCCAGCAGCTGATCCAGGGCGTCGCCCGGGCCTGGCGCGACGAGCGCGACGGCGTCACCGGGCAGGCCCGGCACGTCGCCACCGCCCTGGCGCAGAACGCGGCCGAGATCACCCGCGCCCTGCGCGGCCCGGGCCTGGACGGTGAAGGCGACGCTAGCCAGCGCTTCCGCGAGGTCACCGAAGCCTCCGTACAGGCCCTGGAGGGCGACTACGACCCCGTGGACGGCGGGTTCGGCCGGGCGCCCAAGTTCCCGCCGTCGATGGTGCTGGAGTTCCTGCTGCGCTACCACCAGCGGACCCGCGACCCGGCCGCGCTGCGGATGGCCGAGGGCACCTGCGAGGCCATGGCCCGCGGCGGGATGTACGACCAGCTGCTCGGCGGCTTCGCCCGGTACTCCACGGACCGCGCCTGGGTGGTGCCGCACTTCGAGAAGATGCTCTACGACAACGCGCTGCTGGCCCGGGTCTACCTGAACCTGTGGCGCGTCACCGGCTCCGAACTGGCCCGCCGGGTGGCCCTGGAGACGTGCACCTGGATGGTGCACGACATGCGCACCCCCGAGGGCGGCCTGGCCGCCTCGCTGGACGCCGACAGCGAGGGCGAAGAGGGCANNGACCGGAACCTTCGAGCGCGGCGCCTCGGTCCTGCAGCGCCGCGTCGACCCCGACGACCCAGACCACTTCGACCGCATCAAGCAAGCGCTGCTGGCCGCCCGCGAGCAGCGCGTCCACCCCGGCCGGGACGACAAGGTCGTCGCCGCCTGGAACGGCCTGGCCATCTCCGCCCTGGCCGAGTGCTCGCTCGCCTTCGGGCAGCCGCACCTGCTTGAGACCGCCCGGGACGCCGCCAGCCTGCTGGCCGAAGTGCACCTGCAGGGGACCAAGCTCATGCGTACCTCGCGCGGCGGCTACGCCGGGGACTCCGAGGGCGTCCTGGAGGACTACGCCTGCGTGGCCGAGGGCTTCGCGGTGTTGTCCGGGATCACCGGCGAGCCGCAGTGGCTGACCCTCGCGGGCAGGCTGCTCGACACCGCGCTCGACGCCTTCGGCGACGGCGCGGGCGGCTTCTACGACACCGC
>PLIQ01000273.1:2782-15136 GCA_003140115.1 Actinomycetota bacterium | reverse complement strand
ACCTTGGTGCGGCCGGCGGCGTGCAGGGCGAAGACGTCGGCGAGGTCGTTACGGGTGCCGACGATCGAGCCGATGACAGACTTGCCGTTGATGACGGTGTCGAAGATCGGCAGGCTCAGCGTCGCATTGCCAGCGGGCAGCGCGACGCACACCAGGCGCCCGCCGCGGCGCAGCGACTGGTAGGCCTGATCGAACGCCCCGGGCGATGCCGCGAGGGCGACGGCCACATCGGCGCCGCCGAGGGCCTGGATGGCCTCGACCGGATCGGTGGTCCGCGCGTTGACGACGTGGTCGGCGCCGAGTTCGGTGGCCATCGTGAGCTTGTGGTCTTCGACGTCCACGGCGATGACGAACCCGCCGGCGATGCGGGCGTACTGCAGTGCGAGGTGTCCCAGTCCGCCGACGCCGAAGATCGCGACCGTCTCAGCGGGAGCGACTCGGGCGACCTTGATCGCCTTGTAGGTCGTCACGCCCGCGCACGTTAGCGGCGCCGCGTCCCGGGAGGAGATGCTGTCTGGCACCGGCGCGGCGAACGCCGCGGGGACCACGGCGTACTCGGCGAATGTGCCGTTGACGGAGTAGCCCGAGTTCTGCTGCTTCTCACACAGCGTCTCCCACCCGCTGTTGCAGTAGCGGCACTCACCGCACGCGTAACCGAGCCACGCGATCGCGACCCGGTCGCCGATCGCACGGTTGGTTACGCCGGTGCCGAGCTTCTCGACGTAACCGACGCCCTCGTGTCCGGGAATGAACGGCGGTGTCGGCTTGACCGGCCAGTCGCCGTGGGCGGCGTGGATGTCGGTGTGGCACAGGCCGCTCGTCTCGATCCGGACTAGTACCTGACCCGCGCCGGGCTCGGGGATCGGAAGATCCTGCATCTGCAAGGGCGAGTGGAAATTAGTGACAACTGCTGCTCTCATGGTGTGTTCCTGTCAGGAGTGGCGGAAAGGACGTTTACGTCGGGTGCACTCGGCGAGACGCAGGCCGGGGAGCGGGTGACGAAGTGAAGGTTGTCCCCGGCCGGCAGGAAGTCTTCGGGTTCGCCGGAGGCGACATTGTCTGCCCCCAAGCTACACTTGAAGCGAAAAACTAGCAATATTTTTCCAGAAAACTGTGTCCCGTGACTGTGGAGGGGCTGGAGTTTCTCACCAGCCGCGCATCACTGACCGCAGCGCCTACGGCATCGGCGGTTGGCGGCGTCCTGGCTCGTACTTCCAGCGGGCGGAACGCTTGTGTGCTTGTACTTCCGGCGGCCGGAACGGCTCGCGTGCTTGACAAATCAATCAAATGCTTGGTATAGTTAGCAACATAATCCTGAGGAGGAATCATGACCAACACCCACACTGCGGGCGAGCAAGTCCAGGAAGAGTTCCTGAAGACGGTTCGCAGCAGCCAGTCAGCAGTAGTCGAAGCGATCCAGACCTGGGCCCACACGGTCCAGTCCGTCATGCCGGCGCTGCCGGATGCGAAGGTGCCATTTGCCGATAAGCTGCCCAAGCCGCAGGAGCTCATCGCGAGCGCCTACGACTTCGCCGAGCAGCTGCTGGCCAGCCAGCGGAAGTTCGCCGAGGATGTCCTCAAGGCGACCGCGCCGATGCTCACCAGCCAGGATGACGCCCGGGCCAGGAAGAACGGCTCAACGGCGAAGTAGTCCCTAAGCGCGCGGCGAACTATGCATGGTTCGCCGCGCGATCGTGGTGCCTGCGATATCCGAGCGAACTCGGGAAGGAACGGAAGGGGTCATGGACGTCGATCAAGGTTTCGGGGTCCGGGTACTTGAGGATCCGCTGACGAACAAGGGCACCGCGTTCTCCGAGGAAGAACGCTCCGGGCTGGGCTTGCGCGGCCTGCTGCCGGCCACGGTGGAGACGCTGGAACAGCAGGTGCGCCGCAGGTACCAGGCCTACCAGGAACAGCCCACCGACATTGCCCGGCACATCAACCTGCGCGCGCTGCAGGACACCAACGAGACGCTGTTCTACCGGCTGGTGTCCGACCACGTCGAGGAGATGCTACCGATCCTTTACACCCCGACGGTCGGGCTGGCCTGCCAGCGCTTCAGCGAGATCTACCGCCGTCCGCGCGGCCTTTTCATCGCCTACCACGACCGCGACCGTATCGGGGAGATCCTGCATAACCGGCCCCGGCGGGAGGTCGACGTCATCGTCGTCACCGACGGGCAACGGATTCTGGGCCTGGGTGATCAGGGCATCGGCGGCATGGGCATCCCGATCGGCAAGTTGTCGCTGTACACGGCGCTGGGCGGCATCGACCCGGCGCGCACCCTGCCGGTACTGCTGGATATCGGCACCGATAACGCCGGGCTGCTGGATGACCCGCTGTACCTGGGCTGGCGGCACCGCCGGATCGGCGGCACCGACTACGACCACTTCGTTGACCGGTTCGTCCAGGCCGTGCGCGCCGAGCTGCCCGGTGTGCTGCTGCAATGGGAGGATTTCGCCACCCCGCACGCCCTGCCGATCCTGGACCGCTACCGCGACCAGGTGCTGAGCTTCAACGATGACATCCAGGGCACGGCGGCCGTGGTCCTGGCCGCGCTCTCCGCGGGGGCAGCGGCCACCGGGTCGCGGCTGCGTGAACAGACCGTGGTGATGCTCGGCGCCGGGTCGGCTGGTATCGGAGTCTGCGAGCAGGTCGTGCGGGCGATGGCGGCCGACGGCCTATCCGAGCAGAGCGCCCGCGCCAGGATCTGCGTGGTCGACATCAACGGCCTGCTCACCACAGACCGCCCGGACCTCAGCCCGGCGCAGCGCCGTCTGGCCCAGCCGCCGACCGCCGTACCCGGCATGGAACCCGGTCGGCCGGCTGGGCTCATCGACGTGATCGACGCTGTGCACCCGACCGCGCTCATCGGACTGTCGACCGCGAGCGGGGCCTTTACCGAACAGGTCGTGCGCCACGTCGCCGCGCACGCCAGCCGGCCGGTCATCATGCCGCTGTCCAACCCGACCAGCCTCAGCGAGGCCCGCCCACAGGATCTCGCCGACTGGACCGATGGTCGTGCGCTGGTCGCCACTGGCTCCCCGTTCCCGCCTATGAGGGTCGGCGACGCCAGCATCCCCGTCGCNNGCCACGATCCGGCACGACCCGCACGGGACCCTGCTCCCGGACCGTGCTCAGCTCGCTGGCACCGCGACTGCCGTGGCCAGAGCCGTCGCCAAGGCCGCGGTAGCCGATGCTGTCGCGCCCGCGCTGACCGATGACCAGATCGATCAGGCCATCGACCGCACCAGATGGCGGCCCCGCTATCAGTCCGATCACCGTGTCGTGAGCCGGTAAGGGATGGTACAGATGACGCTGCCCGCCCGGGCCAGGCCCGGGCGCAGCCCCTGATGACGTGATCGTCCGCTAGGCCAGCTCGGCTGCGCGTGTTCGGCGACCCGTACCTCGCACCACGGCCCGTTCGGAGGATCTAAGGCATTAGCCGAACGGACCGTGGTGCTTCGCCTGAGCAGTCTGTCGCGACCTGCGGGGTGAGCTCGCGGGTCACGCGGTGAAGATGTCAGCAGCTGTCACCGCTCGGGTCTGGGTGTCCGGGTGCTCCACGGTGTCTCTCGCGCACACCACATATCTGAGTTCATCGGTATCGGGGGTGAGGGCCGCGGCCTTGCGGATGAGGCCAGCCTTGATGCGCACGGCGTCCACACTCTGCGCCCACTTGGATTCGCCAACCAGGACGGGTACGCGGGTGAGCTCGCGCCGCGCTAGGACCACAGCATCGATCTCTTGCCGGCTGTCATCACTCCACCAAGGACCGACAGCCACGATTCCCTCGCCCAGTGCGCCCTGGTTGGCTACGCGCCGTAGGTACTCGCGGAATGCCTCCTCGTAGACCGGGCCCATGTGCTGGTCGAGGAATGCGGCTAGTGAGGACACGATGGTCTTGCCGAGACCGCGCTCGATCTCCGCCCTGAACCTCATCAAGGGACCTAGGTAGAACGCAAGGTAGTTGTCGATGATGCGGTAGATGCGGCGCCGTGACCGGGTGCCCTCCTCGGTGACAGGGAGCAGGCGCTCGATAATCCGCATTTCCACCAGACGGTCGAGGGTGCGCGTCGGATCGGCGCCGATGGCATCCTTGATCTCACTGTGCTTGGTCCGCCCGGCCGCGATCGCAGTGAGCACGCCGGTCGTATGCTCGCCGGCGCCCACCTCGGTGGCCATCACGAGCAGCCCCTCGGTCAGCAAGGGCGAACCCGGGCGACCGGTTAGTTCAAGCAGGTTCTCGGTAATCGAGGCGCGCTGATCCCACCAGGAGAGATACAAAGGCGTGCCGCCCGCGATCCCGTACACCCGGGCCCGGTCCGCCGGGGCCAGATGCGGAAGCATCAAAGCCGCCTCGTGTGGGCGGAACTGATGCAGCAACAGTGTCAGGTCGAACCGGCCATACAGCGGCGCTCCGTACTCGCGCATTTCATCGATCGTCCGGATCGCCGAACCGGAAAAGATGATCCTTAGCTGGGTGTGCCCGTGAACGTCATCGAGAAAAGCACGGAGAATCCCTGCCAGGGCCGGAGACGACCCGATCAGCTCCGGGAATTCGTCGAGGATGAGAAGGACACGTGAGTCGCGAGCGGCCCGTGCCAGATGATCAAGGATGTCGCGCCAGCTTCCGTACGGCGCAGTGGCGAGATCCCTCATCCTGTCCGGCAGGACGGCGGCTATCTGCCGGGACAAAGTGGCGATCTCTGCTGCCGCAGTCTCACCAGTCCCGGTGTGGAACACGACTGGCGCGTCTGTAGCGGCGGCGAAATGCTGCAGGAGCGCCGTTTTGCCCACTCGCCTCCGGCCCCAGACGAGCGCAGGCCGTGCGTCCGGTCGCTCCCACCACGCTTGCAGGGCCGCTAGCTCATCCACCCGGTTGACAAATGGCATCGCACCATAGTATCAGTCAGTGTGAACGACATGAACTGCTACCGACACCTAACGTCGGTAGCAGTGACTGTCGCTAGACCGCTGGCTCAGGTCGCGGTCCATCCCGTGGCCTGGCTAGCTGCCGAGCAGGGCCGTGATCGGGTAAAAGCTGAGGCCCGGCGGGAGCAGGCCGAACCGGACCATGGCGCTGATCACGCGCTGCAGCCGGACCGGGTCCACCCCGGTCGGGAACGCGGGCAGCGAGATGGACGCCGCGGTTACGGCCGAGATGCCCAGGTAGCGTTCAATGACCTTCTCCACCGCGGAGCGGTTGGTGTCAGCGATCTCCTGGCCTTCGGACAGCCCCCGGACGAACGCCTTCAGCGTGTTCGGGTACTTCTGCGCCCACTCCTGCGTGACCGCGTAGCCCTCGATCGGGAAGTCCAAGGTGGAGCCCTGGTCCAGGTCGGCGAGCTCCTGCAGGCCGGAGTTCTCCTCGTCCAGGCTGACGAACGGCTCGGCCGTGAATAACGCGCTGACGACGTTGCTCCTCAGCATCTTCCGCACGGCCGGGAACGGCACGTAGCTGTTGAGCGTCACCTGATTCGGCTGGATGCCGTGTTCGACCAGCAGGGAGTCGACCAGCAGGGTCCCGATGTCGCCGGGCGCCCTGCCGATGGGGCGGGAGGGTCGGTAGGCCGGATGGGTGGGTCAGGAGTGCGCGGGCGGAGGCGGCGTGCCCGGCTGATCGGCCGGGTCGGCGAGGAATGCCTTCATCACCGCGGCGAACTCGGGCGCTGCGAACGCGCCCCCGTGGCCTCCGGGCACGCGAGCGAAGCGCCCGGCGGGCAGCAGCGCGGCCAGTTCGTCGGCGTCCGAGCGCTCGTCCCGGTCGCCGATCACGACGAGCGTCGGGGTCGTGATCCGGCGCAGGTCGTCCTCGGGCGTGGGGACGAGCGAGCCCAGCACGCACAGCAGCGCCCGGGGGTCGGCGCCCAGTTCCGCGGCCCAGCGCGCTATCTGGGCGTCGGCTGAGTCGGGAGGCAAGGCGATCCCGTCGGCGAGCGCGGTGAGCGCGCGGCGGTTCGCGCCGCCGCCCTGCGGGCCGGCGATCTTCGCGAGCCCCTGCCCGGCCACGACGGCGCGACCGGGCTCGGCGCCTCGCGCGAGCAGGCGCACCACGATCCGGCCGCCGAGCGAGTAACCGCCGAGGTCGTACTCGCCGGCGCCGAGCCCGAGGTGCCTGATGAGGGCGAGCGCGTCGTCGGCGAGCACGTCGGGCGGATAAGCGGGCGGATTGTGCGGTCTCGGGCTCTGTCCATGACCGCGGAAGTCGGGCAGGATGAGGCGGAATCCCGTCTCTGCGAGCGTGTCGCCAGGGCCATGGTCAAGCCAGTCCGATCCCATGCCCATGAAGCCGTGCAGCAGGATCAGCGGCCGGGCCGACCCGGTCTCGCGGTAGGCAAGCTGCACGCCGTCATGGCTGGGGAAACGGGGAACGTCCATAGTGTGCCCGATCCTAGACGAGGTGGCCTCCGCGCGCCCCGAGCGCAGCGCCCACGCGGCATGGTCTCTCTCGGGCCGTGACACAATCGCGAAAATGCGCATAGCGGTGTTCGGCACCGGGCCGGTCGGCCGGGCGCTGGCCGGCGGGCTGCTGAAACGGGGTCACAGCGTGGCGATGGGAACGCGCGCGCCTGACGATCCCGCCGTCGTGGCTCGGCTGGCGGACGACCCGGACCACCCGAACGCCGCCGGGCACCTGGAGATGGCCAACCACGCACTGCGCGCTATGGGTCTAGGCGAGCTGACCAGCCTGTGAGACCGCCGTGAGCTTCAATCAGGTGCTCGTTGACCAGCCTCAGCCGGAGATTGCCGGTTCGGCGGTGATCCTTGGTGAGGCCCACGTCGGGGCCGGCGCGATTCTGGCGCAGGGCCTGGTGGTGCGCGCGCACGGCGGAGCGGTGAGCATCGGCAACTACTCGGCCATCCTGGAGAACGGGGTGGTGATCGGTACGCCGGAACATCCCGTCCGGGTGGGCCAGCGCACCGTCTTCGGTCATCGCGCCGCAATCGTCGGGGCGACCATCGGCGACTTGTGCGAGATCGGCAACGGCGCGATCCTCATGCCGGGCTCCCGACTCGGCAGCGGGTGCATCCTCGGCGAGGGCACGTTGGTCCCGCCGGGCACCGTCATCCCCGCCGAGTCGGTGCTGGTTGGGCGCCCGCCCCACGTCATCCGGTCGGCCACTGACGCCGACCGGGAGCGGCTCGCGGTGCTCCGCCAGCACCAGACCAACCTCACCGACCACCCGGGCACCATCGTGCCGGGTCCGATGCGAGCAGGAGACCACATGGGAACCCTGTACGCCTACCGTGACAAGAGCCCGTCGATCGGCGCCGGCACAGTGCTGTTCGACTCGGCGGAGATCACCGGCGACGTGGTCATCGGCGAAAACTCGCTCATCGGCGCTGGCGTGAAGATCATCGGCGACTCCCACGGCCCGGTCCGCATCGGCTCCCGGGTGCAGATCCTGGAGAACACGGTGCTGCACCTGCTGCCCGACAACGAACTGATCATCGCCGACGACGCGGTGATCGGCCCCGGCGCGATGATCCACGGCTGCCACATCGGCCGCGGCAGCATCGTCGAACCCGGCGCGATCGTGTGCGACGGCAGCGTGGTCGGGGCCGAGTCGATGGTCCGCGCCGGTGCCTGCGTCAAGCAACGCGACCGTTTCGATGACCGGTCGGTCCTGGATGGCTTCCCCGCCAGGCTGGTCGGCACCTTGACCGGACCGCCGCCGACGCCAGGCTGGGCCTTGCCCCCGGACGCGATCGCAACTCTGCGCAGGGTGCAGCGATGATCGCGCCTCCCACGAGGAGGCAATGGTCCACGGGCAAGCCTGCGCCGGACAATATCCGCGGTGGGACTTGGTACCAGGGAACATAGACGACGGGTTTCATCACCGTGACGATGAAGCTGTGCTCGGCCGCGGGCCCCGGGCATACTCCGTGGCGGCCCAGCGGACGCGCATAGGTAAGGATGGCGTGATGAGCGACGACCGTGACCACACCATCGCTACCGCCACGGTGACGAGTGAGGAAACACCGTACGGTGTGCGCATCAACACGGGGGGCCATGCGGTGCGCGCCGACGAACCGGTCGACCAGGGCGGTGCCGACACCGGTCCGGCTCCGTTTGGCCTGCTGCTGTCCGGGCTTGGTGCTTGCACCGCGATCACGCTGCGAATGTACGCCGAACGCCAGAGCTGGCCGCTGGCTGGCGTGGATGTCGAGCTGACCTACGTCGTCAAAGACCGGAACACCAGGTGGATCGACCGGCTGATCACCCTGCACGGCGTCGACGACGACCAGCGCGCGAAGCTGGCCGAGATCGCGGAGAAGACCCCGGTCACCAGGGCGGTCCGGGCGGGAACCGAGATCCGCACCACCACCGGGGCGGCCTGACCGGTGGCGACGTACCCGTCGGAGCGGCCCGGGCAGCGGGGAGCACTGATCCCATGACCAAGCGGATCGTGGTAATCGGGGCGGACGCGGCCGGGATGAGCGCAGCCTCGCAGGCCAAGCGAATCGCCGGCGACGCGGTCGAGATCGTCGCGTTCGAGCGCGGAGCGTACAGTTCCTACTCTGCCTGTGGCATCCCGTACTGGGTAGCGGGCGATGTCGACGGGCCGGAGGGTCTGGTCGCCCGTTCGCCGGACGCGCACCGCCGCAACGGCATCGACCTTCGGATGCGAACCGAGGTGGAGAAGATCGACCTCGCGGCGGGACGGGTGCTCGCTCATGACCTTGCCGCCGGGCGATCGTTCTGGGAAGGCTTTGACTCTCTCGTCATCGCGACCGGCGCGGTCCCGGTGCGACCGACGCTGCCGGGTGTGGACGCCGACGGGGTGTTCGGCGTGCAGACTCTTGACGACGGCGCCGCGCTCCTGGCGGATCTGAACCGCGCGCAGCCGCGGCGGGCCGTGGTGGTCGGCGGGGGCTACATCGGCGTGGAGATGGCCGAGGCACTTGTGCGACGCGGGGTCGCCGTCACTGTCGTCGATCAGGCCGCAGAACCGATGACGACGCTCGACCCGGACATGGGGGCGGCGGTAAACCGGGCCATGGAGGACATCGGCATCGATGTACGCACCGAGACCGCCGTCAGCGGATTCGAGACCGGCAACGACCACAGGATCCGCTCGGTGCTGACCGGCGACGGCTCAATCCCGGCCGACATCGTCGTCCTTGGCCTCGGGGTACGGCCGAACACCGCGCTCGCACAAGATGCCGGCCTGGAACTGGGGGATCACGGCGGCCTGCGCACGAACGTGCAGATGCAGGTTCTGGGCTACGACCATATCTGCCACGTTTCCCGGGGTGGTCGGCACGGCGGTGAGCAAGGTGTGCCATCTGGAGATCGCCCGGACCGGGCTGCGCGAGCGCGACGCCACACGCGCCGGGTTCGAATACGTGACCGTAACCGTGCGGTCCACCACGAAGGCCGGCTACTTCCCGGGCACCCAGCGGATGAACGTCAAGATGACCGCCGAACGCTGCACCGGACGTCTGCTGGGAGTGCAGATCGTCGGTCTGGAGGGATCGGCCAAGCGGATCGACACGGCTGCGACAGCGCTCTGGAACCGGATGACGGTAGAAGAGATGACCGCCCTGGATCTCGCCTACGCTCCGCCGTTCGCGCCGGTATGGGATCCGATTCTCGTGGCGGCACGGCAGGCCGCCGGGGCAGTGCGCCAGGCCGGCGTCGGCCGGCGATGACGCGCCTTTCATTCACGCGGTAAGTATCCGGTTAGCCAACGCCCGCTATTTCGGCACGAGTGAGCAAGGTGCCCACGGGATGCCGCCTGGGCCGGCGCGGCGGGATGGTTAGCCTGGGACCATGACCGTGAGCGGGGGGACGATGAGCGGCGATCTGGCGCAGCTGGCGCGGCGGCTATCTACGGGCGCAGTGGTGACCGATGAGGGGGTTATCGAGGGTTACCGGCGTGACCGTGCGGCCACCGTTCCCGCGGGCCGGCCGCGGGCCGTCGTCCGGCCAGGCACCGTCGCGGAGGTGAGCAGCACGTTGCGGTGGGCGTCGGAGAACGCGGTTCCGGTGGTGCCCAGGGGCGCGGGTACCGGGCTTTCCGGCGGTGCGAACGCGATCGACGGATGTCTCATGCTCAGCCTGGAGCGGTTCACCGCCATCCGCGAGATCAACATGAGGCATCAGTGCGCTGTCGTCGAGGCCGGGGTCCTCAACGCCGACCTGGGCCGGGCGGCCGCGGCCGCCGGGATGTTCTACCCGCCCGATCCCGGCAGCTTCGAGATCTGCACGATCGGCGGTAACCTCGCCACCAACGCGGGCGGCATGCGATGCGTCAAGTACGGCGTGACCCGGGATTCCGCGCTCGGCCTTGAAGTCGTCCTGGCCGACGGCACCGTACTGCACACCGGCAGCGGCGCCCGCAAGGACGTCGCCGGATACGATCTCACCTCGCTGTTCATCGGGTCGGAAGGGACCCTCGGCGTGATCACGTCGGCCACCTTGCGGATCCGCCCGCGCCCGCCGCGCGACCCGGTGACGTTCGTCGCCTCGTTTCCCACGCTCGCCGCAATCGGCCATGCGGTGGACGCCATCGCGGCCAGCGGGGTCGTGCCCAGCATGCTCGAGCTCATCGATCAGGCCACGGTCAACGCGATCGAGGACTACCGCCGGATGGACCTGGATCGCGGCGCCGCCGGGTTGCTCATCGGCCAGGCCGATGGTGCCGCCGCGGATGATGAGGTGCGGCGGATGACGCGGTGCTGCGAGGAGGCGGGTGCCGACCTCGTGGTCCAGGCGACGACTGCCGAGGAATCGGACCTGCTCCTTGAGGCGCGCCGCCTGGCAGGCACGGCCGTCATGGCCGCCGGACCGACGGTCATCGAAGACGTCTGCATCCGGCCCGGGCAGCTNNGCGCCGAGACCGTGGCCCGGGCCATGGCCGCGGGTGAGCGGCTCTGCGATCACGCGCGCCTGCTCGGCGGGACCGTCACGGGTGAGCACGGCGTCGGGGTGCTCAAGCAGGCCTGGCTACGGCAACAGCTCGGACCCGCGTCGCTGGCCGTGCACCAGGCGATCAAAACGGCGCTCGACCCGGCCGGCATCCTCAACCCTGGCCGGGCCTTCTGACGCCACGTGAGACTCGAGCGGGCGGCAGCCGTAATCACTCTCCAGATAACCCAGAGCTACCGGCGCGGCACGCCAACCAGGAGGTAATTCCACGCCTGCCGAATCGGTACTTGCAGTGAGGCGCTTCATCGGCAATAGCACGGGAATCGCCGAATTCATGAGATATACCCGCACAGCGGCCGTCGCGATTGAATGCCGGGTCATGGACCGGTGAGTGCTCCCGTGTCGTAGCTTGGGAGTGACGGTGTGGCCCGTTCTGATGGATGCCGGACTTTTGACGGCCTGCCCGGCGATCAAGACGATGAACACGGCATGCCGCCTTGAGGGAGTATCAGATGACGCAGTCCGACGAGGACCGGGTGCGGCAGGCCAACGCGGCCTTCGGGAGCGGAGACCTCGGCGCGCTGCAGAGTCAGTTCCTCGCCGANNGTGTGGCACGTTCCCGGCCGCGGCCCGCTGGCGGGCGACTACCAGGGCATCGCTGAGGTGATCGCGTTGTTCAGCAAGATCTCCGAGCTTTCCGGGGGGACGGCACGTTTCACGCTGCACGACGTTCTCGCCAACGGCAATCACATGATCTCGCTCGCCACGGTCACTGCCGAGCGGGCGGGCAAGCAGTATCAGGACAAACTTGTCCATGTCATGCAGGTCCGCGACGGCAAGGCGACCGAGGTCTGGACGTATGCGGCTGACCCGTTCGCGGCCGAGGAGTTCTGGTCATAGCGCCGTCGCGGTACTGACGCTGGGACCTGCGGGTAAAGCAGGCCCTGGTCTTGCGCTATTTCCGCCCCCGCCGGGCGATGACCTGGTAGAAGCCGCCGGCGGTCCGCGGCCCGCGATTGTGCGGGGGGCACTGGAGGGTCGCGCCGGCTGCAAGGCGTTTGACCAGATGGCCGGGAAGCTGAAAGCGTGATAGCGATGAATGAACTGTCGCGTACCGCCGTGCCTTGGGCTCCACGTGGCCCTGCGTTCAGTCAGCCCGGCCTGGCCAGGCCGGTGGCCTGGGCCACACCGCATGATCTGGATCGGCTGCGCGCCAGCCACGCACGCGGAAAGCCGGACAAACCGCTGGTGCCGACCAGTGTTGCCTCGCCGCGGCTGGGCGACGAGCTGTTCGCGCGGCTCCTGACCTACGGCACGCCGCACGAGACTCATCGGGGCGATGTACTGTTCCGGCCGGGTGATGAAGACGTCGATCTGATCGTGGTCGACCGGGGTTCGGTGGAGGTTGTCCGGACGAAAACGGCCGACGTGCCCGCCGCGACCGTCGCGGCGGTGGATGCGGGCGGCTTTGTCGG
>PLIQ01000273.1:0-2769 GCA_003140115.1 Actinomycetota bacterium | reverse complement strand
CTGCGGACTTACGCCGCCCGCCAGCGCCTGATCCACCTTTGGTTCGACGCCGACACCCCCGCGGGGCGGACGATGATGGAATCCTCCGGCCTGACCGAGGACGACCTTCCCGCGGTCGTCATGCCCGGCGTCACGCTGAAACAGGCCACGCCGGGCGGGCTGGCCGACAAGCTTGGCCTCAGCTACCGTCGTTCTTCCGCCAAGCCGGCCGACGTCACGATCGTCGGCGCGGGTCCGGCCGGCCTGGCGGCCGCGGTCTACGGGGCGTCCGAGGGCCTGGATACCGTGCTGCTGGACGCCGTCGGCACCGGCGGGCAGGCCGCGGCAAGCTCCCGGATCGAGAACTACTTCGGCTTCCCGTTCGGCCTTTCCGGTGCCGACCTGACCGGCCGGGCCGTGCTCCAGGCGCTGAAGTTCGGAGCCCAGCTGGCCAGTCCGTGCCAGGCGGTCAAGCTCGACACCGACCGGAAGGGCGACCTGCTCCGTCTTCAACTGCAGGGCGGGGAGGTCATCGACAGCAAAGCCGTCATCATCGCGACCGGCGCCCGCTACCGGGCACTGCCGCTGGAACGGTGGCCTGACTTCGAGGGCGCCGGTATCTATTACGCGGCCACCGAACTAGAAGCCCGGGGCTGCATGGGCAGCCCGGTCACGGTAGTCGGCGGCGCGAACTCCGCGGGTCAGGCGGCGCTGTACCTGGCCGGGCGAGGCAGTGAGGTCTCACTGGTCGTCCGCGGCCCGGACATCGCGACCGAGATGTCGGCCTATCTCGTCGACCGGCTGCTGGCCCACCCGCGGGTCACGGTGCGATCCCGCAGCGAGGTCACCCGGCTGGATGGCGGTGACTTCCTCGAGGAAGTCACCATCACCGACCGGACGGCGGACGCCGCGCAAGCCCAGCCGTGCTCGGCCTTGTTCTGCTTCATCGGCGCCGAGCCCGCCACGAACTGGCTGACCGGGATCGCGACCGGGGACGATGGTTTCATCCGGACCGACGTCCAGCTGACCGACGATGACCTCGGACCGGCCTGGGCCACGATGGGACGGCGGCCGCTTCCGTTCGAGACCAGCATTCCCGGCGTGTTCGCGGTCGGCGATGTCCACTCCGGCTCGATGAAGCGGGTCGCCGCAGCCACCGGCGAAGGCGCCAGCGCCATCGCCTCGGTACACAAGGCCATCGCCACGCTGGCCTAGCGATCAAAGGATGCGGTCAATCCGCATCGGTTCAGGGGCTTAACGATCAGGCCGAGTCAAAAGGTCACTTCCGCCTCAGCGGAATTGGCTCGAACAATTTCAGATCGCCGACTCGATGGCTGGCCGCCGGGCTCGCTTCAGGGGTGGCTGCACGCAGATTATTGGGTCAGGTGCATTCTGAGCTTCCTGGTTAGATAATCGGGGCATGCGCCAGCTCCCGACGGGGACGGTGACGTTGCTCTTCAGTGACATCGAGGGGTCAACGGCGCTGTTGCGTCGGCTCGGTGATCGGTACGGCGAGGCGCTGTTCGCGCAGCGGGCCCTGATGCGTGCCGCCATCTCCGATAGCCGCGGCCTGGAGATGGGGACCGAGGGGGACAGTTTCTATGTGGTGTTCGAGTCGGCCGGCGACGCGGTGCGGTGCTGCCTGGCGGGGCAGCGCGCGCTAGCTGGCTATGACTGGCCCGGCGGGGTGCCGGTCCGGGTCCGGATGGGCCTGCATTCGGGGGAGCCGGCCTGCCAGCAGGACCATTACGTCGGCATGGATGTGCACCGGGCGGCGCGGATCGCGGCGGCCGCGCACGGCGGGCAGGTGGTGCTGTCCGAGGCGACGCGGCAGCTGGCCGAATCGCAGCTGGCCGGTGAGGTGTCGCTGCGGGATCTGGGCTGGCACCGGCTGAAGGACATCGAGACGCCGGAGCGGATCTACCAGCTGGTCGCGCCTGGACTGCCGGAGCGGTTCCCGCCGCTCAAGAGCCTGGGTGCGCAGAGCAGGCTGCCGGTGCCGCTGACGCCGCTGGTCGGCCGGGAGGCTGACCTGAGGCAGGTCTGCGCCGCGCTGACCCGGCCGGGGGTCCGGCTGGTGACGCTGACCGGTACCGGCGGGGTCGGCAAGACCCGGCTGTCGCTGGCCGCGGCGGCGTCGCTGAGTCAGGCGTTCCCGCACGGCGTGTTTTTCGCGGCTCTGGCGGCCGTCCGCGATGCCGGGGTGATGTGGAAGACCATCGCCGACGGCCTGGACGTGACCGGCGACGGGCCCGCCGCCGACGCGGTGACCGGGTACCTGAGCGATCGCCGGGCGCTGCTGGTGCTGGATAACCTCGAGCAGCTAGACGGCGCGGCCGGGGTGGTGGCGGGGCTGCTGGCGGCCGCGCCGGGCCTGGTGGTGCTGGCGACGTCTCGGCGGCTGCTGCATCTTCAAGGTGAGGAGGAGCTGCTGGTGCTGCCGCTGGAGCTGCCTCGCGACGGGTCAGTCGAGGAGGTGGCCGGGTGCGGCGCGGCGCGGCTGTTCGTGCAGCAGGCGGCCATGGCCCGGCGAGGCTTCGCGGTCATGCCGGCCAATGCCGCCGACGTCGCGGCCATCTGCGAGCGGCTGGACGGGCTGCCGCTGGCGATCGAGCTGGCCGCCTCCCGGGTCAGGCTGCTGGCCCCGCGGGCGCTGCTGGCCCGGCTGGGCCACAGCCTGGACCTGGCCGCTGCCGACGTCGGGCGGCCGTCCCGGCAGCAGACCCTGCGCAGCACCATCGCCTGGAGCTATGACCTGCTGGCCTCCGACCTGGCGGAGGTGTTCCGCCG
>PLIQ01000014.1 GCA_003140115.1 Actinomycetota bacterium | reverse complement strand
CTCCGCCAGCCAGATCGGCTCCGACGCCAAGCGGGCGTCAACCTCGCCGGTGGCCTCCCAGCTACTGAAGCCGGGCCGCAGCGTGCAGGCGACGCTGCGATTCGCCAGGACGGGCAACTTCGTCCTGCCGCAGTGCCAGCACGTGAACGTCCTGTTCCTGAAGATCTTCCCGCCCGGCGGCGCGACGGCCGCGTACGCGGGCATCGACGAGCAGGTCTGCGCCGAGACCACCTTGCCGACCATGACCATCACCACGGTCATCCCGGACCCGTGAGTGGGCGCAAGGGCCTGATCTTAGGGCAGGAACAGCGAGCCGAGATGGGTGAAGTGCGCCGCTAGGACCGCCCCGCCGGGGACGGCGACCGCATCGGTCATCCCGCCGGTGAGCACGATCCAGCCGGGCTCGATGGCCAGGCCGCGCCGGCCCAGGTCGTTGGCGGCCAGGGCGAGGGCCTCGGCGGGGTGGCCCTGCACGGCCGCGCCGGTGGCTGAGTCCACCACCTGCCCGTTCAGCTCCAGCAGGCACGCCTCCAGACCGAGATCCAGCGCAACGGGTGACGCGGCCACCGGCCCGGTGACGAAGCAGCCCGAGGACGCGTTGTCCGCGACCACGTCGGGCAGCGTGAAGCGGAAGTCCCGGTACCGGCTGTCGATGACCTCCAGGCCGCCGTATACCGATTCCACCGCGGCTAGCGCGGTGGCGGCGGTGACGCCGGGGCCTGCCAGCCGTGAGCGCATCACGAACACGATCTCCGGCTCGGCCCGCGGGTGGATGAGCCGGTCGCGGGGCACGGGCGCGCCGGCCGGGAGCACCATCGTGTCGGTCAGCCAGGCCACTAGGGGTGAGCTGATGTTCATCCGCTGCTGCTTGGCCCGGCTGGTCAGCCCGAGTTTGACCCCGACCAGTCGCTCGCCGCGGGCCAGCCGCCGCCGCAGCGTCTCCTTCTGTACCGCGTACGCGGTGGCCAGGTCTAGGCCGGGCCACTCGTCGGTGATCGGCGGCCGGTCGGTCCCGGCCGCCTCGGCGTCGAGCAGCACGCTCGCCGCCCGGTCCACCGTCCACTCGCTCACCGCGCGGCTCCCGCCGGGCTCGTGACCTCTGCGCTCTCAGCCTGCAGTTGCAGTGCGATGTCGATGATCATGTCTTCCTGGCCGCCCACGTAGCCCGCCTCACCGACCCGCTGCAAGATTGCGTGCGCCGGCACCCCGTAGCGTTCGGCAGCCCGCTGCGCGTGCAGCAGGAACGAGGAGTACACCCCGGCGTACCCCTGCACGATCGAGGCCCGGTCCATCCACGGCAGCCGCGGGATGATCGGCCGCACCACCTCTTCGGCGGCGGCCAGCACGCAGTCCACGTCCACCCCGGTGCCGATGCCGAGCCGGGCGAACGTCGCGGCCAGCACCTCGGTAGGGGCGTTGCCCGCACCCGCGCCGAGCGCGCACAGCGCGCCGTCGACCTGGGTCGCGCCGGCCTGGTAGGCCAGCACCGAGTTCGCCACGCCCAGCGACAGGTTCTGGTGGCCGTGGAAACCGACCTGCGCGTCCCGCCCGATCGCGGATACCAGGGCCTGCACCCGGGTCTGCGCGTCGGACAGGACCAGCGCGCCGGCCGAGTCGACCACATAGACGCATTCGGCGCCCGCGTCCACCATGATCCTGGCCTGCCGGGCCAGCCCGGCCGGGTCCAGCCGGTGGGCCAGCATCAAGAAGCCGACCGTCTCCATGCCCAGGTCCCGCGCCGCGGCGAAGTGCTGGACCGACACGTCCGCCTCGGTGCAGTGCGTGGCGATCCTGGCTACCGACGCCCCCGCCTCCCGCGCCTCCCGCAGGTCGTCGACGGTGCCGACCCCGGGAAGCAGCAGCACCGCGATCAGGGCCGCCCGCGCCTCGTCGACGGCGGCCCTGATCAGCGAAATCTCGTCGACCAGTGAGAAGCCGTAGTTGAACGAGGACCCGCCGAGCCCGTCGCCGTGCGAGACCTCGATGACCTGCACCCCAGCGCCGTCCAGCGCGCTGACCACCGACCGGACCTGCTCTTCGGTGAACCGGTGCCGCATCGCATGCGAACCGTCGCGCAGCGTGGAGTCGGTGATGCGCACGTCGCGCGGCGGCGCGGTCACGCCATCACTCCGGCCGTCGCGAGCAACTCGCCGACCCGGGCGGCCGCCGCGGTCATGATGTCCAGGTTGCCCGCCCACTCCGGTAGGTAGTCGCCGTTGCCGCGGACCTCAAGGAACAGCGCGACCCGCGCGTACCCGGCCCAGTCCGGTGACGGCGGGTCGAACTGCGGCTCGGCCCGCAGCGTGAAACCGGGCACGTACCGCGCCACCTCAGCCACCATGTCCAGCACCGACGCGGTGATCGCGCCGCGGTCGGCGTCCGGGGAGATGGCGCAGAACACCGTGTCGCGCATGATCATCGGCGGCTCGACCGGGTTCAGCACGATGACCGCCTTGCCGCGCTCGGCCCCGCCGACGCGCTCGATGGCCCGCGCGGTGGTGGTGGTGAACTCGTCGATGTTCGCCCGGGTGCCGGGCCCGGCCGACCGGGACGCGATCGAGGCTACGATCTCCGCGTATGGCACCGGTGTCACCGAGGAGACCGCGTACACCAGGGGGATCGTCGCCTGGCCGCCGCAGGTGATCATGTTGAGGTTCGGCGCGTCGAGGTGCTCGCGCAGGTTCACCGGCGGGCAGACCAGCGGGCCGACGGCCGCCGGGGTCAGGTCCACGGCCTTGAT
>PLIQ01000664.1 GCA_003140115.1 Actinomycetota bacterium | reverse complement strand
GATGGGGCCGTGACACGCGGGATCTTGCCGTACATCACCAGGGCCGAGATCACCTGGACGATCGCGAAAACGGTGGCGACCGTGGCGAGCCACGATTTCGCATAGCCCGCGCTGGTGAACCCGGCGATACTCTCCACGGCACCGGTCGGGTGGTGGAGGCGTCCGTAGACGCCGAGGGTCAGTGCCACCAGCCCGCCGATCAGGCTGGGCACGACGAGCTTGCCAATGCCCAGGGAAACGTCGCCGGGCGCGGGCGAGGACGCCTCAGGTTGTGCGGTCACGTCGGTTCCAAGTCGTTGGGGAGATTACCGCTGATTAGAATCCGCTACCGGTAAAGCCGCTGATCAGGCTGGCGACAAGGGTGATTCCGTCATACTGGGCGGTGCCCGTCGTCAGGTCGAGCACGGGAGCCTGGGCCGTCGGCGCCACGGCGGAGCTCGGATCGTACTCGACCGAGCCCACCTGGCCGCCGCCTGGCAGCACGACCCAGCCGGCCTTGACCGGGACGCCGTCCACCATCCCAGTGGCCTCGTACAGACCGGGCGGCCTGTGTCCGGAAGACACCCTGTGCACTAGGGGCGCCGAGAAGGTGTACTTGGTGCCGTCTGCCATGATGGAACCCGTCGCCTTCCCGGTACGGTAGCTCACGTCGAGCCGAGCACCGTTCTTGCCGGTCAGGTCCAGTTTCCCGGCTGCCGCAGTGCCCTTCAGCCAGGCTGCGACCGCGTGGCCGTTGCAGACGTAAGCGACCGCCTTTCCCGAGTGGACCGAGATCGCGACCGCTGCGCCACCGCCATTTACCTGAGCGACGTAGTCCGCCTTGGACGGGACGTCCGCCTTCTGCGCGGATGCAGTCGCTGTCGGCACGGTCCCCGGCACGGTTCCCGGTGCCGTGGCTGGTGCGGTGGCTGGTGCCGTGGCCACTGCGGTGGCCGATGCCGTGGCTGGTGCGGTGGCCGATGCCGTGGCCGGCAAGGTGGCCGATTCGCTCGCCGATGCGGTGGCCGGCGCGGGTGGCGGCGTGGCGGCCGTAGTCGCCGACGCGGGCGACGTCGCACCATAGCCGCTGGCGGACGCCGTACTGGAGGGCGACAGCATGCTGACGACCAAGACGCCCACGCCAAGTCCGACGCCGCTCAGTAGCGTGACAAGGGGCATGTTGGGTTTCATGCCGAGCAGTGCGCAATCCAGACGGTTCCCGATTCAGTCGCACCCGAGGATCGGGCGGTCATGCAGCGAAACACGGCGGGACCGCACGCCAAGGCAGGCCGGACGAGGTGGCGGACCTCATCGTGGCGGTAAGCCTTCATAGCGCGGATAGTAGCGCAGATGGACAGCAACAGGTGGCCCCATCTGCAACGATGTTAAGCCCCGCGCCATTGCTCTTCCGCGCGGGCCGACCGGCCGAGGTCTAGAGCGGGTGGACAGTGGGGGTGGTGGCGTAGCTTCGGCCCGCCGGGGTACGCCACACCAGGACGCCTGGTTCCGGCTGCTCTAGACGCCAGCCCTCGGCTTGCTTACACCGATGGTGATGACGACACAACGGAGCGAGATCACATTCGCAGGTAAGTCCGCCCTGGTCCCAGGGGACGGTATGGTCCAGGTCGCAACGGGCCGCGGGCCGGCCGCAGCCGGGGGCGGTGCACCGGGCGTTGCGGGCGCGGACCAGGTGCCGGAGTTTGCGGCTGGGTTGATATCCGGGTTCGGCGTGAGCGTGGTCGCAGGAGCCGCGGGCGATCGGGAGCATGCGGATGCCCAAGCTGCGTAGATCGTCCCGGGAGGGAGGGTCCGGTCCGGGGGCCGGGCCGCCGGGGGCGATGAGGTTGGCGAGCACGGGTGGGGGATGGCGGCCGACGCCGCAGCCGTGGGCGGCGGCGGTCCCGTCGGGGTGCAAAGCGGTAACGCACCAGCGGGTCCGGGGGTGTCTGGCCGCAGCGGCGACGACGGCGCGGACGTCGGGAGCGTCCAGCAGGCCGAAGCCGCCGACCTCGCCGGGTGTCTCGGACAGGCCTTGCATTGTCTCGACAGGCACAGTAATGGTCACCAATGCCGCGATGCTTGGCTCGGCACCTGAGGTCGGACCGGGGGCGGGACCGCCAGGACCGGGGCCGCTAGGGCCAGGACCGCCGGGACCAGGACCGCCGGGACCGGGGCCGCCAGGGCCAGGACCGCCGGGTCCGCTAGGGCCAGGGCCGCCGGGACCAGGACCGGCGGGGCCGCCGGGGTCGGCAGCGGGTGGTTGGCTGTCGGGTGGAGACTGCTGTGGGTCCGCTTCCGCGCCTTCGGCTGGATGGGCGGGAAGGGTACGGCTGTCGGTCTCCTGCAACAAATTCAAGAACGCGCGAACGCGCAGTTCCTGGAGGGTGCCGGGCATTCCGGCGGCGCGCAGGTCCAGGGCCCGCTGCTCGACGTGTTGCCAGGAGGCCAGGACTTCGTCGGGCGGCATCTCGTGGGCGACCATCCCGGCGTTCCCAGAGTCCTCGCGGAAGCGGCGAACGTATGCGTACTTCCTGGTTTCGTCCTTGCGGAGCTTCGCGTAGTCGGGGTCGAGTTTGAGCACCAGCTGGTGTGCGGCGTAGCGCAGCCGCCCGAACGACTTCGACTGGGCCAGGTCCGCAAGCACCCGATCGGCTTTGGCGACGTTTTTGAGGGACAGGAACCTGGTCTCGTCCTCGATGATCTTGACGGCCACCGGGTGGATCTGGCCTGCCGCGAGCGCCGCGAAGGTCAAGGGCAGCCGGTCGGCGACCGTGCACGCGTACATGATCTGCCCGGTCGCGGCCTCCCAGGTCAGGTGGAACGGCCCGGTCAGCTCGTCGGCGGCGAAGTCACTGAACCCGGCCCGGCCGCTATCACCTGGCTCGACGGCCGGGCGGCGGCGGGCCAGTTCGCGCATGGCCGCAAGTTGGACCCACGCGGCCCATGACTCCATACGCCTGCCGCCGGACAGGACCCCGATCAGCTGGTCGTCGGACAGCCCGGGCAGCCCAGAGGCATCCTCGCCGATGACGGTGTGCATGACCGTGGCCAGCAGCGGACCGGGCGCCATCGTGTCGGCCTGGCCGTTCTGGGCGAACCCGGCCAGGGAGAGGTCCTCGGCCGGCAGGCACACGAATAGGCCCTGCTCCGGCCCTTGCGGGTCGTCCTCCGGCCCGGGGGTACCGCTCGGCCCAGCCGGACGGGAACTATCGGGCTGGGAATCGTCGGGCTG
>PLIQ01000117.1 GCA_003140115.1 Actinomycetota bacterium | reverse complement strand
GCGCGTTCGCGGCGGCTGTCGCGAGTGAAGGCGGTCCACCAGGTGAGGATGGCGCCGAGGCGGTTGCGGTATCCGGTCAGGAAGGCGATGTGGATGAACAGCCAGCCGACCCAGCCGGCGAAGCCGCTGATCTGCATCGGCCCGGCCGACATGACGGCTTTACCGCGGGAGATGTAGGCGGCCGAGCCGAGGTCGTGGTAGCGGAACGGCTTGCCTGACTCCCGTCCCTCGGCCTCGCGCCGGATGCGGTGCCCGGCGTAGAGGCCGCCCTGCATGGCGACTTCGGCGACGCCGGGCAGCTTGTCGAGGCTCATCAGATCCCCGATGACGGAGATCTCCGGGTGGCCGGGGATGGTCAGGTCAGGCTGCACGACGATGCGGCCCGCCCGGTCGTGCTCGGCCCCGGTCGCGTCCGCCAGCGCCTTCGCGAAGGCGGGCGCCTCCACCCCGGCGGTCCACAGCACCGTGCCGACTTCGTACCGGGTGATGGTGCCCTCGTGATCGCGGACGGCCAGCCCGTTCATATCGATGTCGGTCACGATCGAGCCCATGTGCATCTCGACGCCGAGCTTGCCCAGGGTCCTCTCGACCTTGGCCGACAGTTTCGGCCCGAAGGAGGCCAGCGGGGCGGTGCCGCCGTCGAACAGCAGCACCCGCGCCTCCTCCGGCTTAGCCCGCCGGTACTCCGCGCGCAGCGTCTTGGTGGCGAGCTCGCGGATCTGGCCGGCGATCCTGTCCCGGTAGGCCTGGGGAGCGTAGGCGCCCTGGCCGTAGAGCTGCAGGTAACGGCCGACCAGTTCGGGATGCTCAGCGCGCAGCCAGCCAAAGAACCAGTCGCGCGTGCCCGGCCGCAGATGCAGCACGATCGGCATGACGTGAGTGGCCCCGGTGGCCGCGATCTGCCTGACCGCCTCGTCGAGCTGGGCGGGGGAGTCGGACAGGAAGGGCACGACCGGACCCATCAGCACGCCGCAGCGCAGGCCTCTTTCGTTCAGGGTCGTGCATGCCTCGAGCCGCCGCCCAGGGGCGGGCGTGCCCGGCTCGACAGATCGCCATAGATCTTTGTCGATAAATCCCACCGAGACGTTCAGTCCCACGTCGGTGATCTCCGCCGCCTCCGCGAGCAGCTCGATGTCGCGGAGGATCAGCGTGCCCTTGGTCAAGATGGAGAACGGGTTGGCGGCGTCCTTGAGCGCGGTGATGATGCCGGGCATGAGCTGGTAGCGGCCCTCGGCCCGCTGGTAGCAGTCCACGTTGGTGCCCATAGCGATGTGCTCGCCCTGCCAGCTGGGCGAGGCCAACTTCTTGCGGGTCAGTTCGGGCGCGTTGACCTTTACCACCACCTTGGTGTCGAAGTCCGCCCCCGCGTCGAGGTCCAGGTAGGTGTGCGTGTTCCGGGCGAAGCAGTTGTGGCTGACCACCCCGTTGGCGATGAAGTCGCCGGTGCCGGTGGTGATGTCGTACATCGGCACGTCCAGCCCGAGCGGCTCGATCGCGGCCACTTGGAGCTTGGCGTCGCTCTTGATTGCCACGCCGTCAATCGAGCGCTTCCGCATGATCGCAGGATCGACGGTATGGAAGAACCGCAGTACTTCCCGTAGACCCCCGCGCAGCCGGACGCACCTAAGCCCGTTCGGCCTCGTACTCGGCTCCACGACATAATCAAAGCCGAGTGCCTCCAGCGAGGAGACCGTCCAGTTGATAATCTCCGGATCGGTGTTCTGGATGCGCAGGCTTCCGCTGTAGCTGCCTTCGGCGTCGAAGATGCCGGCCAGGAAACCCTTGCGCCAGTCCAAGGTCGGATTCTCCGGCCAGCCGATCAGCCATTCGATCGTCTGGACGTCGTCGCGACGGCTAGTACGGATCGCGGTCATCTGGCGCCGCGTGGCCGACTCCTCACTAAAGGTGAATTCTCCGCACCGGATACCCACGTCGGCGAGGTAATCGGCGGTCCTGTCGAGCCCCTCCCGGTCGGCCAGCGCTAGCCGGAACTGATGGACCTGCGTACCGGCACACGGGTAGTGACCAATGGTGCCGTCGCCGCGGATCATCCCGCACAGGTAACCGCGCCGGTAAGCGGCCGTGTCCTTCGGCGGCTCCGCGAACCCGCCGACTCCCATCAGCTTGTTGTTGACGGTGAGGAATGGTCGCTGCAGCGGACCAGACTCGGCCCCCGTCACATGCTTCCAGCCACGCTCGGTCAGGAAACGGTGATCACCGCTGCAAATAAGCTGGGTGCCGCCCTCCAGGATGACCCGATAGGCAGGCTTTACCGTGGACCACTGCGCCAAGACGGTGGTGAGCGCGTACCGGCGATAGTAGCCTTCGCGGATCGTGCCGTAGATATCATCCCCGACCCGGACCTCGGCGATCGGCTTCGTGCCGCCGTCTGCCATCAAGATCGGCGTCTGACCGCTGACGCAATAAACACACGAATGCTGGCAGCCCCGGTAGGGGTTGATGGTCCAGCGGAACGCCATCCTGGACGCCTCGGGGACGCGGTTGACCACGGACTTGGCCTGGACCTCGTAGAAGGTCATGCCCCGGAAGCCCGGGGTGTCGAAGGTGCGGGCCACCGCCCCGCGCTCGATGAGCGGGAGCGCCACGTCCCGGCGCTCGGCCGGGAACAACGTCTCGTCGGCCGTGGTGTCCTGGTCGGCGGCGAGCTGATCGTCCAGCCGCAGATGGTCCCAGCGCATGAACCTCACGATAGAACGGTTTTTCGATCGAGGCAAACTTGACACGCTGCCGCTCGTCACGAATATTTAGCCCGATCGTGGGTAAGATCCGGCCCGGCAGGCGGATCTCACGATCTGGAAACAAGCGCAATACGAAGCCGGAACAATTGGATAAAGACGCCCTCCTGAGAGATAGTGAGAGGGTAGTCAACGGGACGCGAGGCGGAGGGGTGGCAGTATGGCCCTGTCGCAGGACGAGCAGCGAATGCTCGCGGAGATCGAACGGCGACTGGCTTCGGATGATCCCAGTCTCGCCTCCTCCCTGACGACTTTCCGTCGGCCGGGTCCTGCCACCGTGCTACGTTCCCCCCGGGCGCGCATCATCGGCTCGCTGTTCACGGTCCTATTGGTGGCAATGGTCTCGATGATGGTCTACGCAATGGTCCCGTTCCGCGCGCACACGCCCAAGCCGCCCGCGACCACCACGGCCGGCGCCACGACCCCCACGTCGATCTCGGCCGCGACCAGCAATGAGCCCAATCGAACGCCGCAGTCCTCCGGCAGCGTCAGCACCAGCGCCAAGGCGACGACCAGCCAGAGCACCTCGACCCGCTCAACGGCGACCGGTAACGCACAGCAGGCGAAGACTAGGCCCACCGACGCGGCGGCACTGTTTCCCGAGGCGGGCAAGACCAGTCCGTAGGCAGATTCGGCTAAGGATTCCCGCCACAGCTGGACCAGGTACCGTTCGAGCCCCTCGAGCGTCCTCTTCTCCTGCTGGAACTCATCGCTGAGCGGATTGCGGTGCCGGTCGAAGAGCGCCGTGTAGCGACGGGTCACCACATCGCGGTTGCTGGCGTAGACGCGGACCGAGTAGTCGCCGAACCCGCCGCCGAGGCGGAGCCCGTAAACGGCGGTGCCCGCCTGGCCCATGCTGATGCTCAGCTGCCCGCGCAGGTAGACGCTGCCCTTCGCTTCCTCGTCCCAGGCGTCGCCGCACGGCGGCGGAGCCCCGTCCCACTCCTCGAGGACGAGCCGCACGTTGATATCTTCCTGCAGGCTGCCCACCCATAGCTGCTCGCGGTTCGTGCTGATCAGGGCGCCGACCGGCGGCAGCGGACCGCCCGGGGCGTCGGGGTCTACGGCCGGGTCGTGAATCCGGAACATCCGTCGTTCCGGCGTCACCGGGATAACCAGCTGCAGAAGCCTGCGGCTCATGGCTCCCCCCTCAGCACGTTAATATCGTCGCATAACGGACTACTTAGCAAGCAAATCTAGCCCGCATACTCACAGCGTGAGGCCCGAACGCACTCTGAACTGCTGAGAGTAGCCACTTGACTACTGAACGCTTAAGTGTACCGTCGTAACTGAAATGAACCTTGTGTCCGATCTTGACCTGCCGGCGTTCGACTACACCGCGCCGGACTTCTCGGCTGATCTTTACCACCAGCAGCTCGCCGAAACCGTCCAGCAAGGCTGGCTAGCCAAGTCGCCGCTCGCTTACATCGTCCTGGATCACGACTCCGGTGAGTTCTTCCTGCGGTCACGGGTGACGGCGTTTCCCGGCCGGCAGATCGCGGAGTTCTTCGGGGTCACCGGCGGGCCCCTCGCTGACCACATCGACGCCAACATCTTGAACCTCACCGGCGAACAGCACCGGCGGCTGCGGGCACTGGTCGGCCCGGCGTTCACGCCCCGGCGCGCCGACCGCTGGCGCCCGGTGATGCGCGGCTTCCTGGAGGACCTGTGGTCCCAGGTAGCGTCCGACCGCTGTGACTTCGTGGCCGCGGTAGCCCGGCCCTTCCCCTCGCTGACCATCGCGACCGTGCTCGGCGCGCCGCGTCAGGACGCTGAGCGACTGCA
The DNA here is from genome assembly GCA_003140115.1 of Actinomycetota bacterium. The sequence continues at coordinate 6,999 of PLIQ01000117.1, read as the reverse complement.
GGAGTGGTCCAGCTGGGTGCAGCGGCAGTTCGATATCCGGGCCCTGGGCACCAACCGGGACGATATCGAGCGGGCCGTCATCGAGGTCCAGGACTACGTGACCGCGCTGCTCGAGGCCCGGCGCGACGCGCCCGCCGACGACCTGATCAGCGACCTGCTGGCGGCCCGGGAGGCGGGGGACGGGGAGGCGGGCCGGGACCGCCTGTCCGCCGCGGAATGCGTGCAGCTCGTCGCGAACCTGCTGGCCGGAGGGATCGACACCACCACCGCTCAGCTGGCGCACGCCATCCGGTTGTTCGCCGGGCATCCCGCCCAGTGGGCCCTGCTGGCCGCCGATCCCGCACTGGCCCCGCGCGCGGTCGACGAGGTGCTGCGGTTCGAGCCGGTCACGCCGTTCACGGCGCGGATCTGCCTGGAGCAGGTCGAGCACCGTGGCGTCATCTTCCCGGCTGGCACGATCGTGGCGATCTGCGCCGAACGGGCGAACCGGGAAGGCGGCTCGGGCGAGGAGTTCGACATCACCGCGACCCGCGACGCCCGGCTGCTCACGTTCGGCGCCGGGACGCATTACTGCCTGGGCTCCAACCTGGCCCGGGCGGAACTGGAAGAGGCCCTGGCGTTCCTCGCGCCGCGCACCCCTGATCTAGCCCTGGACGGGTCGCCGCACCTCGGCGGGGTCGAGGGCATCTACGGAATCGAGAAGCTCCCGATCATCTGGTCGGGCTCAGCCCCGGTGAGCTCCGGGCCAGAAGTCACATAAGCAGCCCGTGCTCGTCCGCGGCGAGCACGTCCCCGAGGGGTTTGCCCGATGCAGGCACCAGTACGAGGCACCAACTGGAGGTCACTCAACGTTCCCACTCGGCTACCAGAACGGACATCCGTGCCGGTCCTGAGCCTTGAGCTGACTCGCGACGCCGAGCAACACCCCGATACCGGCCCCAATACCGTCACCGGCGCCGCCGTGCGTGCGCGCCGCACCCTCATGCTGGCCGTCTGCTGCCTGAGCCTGTTCATGGTCGGGCTGGACAACACGATCGTGAACGTGGGGCTGCCGTCCATCGGCCGTGACCTGCACGCGGGTGTGTCGGGCCTGCAGTGGACAATCGCTGCATACACCGTCACGCTGGCCGCCCTGCTGATGTTCTCCGGCGCGGTCGCGGACCGGATCGGCCGCCGAACGGTCTTCCAGGTCGGTCTCTCGTTGTTCACCCTCGGTTCGTGGCTGTGCAGCCTGGCCCCGAGCCTAGGCTGGCTGATCGGTTTCCGGATCCTGCAGGGGGTCGGCGGCTCGATGCTCAACCCGGCCGCCCTCGGCATCATCACCAATACCTTCACCGGCCGAGCCGAACGGGCCCGCGCGATCGGGGTCTGGGACGGAGTGTTCGGCCTGTCGATGGCGCTGGGACCGGTCCTGGGCGGCGTGCTGGTCGGTGCGGTCGGCTGGCGCGGGATCTTCTGGGCCAATATCCCGGTGGGCCTGGCCGCCATCGCGCTGACCGCGCTGTTCGTGCCGGACTCCAAGGCGCCACGGTCCCGCCGCGCGGACCCGGTAGGCCAGTTCCTCATCATCGTGCTGCTCGGATCACTCGCCTACGCGATCATCGAGGGGCCCGCTTACGGCTGGCGCTCACCGGAGATCTTCGGCTTCTTCGCGCTGTCCGTGGCCGCGCTGGCCGTGCTGCTCGCCTATGAGCCGCGCCGCGCGGAGCCCATGATCGACTTCCGGATCTTCCGCAGCGTGCCGTTCGCGGGCGCTAACCTCACCGCGGTCTGCGCCATCGCCGCGATGGCTGGGTTCCTGTTCCTGTCCACCCTGTACCTGCAGGACGTGCGGGGCCTGTCCGCGCTGCAGGCCGGCCTGACCATCTTGCCGATGCCGGTGGTGATGGCCCTGTGCGCGCCGATGGCGGGCCGCATGGTGGCCAAGCGCGGTCCGCGGGCCCCGCTGGTCATCGCGGGCGCGGCGCTCACCCTGAGCAGCGCGGCGCTGTCCCAGCTCACCGGCACGACCGAACACCTGTACCTGATCATCACCTACGCCTTGTTCGGGGTCGGGGCCGGCATGGTCAGCTCGCCGATCACCAACGGGGTCATGTCCGGGGTCCCGAAGACCCAGGCCGGCATGGCGTCGGGCATGAACTCCTCCAGCCGCCAGCTTGGCCAGTCGCTGGGCGTGGCCATCGTCGGCTCGGTCCTGGCCGCCAGCATCCGCGGGTCGATGCGGGACGGGTTCGTCCACGCGGCCCACGCGAGCTGGTGGATCCTGGCGGGCTGCGGGTACGGCGTTCTGCTGCTCGGCCTGCTCTGCACCACCCAGTGGGCCAGGTCCACCGCGTCGCGCCTGGGCTGACCGGTCCGAAGGCGCGCCGGGATGCGCGAGCTTGTCTCGCGGATCGTTACCAGCGGTGACGAATCTCTCAGCCGCCCGGGCTTGCGCTCGCCAGGTCGGCGCAAATATTCAGGTGTAGAGAGGCAATCGTTCGCACCAGCCAATTCGGGTGATACCGCTGCCAGAGCTCAGCCGCCGTCGCCGCACGCTCGTGCTCGTCATCTGCTGCCTCAGCCTGTTCATCGTCGGCTTGGACACCACCGTCGTCAACGTCGCGCTACCGGCCATCGGGCGGGACCTGCGCGCCTCGGTAGCCGGGCTGCAATGGACAATCGACGCCTACACGCTCGTGCTGGCCAGCCTGCTGATGCTGTCCGGCGCGACCGCCGACCGGGTCGGCCGCCGCCGGACGTTCCAGATCGGCCTGGCCGTGTTCACGGTCGGCTCCGGGCTGTGCAGCCTCGCGCCCGGGCTCGGCTGGCTGATCGCGTTCCGCATGGTGCAGGCGATCGGCGGGTCCATGCTCAACCCGGTCGCGATGTCGATCATCACCAATACGTTCACCGACCGCGCCGAACGCGCCCGGGCGCTCGGGGCCTGGGGCGGCACGTTCGCCCTGTCGGTAGCGCTCGGCCCGGTGCTGGGCGGCATCCTGGTCGAATCCGTCGGCTGGCGGGGTGTGTTCTGGGTCAACATCCCGGTCGGCCTGGCCGCCATCGCGCTGACTGCCCGGTTCGTGCCGGAGTCCCGGGCGCCCAGAGCGCGCCGACCGGACCCAGCCGGACAGGCACTCATCGTCGTGATGCTCGGCTCGCTGACCTACGCGATCATCGAGGGCCCCACGGACGGCTGGCACTCGCCGGAGATCCTGGGGCTGTTCGGGGTGGCGGCGGTGGCCCTGGCGGTCTTCGTGGCCTACGAGGCACGCCGCACCGAGCCGGTGCTCGATCCCCGGTTCTTCCGCAGCGTGCCGTTCGCCGGGGCGGTGCTGACCGCGATCAGCGCCTTCGCCGCCCTCGGCGGCTTCCTGTTCCTGGCCACCTTGTACCTGCAGGACGTACGGAATATGTCCGCCCTGGTCGCCGGGCTGCACATGGTGCCGATGGCGGCGGTCATGGCGGTCGGGGCGGTGGTGTCCAGCCGCGTCCTGGCCCGCTGGGGCGGGCGGCTGCCGACCCTGATCGCGGGCGCGGGGATTGCGGCCGGAGGCCTCCTGCTGTACGGGATCACGACGTCGTGGTCCACGCTGCACATCGTCGTCGCGTTCAGCGTCTTCGGCCTCGGGTCCGGCATGGTCAACGCGCCCATCACCCAGGCGGCGGTGTCGGGCATGCCCTTCGCGCAGGCGGGCGTGGCCTCGGGGATAGCGTCCACCAGCCGGCAGGTCGGCACGTCGCTGGGCGTAGCGATCAGCGGCTCGATCCTGGCCGCGAACCTGCACGGCCCGCTCCGGGCCCGGTTCGTCGCGGCCAGTCACGCCGACTGGCTTCTGCTGGCGGGTTGCGGGGCGGCGATCATGGTGCTGGGCCTGGTCACCAACGGCCGGTGGGCGATGCAGACCGCGGCCCGCACCGCGGCCAGGTACGAAGCCACCGACGACCGAACCCCCGCCATGACCCGCTGACCGCTACCGCTCGCGCGGTTCCCTGCTAGCTGCCTCAGGCCTCCTGACCGCTGCTGCTGCTAGCCTGCGATTCGCTGCAGACCGGGGAGGTCAAGAATCGTGATCCTGCGCTGACCTGTGTGGATCAGGCCACGTTTTCTCCAGTTGCCGTACGCACGTGTGATGGTGGCCCGCGAGGTGCCGGCCAGGCTAGCCAGTTCCTCCTGCGACAACGGCATCACCACGTAAGTGGCGCCGTTCACTTCGCGGCCGTGCCGTCCGGCCAGATCGAGCAGGAGAGCAGCCAGTCGCTGCGCACCGGTCGTTACAGCGCGCCGACGGAGCAGGGTGTCCGCGTCGTTAAACTTCCGCGTCACGACGCGCCGGTAAGCGCGATCGGCTCCCTGGCTGGCGTCCAGGAATGAACTGAACTTTTCATACGGCACGGTGAGCGCTCGTACCTTGCCTACGGCTTGGATCGTGGCGTTACGCCGTCCGGTGGTCTCACCTCCGGTCTCCCCGACGATGTCACCGTCACCGCGCAACGCGAGCACGATTTCGTGCCCATCCCTGGTCGTGGAAAGGATCTTGACCCATCCGGCCAGCAAGACGTACACGTGCGTGGCCGGATCGCCCTCCAGGCAGATAGTCGCCCCAGGTGGATAGTCCCTGGGCATCCCGAGACCGGACAGGGTGTCCTGTTCATCTCGAGAGAGCAGAGTCCAGAATCCCTGCCCAGATCCCATCCCCTGCATCGTCATGTCACCGTCGGAAATGACTTATCTCGCGGCACGCGGGTAATAGCCGACACTGGCTCTAACAATGAGCCTTTTACGGGCCATTGACAAATCCTGAGGTGACATGTGCCTTCTCGGCCCCCCTCACAGGCCGAGGAGGATCACGACGGTCCAGACCAGGAAGTACGCGGCGACGATGTAGGTCCAGGTGTCAGCGGTCTGGGCGCGGCGCCGGGCCAGCCGGGCCGCACCGATCATCAGATGGGCGCGCGCCCACGTCCACTCCTGCGGATCGGCTCCTGTCGGCGGCAGCGTCAGCCACCCGGCCCGCGGGTCGATCGGGGCGCCCGTTTTCCAGCGCATCTCGCTGAGCGCGTTGTGCACCGGCCGGTTGGCCAGGGCCAGCATGATGACCGCGGTCAGCCAGCACAGCAACAGGCCGGACAGCAGGCCGGCGTTGACCGCGCCGGTTACGCCCGGTCGCATCGCGCGGCCCGAGAACGCGGCCTCCAGGGCGATGGCGATGGTGATCGCGCTCAGCACGCCTCCGCCCAGGAACATGCTGCTGCGGGTGTCACGTAGCAGCCATGCCATCTCGCCGATGGCTTCTTGGGCGGGCCCCTGATCTGGCTGGGCCCGATCAGGCAGGCCGCGGCCGTGGGGATTGTGTCCCCGCGCCGGCCGGTCCGGCCAAGATGGTCTTCCGATTGTGGCGACGGCCATCGCACTTGCCTCCGTACTTGTGCTTAACCTTCTGGGTTAAGCCAAGCAGGTGCGCCGATTGGCCGCTGTGCCACACGAGCCAGCGCCCCTGTATCAAGTGACGCAGTATCAAGTGACGCAAGAGTGCCCGCCGGGGCTAGCCGCAACCGCAGGCCCCGCCACAGCATCCTCCGCCGGAGCTGGGCTGACCAGCCGAGCGGCCGGACGCGACGCCGCCCACCGAGACCGTCGACAGGAGCTTCACGGTGTCGTCATGACCCTGCGGACAGGCACAAGGCGCTGACGACTCGGTCATCGGGCGGCTCAGCTCGAACGTGTCGCCGCAGGCACGGCATCGGTACTCATAGCGTGGCACGACGCCAGTCTACCCGCCGGCCCGCTGGCCGGTGTGATCCGCGGCGCCCGCCACGGGCGCGGCGCCCGCCACGGACGCGGAGTCACCGTTCGCGGAGGTGAGCGACGGTTCGTTCGGAATAATGGTCTTGAGCACGGGCGACACGCCGGCGTCGCCGTAGTAGTACTGCTTGCCGCGCAGCAGGGACACCAGCGCCCCGGTAACCGCCATGATCGCCGCGGCGGTGAACACGATGACCAGGCCGTGNNCTGACCGGCGGCAGGTGGCTGACATGGGTGGCCACCGAGGCCGGCACGCCCTGGGCGATCAGTCCCTTGCTCAGGGTCTTGGGCAGGGTCGAGGCCAGACCGGCGATCAGCAGCGAGAAGAAGATGCCGATGGACAGCGACATGCCGGAGTTCTGGAAGGTCGACCGCATCCCCGACGCCGAACCGCGCTGGCTGGGCGGTACCGCGCTCATGATCGCGGAGGTGTTGGGGGCGGCGAACAGTCCGGAGCCGACCCCGTTGCCGAAGATCAGCAGCGCGAACACCCAGTACGGGAAGACAATGGGGAGGAGCATCAGCCCGGTGAAGCAGGCCGCGGCGACCAGCAGCCCGGAGGTCGCGAACAGCCGCTGCCCGTACTTGTCGGACAAGGTGCCCGCGATCGGCCCGGCGATCAGGAAACCCGCGGTGAGCGGGAGCATGTAGATCCCGGCCCACAGTGGCGTCACCGTGAAGTCGTAGCCGTGTAGCGGCAGCCAGATGCCAGCCAGCCAGATGACCAGCATGAACTGCAGGCCGCCGCGGGCGATGGAGCCGAGCAGGCTGGCCGCGTTGCCCGCCGCGAAGGCTCTGATCTTGAACAGGCCCATCTGGAACATCGGCTCGGCGATCTTGGTCTCGAAGACGCAGAACGCGGCCAGCACGACCACGCCGCCGATCAAACCGGTGATGATCAACGGGTTGGTCCATCCGGTCGCGTGACCGCCGTAGGGCCGGATCCCGTAGGTGATGGCGACCAGCAGCGAGCTGAGGCCCACCGCGAACATGATGTTCCCGACCCAGTCGATCTTGGCCCGCTTGGTGGTCGCGATCTCGCGCAGGCTCTTATAGGCCCAGATCGTGCCGAACAGCCCGATCGGCACGTTCACCCAGAACACCAGGCGCCAGTTCACCGCGGCCAGCAGGCCGCCGAGCAGCAGCCCGACGAACTGCCCGGAGATCCCCGCGATCTGGTTGACGCCTAGCGCCATGCCGCGCTTGTTGGC
>PLIQ01000086.1 GCA_003140115.1 Actinomycetota bacterium | reverse complement strand
GGGCGGGGGTCGGGAAAGTCAGACTTCGGGGAGGGGGATTTCGGGGTTGGTTAGGCGGGTGAGGTCGACCGGGTGTTTGGAGCGGATTAGGGACTGGATGTCGTCGTTGACGTCCCAGACGTTGACGTTCATTCCAGCGACGACGATTCCGCGGGAGAGCCAGAAGGCGATGAACTCGCCGGAGGCGCGGTCGCCGCGGTAGGCGACCTCGTCGTAGGTGCCGGGTGAGGGCAGGCCCGCGCACTCCATGCCGAGGTCGTACTGGTCGCTGTAGAAGTAGGGCACCGGGTCGTACACGACCGGCTGGCCGAGCATGGACCGGGCTGCGGCCGGACCGCCGTTCAGGGCGTTGGCCCAGTGCTCGACCCGGATCTGGCGGCCCAGCAACGGGCTGAACCAGTTCGCCACGTCACCGGCGGCGAAGATGTTCTCGTCGGAGGTGCGCAGGGCTTCGTCGGTGAGCACGCCGTTCTCGACTTCCAGGCCCGCGGCGACGGCCACCTGGTCGTTCGGGGCCGCGCCGATGCCGACGACGAGCACGTCGGCGGGCACTTCGGCGCCGGCGGAGGTGATAACCAGGCCGGGACGGAACTCGGCCGCGCTCTCGCCGAAGCGGAACTCCACGCCGTGCGAGCGATGCAGGTCGGCGAAGACGCTGCCGAGCTCGGGACCGAGCTGGCTTTGCAGCGCGCCCGGCTGCGGCTCCAGCACGGTGACCGGGCAGCCGTAGGAGCGAGCGGCGGCGGTGGTCTCCAGGCCGATCCAGCCGGCCCCGGCCACCACGACCCGCGGGGTGGCCTGGAAGGCGGCGCGCAGCCGCTCTGAATCGGCCGTGGTGCGTAGGTAGAGCACCTCGTCCCGGTCGGAGCCGGGGAAGGTCAGCCGCCGGGGCGACGCGCCGGTAGTGAGGAGCAGCTTGTCGTAGTGAAACGTGCTGCCGTCTGAGGTGAGTACGGCGGAGGCGGCGCGGTCGATGCCGGTGACGGTCACCCCCATCCGCAACTCGACGTCGTGCTCGGCGTACCACTCAACCGGGTGCACGTAGACCGAGTCCAGGTCGTCGTTGCCGAGCAGGTAACCCTTGGACAGCGGCGGTCGCTCGTAGGGGCGTTCCAGCTCGGAGCCGAGGAGCACGATCTGTCCGTCGAAGCCCTCGTCGCGCAGCGTCTCGGCGGCCTTGGCCCCGGCCAGGCTGGCGCCAGCGATCACAAAGGTAGGCATGCGCCCTAGGTTATGACGCGCCGGGCCGCCGAGAGTGCTATTCAGAACCGACTAAGGCACACAGGCGGTGATGCCAGGCGATAGCGGACGTGTCGGTGAGGCTGGCGATCTGGTCGATAACGACGCGGCGGCGCTCCGTGTCGGTCTGGGCGGCATGCCAGGACGGGCGCAGCAGCGGATCGAGCGTCCCCGGCGCGCCGCGCTCGACCGCGACGGCCAGCTCGGCCAGCAGTTCCCGTTCCAGGGCCTGGGCCGCGATCACCCCGGCGCGGGTCATCACGTAGTGCGCGGTGATCCCCTTGAGCAGGGCGCACTCCAGCCGCTGCTGGCGCGGCACGATGAGGTCCGCGGCGTAGCGGGTGTGCCGGCCGGGGTGGGCGTCGAGGGTGGCGTCCTGGGCGGCGACGCAAAAGCGGCCGATCAGCTCGCTGGTCACGTTCTTCAGCGCGGCGGCGGATTCCGGGCCGCCGTCGTAGGAGGCGGGCCAGACGTCCAGCGCGAGCAGCGCGTCGAGGATCTCGGTAAGTTCGGCCACCGAGACGTCTTCGCCGAGATACATGGTGGCTGTGGTCTGTGATACCACGGTCCGTTCGATCGGAGAATTGAGGTTCTTAAAGGTGATGAGGCCGGCTACGAAGCCGTCCTCCAGGTCGTGGACCGAGTAGGCCACGTCGTCGGCCCAGTCCATGACCTGGGCCTCCAGGCAGCGGTGCCCGGCCGGGGCGCCCTGGCGGATCCAGCTGAAGACTTCGGCGTCCTCCGCGTAGACGCCGAACTTGGTGCCGGGGCCCTGGGTGAACCAGGGGTACTTGAGGGTGGCGTCCAGGGTGGCGCGGGTCAGGTTCAGGCCGGCGCCGGGGACCTTTGGCTCGAGCCGGGTGAGCAGGCGCAGGGACTGGGCGTTGCCCTCGAACCCGCCGACGGCGGCGGCCAGTTCGTTGAGGGCGGTCTCGCCGTTGTGGCCGAACGGGCTGTGGCCGATGTCGTGCGCGAGGCACGCCGCGTCGACTAGATCGGGGTCGCAGCCGATCTCGCGGCCCAGCTCCCGCCCGATCTGCGCGCACTCCAGGGAGTGGGTGAGCCTGGTGCGGGGGAAGTCGGCCGAGCCAGCGGCGACCACCTGGGTCTTGGCCGCCAGCCGACGCAGCGCGGCGCTGTGCAGGACGCGGGCGCGGTCCCGCTCGAACTCGCCGCGCCCGGCCCGCTTGGGCGGCTCTGCTACCCAGCGGGCCGTGGCGCAGCCATCGTAAGCGCCGTCGTCGTATCTCGTCGTCACCTGCTGTCGGAGCCGCCGCCGACCAGCACGGCGCGGCCTGCCTCCAGGCGAGCGATCGGGACGCGGAACGGCGAGCAGGACACGTAGTCCAGGCCGACCTGGTGGAAGAAGTGCACCGAGTCCGGGTCGCCGCCGTGCTCGCCGCAGACGCCGAGGTGCAGGTCGGGCCGGGCAGCCCGGCCTTCCTTGACCGCGATGTCGACCAGGCGGCCGACGCCGTCCCGGTCGATCGTCTCGAACGGCGACACGCCGAAGATGCCCAGCTCGATGTACCTGCTGAAGAACGAGCCCTCCACGTCGTCACGGGAAAAGCCCCAGGTCATCTGGGTCAGGTCGTTCGTGCCGAAGGAGAAGAACTCCGCGCTCCCGGCGATCGGGCCCGCGTTCAGGGCCGCCCTCGGCACCTCGATCATGGTGCCGATCGGGGTGTCCACGTGGGTGCCAGTCTCGGCCTCCACCTCGCGCAGGACCTTCTCGGCCCGCTCGCGGCTGATCTCCATCTCCTGCACGGTCGCGGTGAGCGGGATCATGACCTCCGGTTGCGGGTCCTTGCCCGCCTGCTTGAGTTCGGCGGCCGCATGCGCGATCGCGCGGACCTGCATGTCGGTCAGGCCGGGGATGACCAGGCCCAGCCGGACGCCGCGCAGGCCGAGCATGGGGTTCTGCTCATGGAGCCGGCGCACCGCGGCCAGCAGATCCTTGTCCTTCTCGGTAGCCGCGTCGCCGGCCAGCGCGATCCTGACGGACAGTTCGGTCAGGTCGGGGAGGAACTCGTGCAGCGGCGGGTCNNGTCACCGGCAGGCCGTCCATGGCGTCCAGGATCTCCACGAAGTCACCGCGCTGCAGCGGCTCCAGCGCGTCGAGCGCGTGCTGGCGCTCGTCGTCGGTGGTGGCCAGGATCAGGTCCTCGATCAGCTGGCGGCGCTCGCCGAGGAACATGTGCTCGGTGCGGACCAGGCCGACGCCACCGGCGCCGAACCGGCGGGCCCGGGCGCAGTCCGGGCCGTTGTCGGCGTTGGCGTGCACGCCGAGCCGACGCTTGTGATCGGCGTGCACCATCATCGAGTGCACGGCCCGGATCAGGTCGTCGGCCTCGTCGGCGTGCGGGTGCAACTCGCCCTCGAAGTAACGCACGACCTCGGAGGAGACGACCGGGATCTCGCCCAGGTAGACAACACCGCTGGTGCCGTCGATGGAAATCACGTCGCCCTCGCTGACCGTGATGCCGCCCGGGGCGGTGAACTTCTTCGCCTTGGTGTCCACCTCGAGTTGTTCGGCGCCGCAGACGCAGGTCTTGCCCATGCCGCGAGCGACCACCGCCGCGTGGCTGGTCTTACCGCCCCGGCTGGTCAAGATGCCCTGGGCGGCGATCATGCCGTGCAGGTCGTCCGGGTTGGTCTCGCGCCGGACCAGGATGACCTTCTCGCCCGCAGCGGCGAGCTCGACCGCGCGGGCCGAGTCGAAGACGACCTTGCCGACCGCCGCGCCCGGCGACGCGCTGATCCCGGTGGCGATCTTGGTGACCTCACCGCTGGTGTCGAACCGGGGGAACATCAGGCGGGCCAGCTCCTCGCCGGAGACCCGGCGGAGCGCCTCGTCCATGTCGATCAAGCCTTGGTCGACGAGCTGCATGGCGATGCGGAAGGCTGCCGCGGCGGTGCGCTTGCCGACCCGGGTCTGCAGCATCCACAGCTTGCCGCGCTCGACGGTGAACTCGATGTCGCACAGGTCGCGGTAGTGATTCTCCAGCGTCCGCATGATCTCCATGAGCTGGTCGTAGGAGGCCTTGTCGATGCTCTCCAGATCCTGCAGCGGGACGGTGTTCCTGATCCCGGCCACCACGTCCTCGCCCTGGGCGTTCTGCAGGTAGTCGCCGTAGACGCCCTCGGCGCCGGTGCCGGGGTCGCGGGTGAAGGCCACGCCGGTGCCCGAGTCCATGCCCAGATTGCCGAACACCATCGCGACCACGTTCACGGCCGTGCCCAGGTCGGTGGGGATGCGCTCCTGGCGGCGGTACAGGATGGCGCGGGGCGAGTTCCAGGAGTTGAACACGGCCTTGATGGCCAGGTCCAGCTGCTCCCTGGGGTCCTGCGGGAATTCCCCTCCGGTCTGCGTCTTGACGATGCCCTTGAACGTCTCGACCAGGTTCTGCAGGTCGGCCGCGTCCAGGTCGAGGTCATTGCTGATCCCCTTGGCCTTTTTGGCGGCGTCGATGGCGTGCTCGAAGTGCTCACCGTCGACGCCGAGCACGGTCTTGCCGAACATCTGGATCAGGCGGCGGTAGGCGTCCCAGGCGAACCGCTCGTTGCCGGCCTGCTTGGCCAGGCCCTGTACCGACTCGTCGGACAGGCCGATGTTCAGGACGGTATCCATCATGCCCGGCATGGAGAACTTCGCCCCGGACCTGACGCTAACCAGCAGCGGGTCGGCCGGATCGCCGAGCTTGCGGTCTATCGCTGTTTCTAGTTTGTCCAGATGGGCCGCGATTTCCTCGTCGAGGCCTTCCGGCGTCGTGCCCTGTTCCAGATAGTAGCGGCACGCCTCGGTGGTAATGATGAATCCGGGGGGCACCGGCAGGCCGATGTTGGTCATCTCGGCCAGGTTGGCGCCCTTGCCGCCCAGCAGATCCTTTAGGTCCTTGTTGCCCTCGGTGAAGTCATAAACGAGCTTCGGCACTTCGTACTCCTCGTCCTGCTATTCGTCCTGCTCTTCGCAGCGCGCGACATGTATTCACTCGGGACTCTACCGGTGGAGTGACCGTAAAGACACGGACCTTCGTCCCGGAAGCGCAACCAGGACGCGGCTCCGAAGACGTGATACAGGAGGCGTTCACCCCGCTGGCCGTGACGTTCGACGCCGGCACCTGATGAAATAGCAGGCATGGTTACAACTACGGTCGGGTTGCTGCATCCGGGGGAAATGGGGGCCGCGGTCGGGCGGTGCCTGACCGCGGCCGGGCACCGGGTGCTGTGGGCGCCGGAGGGGCGCAGTCCGGCCACCGCGGCCCGGGCCGCGGCGGCGGGGCTGACCGCGGCCTCCGGGGGGCTGGCTGGTCTGGTCCGGCAGGCCGACGTCATCATCTCAGTCTGCCCGCCGCACGCCGCAGCCGGCCTGGCCCGGCAGGTGGCGGGGTTCGGCGGGGTGTACACCGACGCCAACGCGGTCTCGCCGGCCACCGCGCGCGAGATCGCCCGGATCGTCGAGGCCGGCGGAGCCAGCTACGTGGACGGCGGAATCATCGGAACGCCCCCGGTGGCGCCCGGCTTCATCCGGCTCTACCTGTCCGGGGCGCGGGCCGGTGAGGTCCAGCGACTGTTCGCGGGCGGCCCGGTCGACGCGCGGATGATCGGCAGGGACGCGGGGACGGCGTCCGCGGTGAAGATGGCCTACGCGTCGTGGACCAAGGGCAGCGCGGCCCTGCTGCTGGCGGCGCGGGCGCTGGCCCGCGCCGAAGGGGTGGAGGAGACGCTGCTGACCGAGTGGGATGTTTCCCAGCCGGGCCTGGCCGAACGGTCGGCCCGGGCCGCCGGGTCCGCGGCAGCCAAGGGCTGGCGGTGGGTGGCGGAGATGGAAGAGATCGCCGCGAGCATGGCCGCAGCGGGGCTGCCCGACGGCTTCCATCGGGCCGCGGCCGAGATCTACCGCCGCGCCCAGGACGCCCCGGCCCCGGACGCCATCCTCACCGCGCTGCTCTCGCCGCCCTGACTCCCCGCCCTGCCCCCCGCCCTGCGCGGGCTCGGGGCGGAACCGATCGGGTCAGCAGGGGCCGAGACGTTCGGTCAGGTAGGACTCGACGTGGTCGAGGCCGACGCGTTCCTGGCGCATGGAGTCGCGGTCCCGGACCGTCACCGCCTCGTCGTTCAGGGTGTCGAAGTCGACGGTGACGCAGTACGGGGTGCCGATCTCGTCCTGACGCCGGTAGCGGCGGCCGATCGCGCTGGCGTCGTCGAAGTCGGTATTCCAGTGCTTGCGCAGCGCCGCGGCCAGGTCGCGGGCCTTGGGCGACAGGTCGGCGTTGCGCGACAGCGGGAGCACCGCGGCCTTGACCGGCGCGAGCCTGCGGTCCAGGCGCAGCACCGTCCGCTTCTCCGGGTTGCCCTTGGCGTCCGGCGCCTCGTCCTCGGCGTACGCGTCGAGCAGGAACACCAGCGCGCCGCGGTCGACGCCGGCCGCGGGCTCGATTACGTACGGGACGAACCGCTCGCCCGACTCCTGGTCCAGGTAGGACAGGTCCTGCCCGGACGCCTCCGCGTGGGTGGTCAGGTCGAAGTCGGTGCGATTGGCGATGCCCTCAAGCTCGCCCCACTCGGTGCCGACGAAGTCAAACTTGTACTCGATGTCGACCGTGCGCTTGGAGTAGTGCGACAGCTTCTCTTTCGGATGCTCGTACGGCCGCAGGTTCTCCGGGCGGATGCCGAGGTCGGTGTACCAGGCCATACGGGTGTCGATCCAGTACTGGTGCCAGTCCTCGTCGGTGCCGGGCTTGACGAAGAACTCCATCTCCATCTGCTCGAACTCGCGGGTCCGGAAGATGAAGTTGCCCGGGGTGATCTCGTTGCGGAACGACTTGCCGATCTGCCCGATGCCGAACGGGATCTTCTTCCGCGAGGTCTGCAGCACGTTCTTGAAGTTGATGAAGATGCCCTGCGCGGTCTCCGGACGCAGGTAGGCGAGCCCGGACTCGTCTTCGACCGGGCCCAGGTGCGTGCGCAGCAACCCGTTGAACATGCGCGGCTCGGTGAAGGTGCCGCGGTTGCCGCAGTTCGGGCACGTAATGTCCTCAAGGCCGTTCGTCGGAGGGTGGTGGTGCTTCTCCTCGTAGGCCTCGATGAGCTGGTCCGCCCGGTACCGCTTGTGGCAGAACGTGCACTCGGTGAGCGGGTCGACGAACTCGGTGACGTGCCCGCTCGCCTCCCACACCTCGCGGGCCAGGATCACCGAGGAGTCCAGGCCGACGATATCGTCGCGCTCGGTTACCATCGTCCGCCACCACTGGCGCTTGATGTTGTTCTTCAGCTCGACGCCGAGCGGGCCGTAGTCCCAGGAGGCTCGCAGGCCTCCGTAGATCTCGCTGGACGGGTAGACGAATCCCCGTCGTTTGCTGAGGCTGACAATGGCGTCGAGACGGTCACTGCGCAAGGCCATCTGTGGTCTCCATCCGGCTGGCGGTCGGTGGGCGCGACGGGCGCGATCCCCGTGGTGATTCCGGCTCGGCTGCGGACCGCATCCCTAACCGGTGGCCCCCTAGCTTAGGAGCACTGGGCGACCACCGCGAACTGGATTCGCCCGGTGCGGATGGGTGACTGCTGGTCACCCCTGCGCCACCGGGCCGTCCACCAGGTCGGAGTCGACGTTCAGCGAGATGCCGCCGACGGTCACCACTTGCGGGCCGGCGTACTGCTTGGACCGGGCCGAGGCCGGCCATACCGCGGGGGTCAGGTAGGGCGACCCGGTCAGGTTGACCGCGTTGTCCCATAGCGCAAACCAGATCGCCTGCGGCTCGGCCAGCTGGTGCCCGTCGATACTGCTCGTGGTCTGCAGGTCGACCATGCCCGAAGCCGCGCTGGAGTACACGCCGGATACGTAGCCGCTGACCTGGAGCTGGCGGTCCCAGGCGTCCAGGAAGGTGAGCACCGCGGTCACGCAACTGGCGTTGGTCTCGTCGTAGGCCTCCATGTCGTAGTAGATCGGCGACCCCGGGCCCAGCCCGAACGAGGCCGCGTCCGTGACCGCCTGGCTGGCGGCCTGCTGTCCCTCCGCGCCGGCCTGGCTCGAGTTGATCTCGTCGCTGAAGCTGTTGCAGGGGGCCTGCGGCCCGACGAAGGTCGGCATGAGGGACCAGCCCATACCCTCAGCGGCCTGGACCCAGCTCTTGGACAGGTTGCCGTAGTCACAGCCCATCTCCTGGCCGCCGATGTAGATCGCGGCGACGGCGTACTTGGCCCGCCACGCCTGCATGGTCGGCAGCGACGGGGCGGTGCAGGTGTCAAAGCCTGCGAGGGCGCCGGCGGGTGCGGGCACCGGCGCCGGGGACGAGGGGGCGGGCGACGAGGGGGCCGGACTCGGACTAGCCGACGGCGACGGCGACGGCGTGGGCGTGCCGGTCGGCGTGGGCGTGCCGGTTGGCGTGGGCGTGCCGGTCGGCGTGGGCGCGGGCCAGTACGGCGGAATCCATAGTGAGCTGCTCGGCGACGGTGAGCTGCTCGGCGACGGTGAAGCCTGCGGCACGGCGGAGGCGGTCACCTCGCTGGGCCGTGGCCCTTCCTGGCCCTGGGTCATCAGGTGCAGGCTGGCCAGCACCTGCATGATCAGGTCCGGGTCGGTCCCGTATGTGCCGGTGATGGCCGGGGCGCTGTCGGGCATGGCGACGGCGAGCTCGCGTAGCTGCGTGTCCTGCAAGATCGTGCCCGGTGCGGCGGGCGTGTCCGTACTCCCTCGCTTGGCTCCCACTGCGGCGGGCATGTCCGTGCTCACTCGCTTGGCTCCCACCGCGGCCCGCAGGCCGGTCCGGATCGGAGTCGACGATGGCCCCAGCGCGACCGGGCCGCCGATGCTCACCGTGTCGGCCCGGCCGACCAGGTGCGCCGGGCAGTTCTGGTTGGGACCGGGGGTGCCCAGATAAACGGCGTTTACGTCGTAGCGGACGCATTGATCGGGATCCTTGCTGAGCGAGTACACCGGCCAGGTGGCCGGGACCCGGATCGCATAGCCGCGATACTCGACGGTTTTCATGGCCGGGGCCGCGGCCCGGGCGGTCTTAGCGACGGTTCCACTGGGGACGGACTGGATGGCCGCGGCAAGGTGCTCGCCGGAGATGGCGTGCTGATGCCCGGCTCCCCATCCAATTCCGCCCAACGCGCACCCGACCATGACTGCCACTACCGCGCGACGCATTATCCCCCCGAATAAACCCCGTGACCAATGATTGGCAAGGACCCCACGGACACATCAAGGATCGATTCGCCCCACGAGTTCGATCCCTGCGCTCCGGCAGGCTGTAACGTTCCCCGTATTCGGAGAGTTACACACAGTGAATTTCTTCGGCGGCAACGATGGCGGCCCGCGGCACGGGAGGCGAGCCGGATTCCCGGCCAGGAATTCGGCGGAAGCGAAACTGTTTTCGGCTGAGAATTAGCGATGCGGCCGGGGAATGCCGAGTGAGGAGTTTGATAAAGAATGAGTGACCGTTTGATATGGCCGCCGTTCCCGATGGTCGGGCAGCTTTCGCACGCCCGTTCGAGGGATGCCCTCCGGATTTATTCTCCGGGATCCGGCGGGACGGGAACGGGGTTGGCCTGGGCGCCGCCGTACCGGCGGTCGCGGCTGGCGTAAATCTCGCACGCGTGCCACAGATGGCGCCGGTCGAAGTCGGGCCAGAGGGTATCGAGGAAGACCAGTTCGGCGTAGGCCGACTGCCACAGCAAGAAGTTGGACAGGCGCTGCTCGCCGGAGGACCTGACGAAAAGATCGACGTCCGGTATCTCTGGCTCGTACAGATAGCGGGCGAACACCTTTTCGTTGAGCTTATCCAGGCGGAGTTTTCCGGCCGCGACATCGGCCGCCATCGCGGCCGCGGCGTCCACGATCTCCGCCCGGCCGCCGTAGTTGACGCAGAACTGCAAGGTCAGGACGGTATTCCCGGCGGACAGCTGCTCGGCGTACTCCAGCTCGCTGATCACGCTGCGCCACAGCCGCGGCTGGCGGCCCGCCCAGCGGATGCGGACCCCCATTTCGTTCAGCAGATCACGGCGCCGGTGAATGACGTCGCGGTTAAAGCCCATCAGGAAGCGCACCTCGTCCGGCGAGCGCCGCCAGTTCTCCGTCGAGAACGCGTAGGCGGACAGGTACGGAATGCCGAGCTCGATCGCCCCCATGATCACGTCGAGCAGCGAGGACTCGCCCTCCTTGTGACCCTCGGTCCTGGGCAGCCCGCGCTTTTTCGCCCACCGGCCGTCGCCGTCCATGACCAGGGCCACGTGCCGGGGCACCAGTTCGGCCGGGATGGCGGGGGGCTTGACCCCGCTCGGATGCGGATCGGGCGGGCGGACCCCCGTGGCTCGGGGCGCCCCGACGGCCGGGTACCGCTCCCCCATCAGACGCGCTCCACGTGACGTAGCGAACGGATTGAATGCTCTAGATGCCATTGCAGGTAGGCGGCGACGAGCCCGCTGCACTCTACCTGGTGCCTTCGCTCGCTGCGGTCGGCGCTGTCCCAGTCACCACGCAGCAAGGCGAGCATCAGGGCCACGGTGCTCGCCGCGGGCGCGGCCGCGCCGGGCGGGCGGCAGGACGCGCACACCATACCGCCCGCCGCGACGGCGAAGGCCGACAGCCGGACCTCGCGGCCGGCCGCGCTGGCCTCGGGGCGAGGCCGGCTGCCGGCCGCCGCGCCGCACCGAGCGCATTCCTCCAGGGAGGGGGCGTAGCCCGCCACCGCGAGCGAGCGCAGCAGGAAGGCGTCCAGCACCAGCCGGGGGTCGTGCTCCCTCTCGCTGAGGGATCGCAGCCCGCCGATAAGCAACAGCAACTGGCGCAGGGCAGGCTCCTTCTCCATCGGGGTGAACCGCTCGGCCGTCTCCAGCATGGCCACGCCGGCCGTGTAGCGGGGGTAGTCCGCGGCCAGCGGCTCGCCGTAGGGCCGGATCACCTCGGCCTGGGTGATCACGTCCAGCGAACGCCCGGGGTGCAGCATGAGGTCGACGTGCGTGAACGGCTCGAGCCGGGCGCCGAACCGCGACTTCGTGCGGCGGACACCCTTGGCCACCGCACGGATCCGCCCGGTGGTCCGGCCCAGAACGGTGATGATCCGGTCGGCCTCGCCCAGCTTCTGGGTCCGCAGCACGATCCCGTCGTCTCGGTAAGGCAGCACCTACCTATTCTCCCGCACAACAGGACAGCGGCAGGCTTGACGCGGCCGTAGGCTGCCGTCGGGCGTACGCCGGGACGGGGTCAGGCGCGGCGGGAGCGGTTGACCGCGGACAGGACAGCACGCATGGACGCGCTGGCCGTGTTCGTGTCGACGCCTACGCCCCAGTAGACCTGGCCACCGATCTCGCACTCCACGTAGGCCGCGGCCTGCGCGTCGGTGCCTTGAGTGAGGGCGTGCTCGGTGTAGTCGAGCACCCGGGCCTCGATGCCGAGGGTGGCCAGCGCGTCGCAGAACGCGGAGATCGGGCCGTTGCCGATACCCTCGACCTGCTGCGCCTGCCCTTCGGTGGATATCTCCGCGGTAAGCGCGTGCTTGGACTCGACCACCGAGGAACTCTGGTGGCCCAGCAGGCTGAGCGGCCCTTCGGCCAGGTACTCGGTGGAGAAGATCTCCCACATCTGGGCCGCGGTCACCTCGCCGCCCTCGGTGTCGGTGTGCGCCTGGATGACCCGGGAGAACTCGATCTGCAGGCGGCGCGGCAGGTCCAGCCGGTGCTCGGCCTTCATGAGGTAGGCCACCCCGCCCTTGCCCGACTGCGAGTTGACCCTGATCACGGCCTCGTAGGTACGGCCGACGTCGTGCGGGTCGATGGCCAGGTACGGCACCGCCCACGGGTATTCGCCGAACGTGATACCGGCCTGGGCGGCGTCGGCCTCCAGCGCCTCGAAGCCTTTCTTGATCGCGTCCTGGTGCGAGCCGGAGAACGCGGTGTAGACCAGGTCACCGGCGTACGGGTGGCGCGGGTGGACCGGAAGCTGGTTGCAGTACTCGACCGTGCGACGGATCTCGTCGATGTCGGAGAAGCTGATCATCGGGTCGATGCCCTGGCTGAACAGGTTCAGCCCGAGGGTGACCAGGCAGACGTTGCCGGTCCGCTCGCCGTTGCCGAACAGGCATCCCTCGATCCGGTCCGCGCCGGCCAGCACGGCCAGTTCCGCGTCGGCGACGGCGGTGCCGCGGTCATTATGGGTGTGGACCGATACGCAGACGGAGTCGCGGTGGGGCAGGTTCCGGCTCATCCACTCGATCTGGTCGGCGTAGACGTTGGGGGTGGACCGCTCGACCGTGCACGGCAGGTTGAGGATGATCTCCCGGTCCGGCTCGGGCTGCCAGACGTCCATGACGCCGGCGCAGACGTCCAGGGCGAAGTCGAGTTCGGTGTCCATGAAGATCTCGGGCGAGTACTCATAGCCGAAGTCGGTGCCGCCAGCGAGCTCCTCGGCGTACTTCATGACGTGGCGGGTGCCCTCGACGGCCAGCGCCTTGCACTCCTCGCGGTCGATGCGGAACACCACCCGGCGGAAGATCGGCGCGGTCGCGTTGTACAGGTGCACGGTGGCCAGGCGCGCCCCGACCAGCGACTGGACCGAGCGCTCGATCAGGTCCTCGCGGGCCTGGGTGAGCACCGAGATCCGGACGTCGTCGGGGACCCGGTCGCCTTCGATCAGCTCGCGCACGAAGTCGAAGTCGGTCTGGCTGGCGGACGGGAAGCCGACCTCGATCTCCTTGTAGCCCATCCGGACCAGCAGGTCGAACATCATGTGCTTGCGGGCCGGGCTCATCGGGTCGATCAGCGCCTGGTTGCCGTCCCGGAGGTCGGTGGACAGCCAGCGCGGTGCCGTGGTGATGGATTTGCCGGGCCAGGTCCGGTCCGGCAGGTCTACCGGCTGGAACGGGGTGTAACGCTGGCAGGGCATGCCGCTGGGTTGCTGCCGGGGGGGTGTTACGCGATGAAATCCGTACTCGGTCTGCATGGTCTGCTTCCTCTGGCGATCGGTATGGGCCTGGTCAATGGCCAGCGCACGCGCCAATACCCCGCGGCGAGGGAGCCGGCCTATCGGCCCCCGCCGCGGCCGCTAAGCAGGAGCAGCTCGCGCAACATTACCGACAACCCTACCAGCCGGCCCGGCCCGAGGGACGCGCGGTGCCGCCCCCGGAGGCGAGCGGGAGAAATACAGTGGCGGCGGCGGGGCGGGGCGGGGTTGGGTATGAGGATGCGCATCGAGCGACTCGACCTGGCGGATACCGACACCATCCGCGCCTGTTTCGAGCTATTCCTGGCCGCCCAGCACGTGGACGAACCGGACGGACCGTGGTTCACCGAACGACCGTTCCGCGGTTGGCTGAGCGTCGGGTGGGGCGGCGACCCGCGGGAAGTGTGGCTGGCCGAGGGGCAGGCGGAGGGCTCGGTCGCGGGCTGGTACCGGCTCGAGCTGCCCAGCCTGGAGAACCTCGACCAGGCCAACCTGGACCTCGTCGTGCATCCGGCGGAGCGCCGGCGCGGAGTCGGCCTGGCCCTGCTCACGCACGCGACGGCTCGCGCGGCCGAGCACGGGCGCTCGATGATCAACGGCGCGGCGCGTTACGGCAGCGACGGCGAGGCCTTCGCCCGTTCGACGGGGGCGGAGCCCGGGCTGGTGGACGTACAGCGCGTGATGGACGTGCGCACGGCGGGAGCGGATCAGCTGGAACGGCTCCGCGAGGCAGCCGGGCCGAAGGCCGCGGGCTACTGGCTGGTGTCCTGGACCGGGCTGGTGCCCGAGGAGTTCATCGAGCAGGCGGCGGCGCTCTACGCCGCGCTCAACGACGCCCCGCACGACCCGCAGACGGCACCCGCGGTGTGGGACGCGCAGCGGGTCCGCGAGCGCGTCAACGACCTGCGACCCGCGTACGGGGTGCAGACCTACGCGGTGGCGGCGCGGCACGAGGCTACCGGGGAGCTGGCGGCCCTCACCGAGATGGCGGTGGATCCGGCCGATCCGGGCTGGGCGCATCAGATGCTGACCGGCGTGACCAGCAAGCACCGCGGGCACCGGCTCGGCCTGCTGGTGAAGATCGCGATGCTGGAGCTGCTGCGGGCCGCGGAGCCGCGGCTGGAGCGGATCGATACCTGGAACGCGGAGTCCAACGGGTACATGATCGCGGTCAACGAGGCGCTCGGTTACACCGTCCAGGGCCGGCCGGCTAGCTGGTGGAAGCTGGACGTGGCGGCAGCCCTGGGCGAGCAGGCGCTGGCGAGCCGGGCCCGGTACTAGCCGCGGCCGGCCGACTGCTCGGTGGTGGCGATCACGCCGATGGTCTGCGCGTGGGTCATGCCCAGGTCCAGGCCGATGGCCAGGGCGGCCTGCCGTTCGCCGTCGGTCAGCGGGCCGTCGGCCATGGCGATCCGGATCACGTCCGCCAGGTACCACTCCCGGGCCTGGACGGTGAGCTGGGCGCCCACCTGGTTCAGGGCCGGACGGATCGCCTCGAACGGCTGGGTGAGGTCGGCGTTCAGCAGGACCTCGTTGTATCCGGGCATCCCGGCGCCCACGACCGCCTCGATGGCCCGCTGCCGGGCCGCCGGACTGGCCGGGTCGCCGGACCGCAGCATGGCCGAGGCGGCGGCGCGCATGCCCGCGGGCAGTGCGGCCTGCATCTGCGCCGTGGTCGGCTGGTTGAGCGCGTCGGTCACGTAGCGGGTCCGGCAGGTGGCGCATTGCACGTGCTCGCCGACCGAGTTCAGCGGGATGACCGGAATGAAGAACAGCGTGAACCAGCGGCGGCCGGCACGGTGCCGGTACTGCCGGTCTCCGCCGCAGCGACGGCAGTGGAAGGTGCCCTGCGCAATCGTCCGGTAGAACACGCGCAGGCCAAAGATGATCAGCATGACGGATCCCTCCTGGCCACAGGTGAGTCCATCATGCCGGGCCGGATGTCAGGGCGGGGCTGATTTGGGGTGTTAAGGCGGCCCGGGCGGGCTTGGGTGACGGGACGCCGGGATCAGTCGTAGAACCCCAGGCGGCGGAGCTGCTTGGGGTTACGCTGCCAGTCTTTGGCGATCTTGACGTGCAGGTCGAGGTAGACCTTGGTGCCAAGGAGGGCTTCGATCTGGTGCCGGGCCCGGCTGCCGACGTCCTTCAGCCGGGCGCCCCGGGCGCCGATGACGATGGCCTTCTGGCTCGGCCGCTCCACGTACAGCTCGGCGTGCACGTCGATCAGGTCGTTCCGGCCGGGGTGCGGGCCCATCTCCTCGACCACGACCGCGATCGAGTGCGGCAGCTCGTCGCGGACGCCCTCCAGGGCGGCCTCCCTAATCAGCTCGGCGACCATGATCAGTTCTGGCTCGTCGGTCAGCTCGCCGTCGGGGTAGAGCGGCGGGCCTTCGGGCAGATGGGCCACGAACACGTCGGCCAGCACGTCGAGCTGGAAGCCGGTTATGGCCGAGACCGGGACCACATCCGCCCAGTCACCGAGCTCGCTCACCGCCACTAGCTGCTCCGCGATCCGGTCCGGCGACACCTCGTCGCACTTGGTCACGACCACCACGACCGGGGTCTTCCTGACGTTCTCCAGCTCGTGGGCGAAGAACCGGTCGCCCGGGCCGACCGGGTCGCCGGCCGGGATGCAGAACCCGATCACGTCGACCTCGGCCAGGGTCGAGCGGACCAGGCTGTCCAGGTGCTCGCCAAGCAGCGTCCGCGGTTTGTGCAGGCCGGGGGTGTCGACCAGGACCAGCTGCGCGTCCGGACGGTGTACGATCCCCCGGATCACGCGCCGGGTGGTCTGCGGACGGTCGCTGGTGATCGCGACCTTCGCCCCGACCAGCGCGTTGGTAAGCGTCGACTTGCCGACGTTGGGGCGGCCGGCCAGGCACGCGAAACCCGAGCGGAAGGCGGCGCCCGGGCGGCCGGCGCCCAGGCGGGGGTCAGCATCCGGGGCGTCGGCGCCCGGGAGGCGGGCGGGCGACGGATCGTTCACCACTCAATTGTCGTGCATGTTGTGGCCGGTGAAACCATGGCCGTTCGGCGTAAGGGGAGACAGGGGCGGGGCGGACCTGGATGGTCCGTGCGGGTCAGACGGTGAGAACGGCGCGGAGGGTGCCGTCGGGGGCGGCGTGCAGGACGATCGTGTCCGGCCCGAGGTCGCGCACCACGGCCAGGTCACCCGGGTCCAGCTCGGCGTCGCTGACCAGGGCGGCGGCCTCCAGTTTCTGCGCGCCGCTGGAGACGGCCATGGCCACGGCCAGGCGCAGGGCGGACAGCCGCAGCGAGGGCAGGGCCACGGCGGCGGCGGTGTAGGTCCGGCCGGTCTCGTCGCGGACGGCCGCGCCCTCGGACGCCGCTATCCGCGCCCTCGAGGACCTAGCCAAGGTGATGATCTTGAGGTCTTCGGTATTTATCTCGGGGGGCGGGCCAGACGTCTCATCGCTCACGCGACCGAGTGTACGGGGGGCGGCCCGCGATGGGTTAGGGGTGGTCCTCGGTCTCCCGCTGCACCAGTACCGTGCCGATCTTGTTGCGCCGCCCGGATCCGGGCTCCGCGGTCAGCCGCAGGCCGTTCACCATGGCGGTGGAGCCGGCGATGGGGACGCGGCCGAGCGCGTGGGCCAGCAACCCGGCCACCGTCTCCACGTCCTCGGCCCCGTCGATGTGGACGCCGAACAGCTCCTCCAGCTCGGTCACCGAAAGCCGGGCGGTTACCCGGGCCGAGTCGGCCGAGAGCCACGTGGAGGGCGGCTGTTCGTTGTCGTACTCGTCGGTGATCTCGCCGACAATCTCCTCCAGCAGGTCCTCGATGGTGACCAGCCCGGCGGTGCCGCCGTACTCGTCGATCACGATCACCATGTGATTGCGCTGCGCCTGCATCTGGCGCAGCAGCTCGTCGACCGGTTTGCTGTCCGGCACGTAACTGGCCGAGCGCATGACGGTGGCGATCTTCTCGGTGGCCTCGGCGCTGGGATGTTCGTGGCTCCAGGCCACGATGTCCTTCAGGTACGCGATGCCGACTACGTCGTCCTCGTTCTCGCCGACGACCGGGATCCGCGAGAAGCCGCTGCGCAGGGCCAGGGACAGAGCCTGTTCCACGGTCATGTCGCTCTCGATGAACACCATGTCGGTGCGCGGCACCATGACTTCCCTGACGATGGTGTCGCCGAGCTCGAAGACCGAACGGACCATCTCGCGCTCGCCCGGCTCGATACCGGTCCGGCGCTCGAGGTAGTCGACCAGCCCGCGCAGCTCGGACCGGGCCACCGGACCCTCCCCGTCCTCATGGTCTTCGGCGGCCCGGGATCGCCGGGCGGGCGGCAAGGTGTTGCCCACGGCCACCAGCAATCCGGGCAGCGGGCCCAGGGCCCGGGTCAGCGGGTAGAGGAACCGGGCGGCGCGGCCGGCGGTGCGTGCGGTGCGCGGGCCGACCCGGCCGAGCTGCGGGCGCACGCCAGTCAGCGCGTAGTGCATGAGGATCACCACGCCCGCCGCGGAGAGCACGGCGCGCCAGTCGTCGCCGAGCCAGTGCACGAAGGCGGCCGTGACCAGGACCGCGGACAGGCACTCCAGGACGACGCGAAGCAGCAGCAGCACGCTCATGTAGCGGGGCAGATCGGCGGTTACCGTCTGCAGCGTGCCCCTGTGTTCGGGCCGTTCGGCCACCCCGGTGGCGGCGACCAGCGTGAGGGTGGCCTCCGCGTTGGCGCACCAGCCCGCCGCGAGGGCCAGCACGGCCGCCGCGACCAGCAGCCACCCCGG
>PLIQ01000244.1:2804-32455 GCA_003140115.1 Actinomycetota bacterium | reverse complement strand
GTGCCCAAGGGCGATTACCCGCCGCAGTATGCCACGCTGTTTCCCGAGGTGGTGATCCCGGGCGAGGAGTGCCTGAACCTGAACGTGTGGACGCCGGAGCTAGGTGCGAGCGGGCTGCCGGTGCTGGTCTGGATTCACGGCGGGTCGTTCATGAACGGGTCGTCGTCGGTGGGCGAGTACGACGGCGCGGCGTTCGCCCGCGACGGCGTGGTGTGCGTGAGCATCAACTACCGGCTGGCCGCCGAGGGGTTCCTGTTCCTGGACGATGGGATCGTCAACCTCGGGCTGCTCGACCAGATGGCTGCGCTGCGGTGGGTGCAGGACAACATCTCGTTGTTCGGCGGGGATCCGGCGCGGGTCACGGTGGCGGGCGAATCGGCCGGGGCTATGAGCGTGACCACGTTGCTGTCGATGCCGCTGGCTTCTGGGTTGTTTGCGCAGGCTATCGCGGAGAGCGGGGCGGGGGCGCACACGCTGACCGTCTCGCAGGGGCAGATGGTGGGACAGTACCTGGCCGCGGCGCTGGGGGTTCCGGCTGACCGCTCCGCCCTAGCCGNNGTGGTGGACGGGTCGGTGGTACCTGCTGCTCCGCTGTCGGCCTTTGCGTCGGGGCGGGGCGGGGAGGTACCGCTGCTGATCGGGTCGAACCGGGACGAGGCACGGTTGTTTCTGGTGGCGGCGGGGACGATCGACCTGATCGACCCGGTAACCCTGGGCGCGGTGGCGGCGGCGTACGGGCTGCCGGATGCCGGGCTGGCGGTGTATTCGGGTAACCGGCCTGCGGATTCTGCGGGTGACGTGATGGCGGCGGTAATCACGGACTGGTTCTTCCGGATTCCGGCGGTTCGGGTGGCGGAGGCGCGGTTCGGGGCGGGTTCGCGGCGGACCTGGATGTACCGGTTCGATTATCCGCCGCCGTCGGCGAATTACGGGCTCGGGTCCTGTCATGGGGCGGAGATCCCGTTCGTGTTCGACACGATCGGGCTGCCTTCGGTGCGGCCGCGGCTGGGCTCATCGCCATCCCAGGCGGTCGCGGACCGGGTGCACCGGGTGTGGGTTTCCTTTGTCGCGTCCGGGTCGCCGGGGTGGGCGGCGTACGACGCTGCGCGGCGGACGACGGGGCTGCTCGCGGAGGACGTGAGTGCGGTCGATGACCCGGCTGGGGACGAGCGGGCGGTCTGGGAGGGGATCCGCTTATCGGGCTTACTGCCTCGGGCAGTGTGTGTATCACGGTGCGTGGGTGCCGCCTCCGAACCAGCATGGGGACAGCTTCGGTCACGGGAGGGGCAGCGACATGGCGTTCACGGTTACCTACGACGGAAACGGCGCGACGGGGGGCAGCGTCCCGGTCGACGGGACCGCCTACAACAGCGGCGACCAGGTCACCGTGCTGGGCAACAGCGGGAACCTGAGCTTGCCGGGCGGACAGTTCGTGTACTGGAACACCGCGGCCGACGGCAGCGGCGCCCTCCAGGGACCCGGCGCAAAGTTCACCATCACCGGCAATGTCACGCTGTTCGCGCAGTGGCTCGTCACGGACGGCCTGCCCAACGGCGGCGCGACCACCCACTTCACGTTCTCCTACGACCGTGCGCTGGCCAATCCCGGCGGCCCCGAGCCGGCCCGGACCAAGGCGGTGATGGCCAAGGTCGAGGGCGACTACAACCTGATGGCGTCGTGGTTCGGCGGGATCTCGCTGACGGTGCCGGTGCCGGTGCAGACGCACGTCATCAACGCGGGCGGCGGCGCGGGCTGGGGCCCTCCGCTGACGCTCAAGCCCGGCGGCGGTGACGCCACGCTGTGCCGGTACCTCATCGTCTCGGAGGTCACCGAGATGTTCATGCTGGCGCAGAACCAGGGCTGGTTCGCGCCGGACGGTTCCAACGAGCAAAGCTGCGGCGAAGGCCTGTCCCGCTTCCTGGGCCAGCAGTTCCTGGTGCTGGAGGGGCTGGGCGTCATCGAGCCGGGGTACGCCGTCTCGCCGAGCTGGCTTAACAGCGCGCTGCCGCCCGGCACGCCCGGCTCCAGCCAGCTGGGGCCGGTGAAGACCACGCTGTCGGCGGCCATCGACGCCAGCGTCACTACGATCCCGCTGACGACCGGGCTGCCCATCCCGCCGTTCGCGTCCACCTGGATCGTCCAGGTGGACAGCGAGACGATGCTGATGACCGCCGCCGACACCGGGAATAAGACGATCACCGTGCAGCGCGGCTACAACGGGACCACGGCGGCGGCGCACGCCGCGGGCGCCAACGTCAGCGACAACTTCGGGGCCCGAGCCGACTACGTCAACCTGACCCTGGAGTACGACCACAACATCGACGCGGCGATCGGCTGCTCCATGCTCTTCCTGTACTACCTGCACGTGCAGCTCGGGTTCGCCATTCCCGACATCGTCGCCGCCGCCCCGGGCTCCGGAAACGCGGCGACCTGCCTGCGCGGCGTCTACCGCAACCTCACCAGCGACAGCTCCGACCCGTTCCCGTTCTTCAAGCAGCTCCTGGACAACGCGTTCCCGCCCAGCCAGGTGACGACCGTGCCGGGACCGAACCCGGACAACCCGTGGCCGCTCGGGTCGCTGAGCTTCTGGGGGGTCAAGGACACCTGGGGCAAGGACGAGGTGACCGACATCATCGACAACTCCGGCGGCACGTATCCGGACGCGTTCTGGCTGATGCTCGAGGGGTTCAACAAGCAGGTCGCCGGCGCGGTGACGCCGTCGATCCCGGCGGTCGCCTACGGCGGGGTCGCCGCGGCGCTGGACCCGGCCGGGATTGCGTACGAGACGACCAACCCGTACGTCCCGCAGCGGATCCGCTATCCCTACGACGTGAGCTTCGCGCCGTCGATCGTCTTCCCGGCCAGCGGCGAGACGCCGGCCGCGGTGACGAGCTCGCTCAGCCTGCTGGGCACCAGCCTGCCGGCGGACGGGGAGTTCTTCTTCCTGGCCGGCGCGGACCCCTACTTCACCAACGTCCAGCCCGGGGCCGGCCCGAACGGCACCGGCAACGCCCCCTACCTCAGCGCCGACCTGCGCGTCTTCACCGCCACCCCGAGCCTGAACCCGCATCCGGTGCCCGGTGGCCCCGCGTTCAGCAGCAACAGCACTACCGGGGCCTACGCCTACATCCAGGCGCTCCTGACGTACCTCAACCAGAACTTCGGCGACGGCGGCGGCGCGGACCCCTTCGATCCCAGCCAGAACGTGATTCCCGGCCAGCAGGATGCGCTCCTGGGCGACTCGTCGGTGACGCCGTACACCACGGTCTTGCATGGCCGGGACGCCAGGTACAACTTCGCGGTGGCCCGGGTCCGGCTGCGCGGCACCAAAGGCAGCATGGCCGAGGGCGTGAAGGTGTTCTTCCGGCTGTGGGCGACGCAGACCACCGACACCAGCTGGAACCCGTCCGACACCTACCTCAGCCAGACCGATGCCAGCGGTAACCCGCTGTGGCCGCTGGCGCCGGCCGGCAACCACACGATCCCGTTCTTCGCCACCGGCAACACGCCCGACTTCACCGATCCGAATAATCCCGAGTACGGCGCGAGCGGCGTCAACAACCAGACGATCACCATCGCGGGCGACGACCCGCAGTGGGCGTACTTCGGCTGCTTCCTCAACGTCTACGACCAGAGCCTGGTGGTGAACGGGGTGCCGGTCATCCAGTCGCTGCCGGGCACGCACCACTGCCTGGTCGCGCAGATCGCCTACGCCGACGCGCCCATCGAGAACGCCGGCGGCGTGACCATCTCCCCGGAGAACAGCGACCAGCTCGCCCAGCGCAACCTCCAGATCACCGCCTCCGACAACCCGGGCGGCGCTGCCGCCCACCTGATCCCGCAGACCTTCGCGGTGCGGCCGACCGCTATTGACGGAGTTGCCGGTTACCCCGACGAGCTGATGATCGACTGGGGCGAGACGCCCGTCGGCAGCACCGCGAGGATCTACTGGCCGCAGGTGGCCGCCGCCGACGTGCTGGCCCTGGCGTCACGGCTGTACGGGACGCACGCGCTGTCGGCCGCCGACCCGCACACGCTGCAATGCACGACGGTGCCGGGAGTCACGTACGTGCCGGTGCCGTCCGGCACCGACCTCACCCTGGCCGGGCTGTTCACGGTCGCCCTGCCGACCACGGTGCGCACGGGGCAGGAGTTCGACATCGTGGTGCGGAAGATCAGCTCACGGCGGATCGCCGTCGCGCCGCCTCCGCCCGTCCTGCAGGCCAAGGGGCGGCGCACCCCGCATCGGTCTGAGGTCGTCGTCACGCCCGCGCGGCGGATCGTGATCGAACGGTACACGGCGGGGTCGTTCCGGGTGATGATCCCGGTCAGCACCGCGGAGGTGCTGCTGCCGGGCGAGGAGGACACGCTGGCCATCTTCAAGGCCCGGCTGGCGGCGCGGTCGCCGCAGGACCCCTGGTATCCGGTGCTGCAGCGGTACCTGGACTACCAGGTCGGCCGGGTGAACGGGCTGGGCGGCAACGCCAGCCAGATCCCGCCGTCGTTCGGCGGGGCACCGGCGGGCGGCGGCGACCATCACGGGGCCGGTCATGGGGCCGGTCATGGGAACGGCAGCCGGGCCTGTACGGGGAAGGTCACCGGGCTGGTGTTCGACCACTTCGGCGACTTCGACGGCTTCCTGCTGGACACCGGGGAGCGCGACGACCGGTACTTCAGCCGCGAGCCCAGCGTCCGGGAGCTGGCCGAGGTCGCCTGGCGGGAGCACCTGCGCGTCACCGTGCTGGCCGAGGCGGACGGTCACTCCGCGGACGGCGCGCGGCTCCACTCCATCGTCCTGCACGAGCCCTCCGGCTGGCCCCGGCGTCAGGTCTGAGTGCTGCTGTTACAGGAGGAGCCGGCGGGCCCTGCGCTTCCAGACCCGGTAGTCGTACCAGCCGGAGCCCACCGCAACGATGAGGCAGACGACGGCCCCGCCGTAGATGCCGACCAGCAGTTCGGCGACGGCACCGGCGGCGCAGATGACCGTGATGGCCGCCCACATCACGGCGGTGGCGATACGAAGGCCGTTCATGCCGCGNNCCCGCGCTGGTCTGAGGGCTGAAGTCCGGCTCGGGCGGCATGGCGGTCATGGTGCTCCCATGGGCATTAGGGCGTTCATGGGTGGGGCGGTCCATGGCGTGCCACCCCGTTCCATGCCGTCCGAGGCGGGTCCGGGGTCAGGGGGTCAGGACGGTCTTGCCGGCGAGCCGGCCGGCGGCGGCCTGGTCGTGGACGGCGGCCAGGTCGGTCAGCGGCCGCCGCTCGGCCACCTCGATCTGCAGGTCTCCGGCGTCGACGCGGGCGATCAGCCTGGCGAGCTGGGCGGCGTCGCTGCGCACGAAGACCCGGACCGTCCGCACGCCGCGCCCGGCATCTTCGGGTCCGGGGGTGGTGGTGCTGACGAAGGTTCCGTCCGCCTGCTGTTCGACCCCCTGACCGGCGACGACCTGCACCACCTCGGCGACATCATGACCCGCGTCCGCGACCACATGCGCGCCCAGCCACCCCGGTCCGCCGCGCCCGGCAAACACCGTCCCGGGCAGGTCACTGAACCGCCCTGACCGGAACGCGGCGGGCGGCGTCGGAGGGTTCCGCGTCCAGGAAGCGGGGGGCGGGCCAGTGGTGGCGAGTGAACCGGTCGGTGACGGCTTGGCGGATCTGCGCCGCGGCTTGGGCGGGCACGAGGGCGATGACCGAACCGCCGAAGCCGCCGCCGGTCATGCGGGCGCCGTTTGCGCCGGCCTCGATGGCGGCCGTGACGGCCTCGTCGGCCTGGGGCCAGGAGAAGTGGAACCGGTCGCGGAGCGAGTGGTGTGAGGCGGTCAGCAGCGGGCCGATGCTGGCCTGGTCGCCGGCCCGGAGCAGGTCGGCGGCTTGGCGGACCCTGCGCTGCTCGTCGAGGACGTGCCCGGCCAGGCGCTGCAGGGCCGGGTCGCCGCTGAGCCGGGCCAGCTGGCCGGGGTCGGTGACGTCTCGCAGCGACCGGACGCCCAGCGCGGAGGCGGCCCGCTCGCATGCACGGCGGCGTTCGGCGTAACGGCCGTCGCCGAGGGCGTGCGGGGCCCGGGTGTCGATGACCAGCATGGTCAGGCCGGCCGCGGCCGGGTCGAGCGGGACCGGCGTCCCGGTGCCGGTGCGGCAGTCGAGCAGTAGCGCGTGGCCGGCCTGGGATAGCAGCGCCGCCATCTGGTCCATGATCCCGCTCGGGACCCCCACGAAGTCGTTCTCCGCGCGCCGGGTCAGGGCGGCGAGCTCGGGTCTGGGCAGCGGTGGCTGGTGGAGTTCGGTGAGGGCGAGGGCGGTGGCGCATTCGAGCGCGGCCGAGGAGGACAGGCTCGCGCCTACGGGCAGGTCGGCGTCAATCGCAATGTCGGCACCGTGTTCCAGGTAACCCGCCTGGCGGAGCGCCCAGGCCACTCCGGCCGGGTAGGCGGCCCAGCCGGGCACCGATCCGGGCTCGAGCGTCGCGATGTCGAGCTCTATGGGCTCGGTGTCTTGCTGCCGGGAGGTGAGGGTGATGCGCCGGTCTTTTCTGCGAGCCGCCGTGACGGTGACGCCGGCGCCTAGGGCGAAGGGCAGCACGAAGCCCTCGGTGTAGTCCGGGCCGCCCATCAGGTTGACCCGGCCGGGCGCGAACCAGGTACCGTCCGGCTCGCGGCCGTAGCTTTTGGCGAACCAGGCGGCGGCGTCTGGCGGACCGGCCGCGGCTGGCGGCGCTGCGGCGGTCATGCGGATCGCCACTGGGCGGCGGCCTGGCGGGGATCGACCGGGTCGAAGAATACGCCGGCGCCGAGCTCGGCGGCGGCCAGGTGCCTTCGTACGCCCGGGGCTCGCAGGGCGGGCGCCAGGTGGAGGTGGAGGTGGGCGGCCGGGTCGTTCGCGTGCTGGTGGACCCACAGCATGTAGGGCGCGTCCCGGCCGAGGAGCCGTTCCATGCGGGTCAAGGCGTCGACCAGGATCGCGGCCAGGCCCTGGCGGAGCCGCGGGCCCGCGGCGGGCAGGTCGGCGACGTGGCCGCGGGGGGAGATCAGCAGCTCGTACGGCCACGAGGGCGCGTCCGGCACGGCGGCCTGCCAGTCGCCGCGGCGGGTGACGAGCAGGTCGTCGACGGGGTCCAGGCAGAGGTGGCAGGTGGTGGCCGAGAGTTCGGCGGCCGGGAGGGGCGGGATCATGCCGAAGGCCATGACCTGGCTATGCGGGTGCTCGATGGTGGAGCCGATCATCCGGCCGCGGTTCTCGAAGACGAACACGTAGGCCACGTCGTCGCGTGCTCCGAGCGCCGCGGTGCGCTCCGACCACCTCTCGACCACCAGCGCCGTCCGTTCCTCGCCCAGGGCCGGGAAGGACGAATCGTGGTCCGGGCAGTGCAGGATGACCTCGTGGCGGCCGTCCGGCAGGGCAGGCCAGCGGTTCGGGATGTGCCGCACGTCGTAGGGCTCGGGCGCCTCCAGGCCGCCCGGGCAGAACGGGCACGGCCCGTCCGGGAGGTTGGGGCGCGCCTGGCGCCACGGGGTGACGACTACGTTGGCCCCCGTCAACGGGTCGATAAGCAGCTCAGCCTCGCTCACGAGGCTTCACCATATGCTGCGGCCCGGTCCCTTACGTTATTTCGGGCGGCCGCGGGTGCCTGGCGGGGCTGCCGTCCTCGCGCCACTGCGCGCGGCGGGCTTTTGCGGGTCGATGGCGCCATCGTGCCTGTAAGAGCAGGTACAACGGCCCATCGACCTTGTAAGCAGCACGCTCAGCATGCGGAAAAAAGCCGCAAAACGGGCAGATGCTCGCCATGGGCGGCGCCGCGGAACCTCAGCGGGGTATCGGCTGCGGCGGTGGGCCAGGCGCTAGAGCGTCAGGACCAGCATGTAGGTCATGGTGAGGCCCATGGCGATCTTGCACAGGGCGGCGCAGCGGGGAGCCAGGTAGGGGCGGGCCGGCAGGTTGCTCTGGGCGACAGGGCCGCCGGGGAGGCGATTGGCGGTGCGGGCACCGGGGAGGCGGTCGGCGGTGCGGCCGCTCGGGAGACGGTCGGCGGTGCGGGCCACGTAGCCGACCATGAACAGGCCCATGACCAGGGCCAGGAACGAGTAGCGGGAGCCGGTTGCGGATGCGCCCATGCCGGCGATCCCGGACGCGGCGGCCGGGCCGGTGAGCGGGGGCAGGACGAGGAACATGTAGAGCATCGCGCCGCACTCGAGCAGGTGGGGGGCCGGATGCAGGCAGCGCCAGGTCGCCGGGGCGCGGCGGCGGGACTTGAGGAGCTGCCAGGCGAACCAGGCGGCGCCGACGGCGAAGACGGCCTCCCAGGTGGCGGCGGGCAGGACGCGCAGGCGGGCGACCAGCATCCCGGCCATCGCCGCGCCCATGAGGACGTGGCCGGCGTCGGTGTCGAGCTCGGTGGGGCGCCGCCACCGGCGCGTCACGGCCAGGCGGCCCGCGCAGTAGACGGCGACGGTGAGCATCAGCGCCGCGAAGATGCCGGTCAGCCAGACGGGGCCGTCCACGTCAGGTTTCCCCGGCTGACCGAGCGGGGGCGGAAAGCGGCCAGAAGGCCAGGGCGAGCAGGGCGAGCAGCGGGCCGGTGTTGGGGTCGGTGGCCGAGCCGGTGAGGATCCCGCCCAGGCCCTGGGCCAGCCAGAGGACGGCCGCGACGACGACGGCCAGGATGATGGCGGCCCGGGCGGGACGGCGCGGCAGGAAGGTGCCTAGGGCGACGATGACGAACGCGGCCGCGAGCACGATCGCGGCGAGCAGGCCGTGCCGGGTCAGGGCGCTCGCGGCGTGGGTATCGATCCAGGCCAGCCAGGCGGGTTCCCCCGGCGTCGTGTCCGCGATCGCACGGCCGATGGCCCGGGACGCGGGTAGCAGCGCGAGGACGGCCAGGCCCAGCCAGACGGCGAGCCAGGACGCCTGCGCGATGCGGCGGCCCACGGCCCGAGCGGCGACGAACGGTGCCGCGGGTGCACGGTCGGCGGGTGCNNTCGGCGGGTGCACGGTCGGCGGGGTCGCGGTCGGCGGGCCAGAGCAGGACGGCGAGCAGGCCGTACAGGACCACTGCCCCGGGAGCGCCGTC
Organism: Actinomycetota bacterium; assembly: GCA_003140115.1. Next base: position 23,388 of record PLIQ01000244.1, on the reverse strand, counting down.
GACCGGGCTGGCCGTGCCGGCCAGCACTCCCCCGAGGCCTTCGCCGAGCCACCATACGGCCAGCGACCAGAGCACCGATCCGGCCAGCGCGAGCCGGACGGTGGGACGCCAGGCGATGCCGAGGCCGAGCAGCAACTGAATGGCCGCGAAAATGGCGTTCAGCACGACCACGTGGTGACCGATAAACGCGGCCGACCAGCTGATCGGGCGGGCGACAAGGGCGGGATTACCCGGCGCACTGCCGGCCAGCATCTGCGGGAAACCCTTCCCGAACATGGCCGGCTGGAATTGCAGCATGCCGTCCAGCAGCCACAGAGCGCCGAGGGCGAGCTGCAGCATCCGGCGCGGGTCGAGAGCGGCCACGGGCTCGTGAGCAGCCGCAGGCCGCCCGACCGGGTCGCGGACGGCGAGGCTCTGGCTCATCTGCTGGGGCTCATCTGCTGGGGCCCTCCGGCTCCCTGGGAGAACTCATAAAACATTATTGGACGACTCGAAGACTGGGCAAGGGAAGCAACGGCTCAGCTAAGTAAAATTCCGCCGCCAATAAAACCCGGACGGGGTATTCGGGAAACCCTATTGGGGTATTGAATAGACCCGCCCGGGGTATTTAGCGGGGCGCCAGCTGGCGAACGTGGGGTCGCCGCTGCGGACGGGCTCGACGCGGCCCCTTGGGCTCTTCCCAGTCCTCCTGGCGGCTGAGGGCGGCCACGTCGAGCACGTTGCAGGCGTTGCCGATGTACTCGGATATCGGGACGGTCACGACCACGTCGCGGGCGGGGAGCAAAGCGCTATGATCACCGCGAACATGCCATAACCTGCTCCATCACCAGATAACGGGACAGGAGTTGTCGCCCGGGTGGCCACATGGGGTCAGGAGGCATCAATCCTGGTGGCCACTTGGAGGGTCAATCCATGGCGAGAGCACGCCTCGCTCGCGTCGGCAGGGGATTCGGTTGGCGGGGGTTGGTGGCCGGCTCGACGCTGGCGCTGGCCGCCGCGCTGGCCGGACCGGCAGGCGCGCTGCCCGCGCAGGCCGCGACGACCGGGACGGGCACGGCCGCGGCTGCCGCGTCGGCGTGCGGCCATGTGACGGGGCCGTTCAGCGTTAGCGGGACGCAAGTGCTCGGGGCCGACCAGAAGCCCTTTGTCTCCTACGGGATCACCGTGCCCGGTCTGCAGGGCCCGGACTGGGCCAGCTTTACCGCCCTGGACCTGCAGAAGATCACCGCGACGGCGGACCAATGGTGCGCCAACACGGTCCGGCTGCAGCTGAACCAGGATGACCTCCTCGGACCGGGTGGGACCGGCGTCGACGAGGCCTACCTGGCGGCGATCGAGGCCGAGGTCTCGCTGGCCGAGCAGGACCACCTGGTCGTGGTGCTCAACGACGAGACCAACCTCTCCCCGCCGCCCGCGCAGTACCTGGAGCGGGGGCCGACGCCCGCCTCCGAGACGTTCTGGAAGGTCCTGACCAATATCTACGGCGACGACCCGCAGGTGATCTTCGACCTGTTCAACGAGCCGCGGATGTACTCCGCCGGTATGTCGCAGGCGCAGGAGTGGCACCTGTGGCTGGACGGCGGCCTCTACCAGGGCGTGTACTACCCCTTCGGGATGGCGCAGCTGGCCGCGTACGTACGGACCACGATGGGCGCGCGCAACTTGTTCTGGATCGAGGGCCCCAACTTCTCGGCCTCGTTCGCCGGGATGATCCAGCAGCATGCCCTGCTGCACGTGAGCGGGGTCGTCTACGCCCTGCACCACCCGGGGGGCCAGCCGGGCCCGACCGCCTGGAATGACGACTTCGGCTACCTGGTCACCGAGGGCATCGCCCCGGTGGTGGACGGCGAGTGGACGAACTACGAGCCGGCCCCGACCCCCGACCCGACGCCGCAGCCCACCTCGTGCTGGTCCGACGCGCCGACCTCGGTCCCCCAGTTCCTGCAGTGGCTGGCCGAATACAACATCGGCCTGAACGCCTACCAGCTGCAGCCGGGCTTCCTGATCAGCTCCTACAGCAACCTGGCCCAGCCAACGACGATGAGCGCGCAGACCTGGAGCTGCCAGTCGAGCCAGGAAGCGGTGCCGGGCCAGGGCGCAGGCTCGGAGGTCATGGCCTGGTTCCAGCAGCAGAACAGCTGACGGAACGCAGGCGTGACTAGGAACCGAGGCGTGACCAGGCTTAACGCGTCCGGGTCACGGTAGAATCTCAAGTCGCCGCGCTGGACAAGATCAAAGCGTTATTATCACGGCGCAACCAGGCCATAGCCTGCTCCATCACCCGATAGCGGCACAGGAGCTGTCTTCCCGGCGGCCATGGGGGAACAGGAGGCAGCTTTCCGGTGGCCACATGGAAAGGGTCCGTGATGCCGGCCATATCGGCCCGGGCCGGCAGGCGGTTCGGCTGGCGAGGGCTGGTCCAGGGCGTGGCCCTGGTGCTGGCCCCGTTGCTGGTCGTTGCGCTGATCCTGCCGCTGGGAGGCGGCCGGACGACGACGATCCCGGCGTCGGCGTCGGCGTGCGGCAAGGCGGTCGGGCCGTTCACCGTCCACGGCACGAAGGTGCTGGCCAAGAACGGGTCGCCGTTCATCTCCTACGGGATGACGGTGTCCGGGCTGCAGGAAGGCAACTGGATCCAGCTCATCCCGCTCGACCTAGAGGCGATCGCGGCGACGGCCGACGACTGGTGCGCGAACACGGTGCGGATCCAGGTGAACCAGGACCTGCTGCTGGGACCGACCGGGACCAGCTTCGACCCGCAGTACATGGCCGCCATCGAGTCCGAGGTCTCGCTGGCCGAGAGCTACAACCTGGTCGTGGTGCTCAACGACGAGACCAACTTCTCCCGGCCGACGGTGCGGCACTATCAGGCCGACCCGACGCCGGGGACCGAGGTCTTCTGGAAGGACATGACCGAGGTCTACGGGAACGACCCGCAGATGATCTTCGACCTGTACAACGAGCCGCGGACGTCCGTGCCCGACATGCCGCCCGCCACGCTGTGGCGGCTGTGGCTGGACGGCGGCACGTTCAAGGGGGTGCACTACGCGTTCGGCATGGCGGCGCTGGCGGCGTACGTCCGGTACACGGCGGGCGCGCGCAACCTGTTCTGGATCGAGGGCCCGCGGTACTCCCTCTCGTTCGCCGGAATGCTCCACTACCACGCGCTGATCCACGTGAGCGGCGTCGTGTACTCCATCCATCACGCTCAGGGCAAGCACGACGTCAAGGCCTGGAACGCCGCCTTCGGCTACCTGGTCACCGAGGGCATCGCCCCGGTGGTGAACGGCGAGTTCACCAACTACGAGCCGGCCCCGAACCCGAAGATAGACCTGATCCCGGGCTACTGCTGGCCCAACGCTCCCACCGCGGTACCGCTGTACCTGCAGTACCTGACCGACCTCGGTATCGGCGTGAGCGCCTACCAGCTCGTCCCGGGCTGGCTGATCAAGTCCGACCGGCGCCTGGGCAGTCCCACCTCGATCAACCCCAAGACGTGGAACTGCCAGCCCGACCGCGAGACCGAGCCCGATCAGAGCGCCGGAGAGCTGATCATGGCGTATTTCAAGCAGCGCAACGGCTGACCGGCGGCTGGAGTGGCAGGCGGACCGTAAACGTGCTGCCGCGGCCCTCGTCGCTGTCCACCGCGATCGTGCCGTTGTGTGCTTCCACGATGGCCTTGGTGATGGCCAGTCCCAGCCCGGTGCCCTGGATCGCCTGCTGCGTGGCGAGCGCGGTGCGGAAGAAGCGGTCGAAGATCCGCTCCCGGTCGGCCGCGGGGATGCCGATACCGGAGTCGGCGACCTCGAGCACCGCCTGGTCGCCTTCGGTCCCGAGCCTGACCTCGACCTTCCCCCCGTCCGGGGTGAACTTCACGGCATTGGACAGCAGGTTGCCGAGTAGCTGGGCGATGCGTGTCGGGTCGACGGCCAGGGGGGAAATGTCGGTGGTGACAGAGAGCGCCAGGTCGATGCGCTTGCGCTCAGCCTCGGGACGCAGCTTTTCCACCGCGGCGGCGGCGATGTCGGCCAGGTCCGCACTGCGGAACTCCATCGCCATCTTTCCCGACTGGATCTGGGACAGGAGCAGCAGGTCTGCGACCAGGCGCTGGAGGCGCGTGGCGTTCCGTTCGATTACTTCGGCGCACTGGTCGGCGTCCGGCCCGCTCATGCCCTCCTCCCTGAGCACCTCGACGAACCCGATGATCGACGCCAGCGGCGTCCGGAGCTCGTGTGAGACCAAGTCGATGAACTCGTCCTTGAGCCGGTCCAGCTCGCGCAGGCTCTCGTTGTGGGCTCTGAGCTGAACGGCCTGCTGGGCCAGGACAATCTCGGCGCTGATCTGCGCCGTGACGTCGCGGGAGATCCCGAAGGTGCCGATGACCTGGCCGCGCTCGTCCCGAAGCGGCATCTTCGTGGTCGACACCCAGGTGTCCGCCCGGCCACCGTAGGTCTCCAGCTCGACTTTCCCGATGACTGGCGCACCAGTGCGGATAACCTCCTGCTCGTCCTGGAAGGCGGCGGAGGCGTGCTGGTCGCTGAAGACAGAGAAGTCCGTCTTCCCGATCAGCTCCTCGGCGGCGCGGCCCGGGGCGTACGCGGCGATCCAGCCTGCGTTGACCAGGAGGAACCGGCTCTGCATGTCCTTGAAGTACACGCGCTCCTCGGTGGCGGACAGCAGGTTGCTCATGCAGGTGAGCTCGAGCTCGCGCTGTGACTCGCGCTGTTCCCGCTGCCGTACCAGGTCCACCCTGACCATCGCACCCCCGTGAAAGATCGAAGCGGTCGCGGTGCCGCTGGGACTGAGGGGGCACGCCTAAACAATGGTATCTTACGCTGAGTGATGTTAGTATCACATATAGCGCCGAGCCGCGACGGCTGCCACCCAGGTCGCGAGTGACACGGGCGCGGGGACGACTTCGCCCCGGGCCCCATGGAAACATCCGCGGGGGGGGAAGGATGGCCACGGTTCTGCTGGCCGAAGATGACGCCGACATCCGGCTTCTGGTGACGCTGCGGCTCAAGAAGGCCGGTCACCAGATCAGGGCGTTCGGGGACGGACCGTCCGCCCTGGCCGGTGCCCGCGAGCATCCGCCCGACCTCGCCGTTCTCGACATCATGATGCCCGGCATGTCGGGCCTGGAGGTGTGCCGGGAACTCCGCAAGGATCCGGCTACGGCGAAGATCCCCGTTATCCTCCTGACGGCCTTGGCGCAGGAGGCTGACGTCACGGCCGGATTCGCCGCGGGGGCCGACGACTACATCGTCAAGCCGTTCAGCCCTCGCGATTTCACGATGCGCGTCGAGGCGGCGCTGGCCCGGGCCCAGAACGGCGCTCAGCCCGGGAGTGACCGCACCCAGCCCCTCCCGGCCCAGCGGACCGCGAGCACCACCGTCGCGCCGGCCCCTCGCTCGTAACCGCTTGGTCGGCGTTCAGGAGCTGCCGACGGTGACGTGTGCGGAGGGGTAGCCGGAAGCGCCGTTCGGAGGTGGCTGAACCTGGTTGGCGGTCTGGGTGTAGCCGGTCGCGTCGGTGGCACGAGCTTCGAGTAGGTAATTGCCCGGCGTGGCCTGCCATTCCCAGACCCACTGCCGCCAGGTGTCGATACCGGGCACCGCGGCCAGCCGTGCCTCCTGCCACGGGCCGCCGTTGACCCTGACCTCGACGGCGGCAATGCCCTTGTGCTGCGCCCAGGCCACCCCGGCCACCGGCGTCCGCCCCGGGCCGAGCGACGCGCCGCCGGCAGGCACGTCGATCCTGGACTCCGTCTTGATCGGCCCCTGCTGCGACCAGCCGCGCTGCGCCCAGAAGCCGTAGGCCGCCGCGAACGTGGTGACCTCGAGGTCAGTGACCCACTTGGTCGCGGACACGTAGCCGTACAGCCCGGGCACCACCATGCGCGCGGGGAAGCCGTGCACGACCGGCAGCGCCTGGTCGTTCATCGCGACGGCGAGCAGGGCGTTCCGGCCGTCGAGGACGACCTGCAAGGGGGTGCCAGAGGTGTACCCGTCGATCGAGGTGGAGAGCAGCTGATCGGCGCCGGCCAGGGGGCGGGCCAGCCTGATCAGGTCCGCGAGGCTTGCGCCCAGCCATTTGGCGTTCCCCACGTAGGGCCCTCCGACGGGGTCCGAGACGCAGGTGAGCGTTACGTAGGCTTCGGTGAGCGGACGTCGCAGCAGGTCGGCGAAGGTGATGGTCACCTCGCGCTGTACCAACCCGTGGATCCGCAGCCGCCACGCCGCCGGATCGACCTGGGGTGTGAGCAAGGCGAAGTCGACGCGGTAGAAGCTGTTATCCGGGGTAATGAACGAGCTGAGGCCAGGGATATTCAGATTGCTGCCGGGGGGAAGCGGCGGTGCGGGAACCGCGGGCCGCGGGAACCGTATGGCGGCCCGCGCCGCGGCGATGTTGTGCTCGCTGACCAGGCTTCTTCCTGTTGCTGTCCCCAACGCGGCGACGCCCACCGCCGCGCCGCTCGAGATCAGGAACCGCCTCCGCGCCGGCCACCGGGATGCCCTGCGGTCGTCCGGATCATCCGGCGAGACGTAGGCCGGGCCGGCGCGGAATGCAGGTTTCGGGACCTGGGCCGGCGCGTCCGCGGCAGGGGGAAGGTCGGGGGGAGCCAGCGCGCCGTTAGGAGCGGCGAGGCCGGGCTCGGCGGGGATCCGGAACGTACGGAAACCGCGCGGGCCAGTGCGGGCCGCGGGAGAGCGGAGCAGGCGGGCGGCGCGGGCCAGCCAGGTCAGCGCGAACGCGCCGGCCGCAGCCCCCGCCAAGGTGGGAACCGCATAGTCCGCCGTGGCGTTCGGCCTAGTCAGAGCGGCCCACAGGCCAATGAAGGCGAAGATCGCAAGGCCGCACATACCGAAGGCGAGCCGACGTACCGCGAGCATCCCCACCGCAGCCGCGTAGAGGGCGAGGATGACGACGATGCCGTCGAGCAGCGCCGTCTTGTCATTGGTGCCGAACGCCGAGATGGCGAAGTCCTTGACCTGCGGCGGGGTGAGATCTATGGCCGCCTGGCCGACCGCGAGCACCGGTGAGCTCTGCGGAACGCCGACGCCAGAAGCGAACTGGGCGACGCCGAGGGCGACCGCTGCCGCGAGCACGCCGGCCACAGCCCCGGCGAGGGCCCGAATAGCCCGGGACTCTGGGCCGGCGACGTCGCAGGGTGCCGTCATGGCGGAAAGTCGAAAGTAAGCACTTCGTCCACGGTACCGGGCGGGTGGCGCGGGAATATGTCAGGCATGTAACGTCACTGGCGAGTCTTGCCGATGGCGAGTTTTGCCGATGGCGAGCTTTGCTGCGATCAGCGCCGTCGCGATCGCGGGCACGGCCCCGGCGAGCAGCATCCCGGTACGCGGTCCCAAGTGCTGGTCGACCAGGCCGAGCAGTGGGCCGCCCAATGCCGCGCCGCCGATGAAGACGAGCAGGTAGATCCCCATGACCCGGCCGCGGATCGCGTCGGGCGCGGCCGTCTGCACGGCGGAGTTCGTGGCGGTCAGCAGGAGCAGCGTGCACGCGCCGATCGGGAGCAGGAATACGCAGTAGCTTTCCTGTCCGGGCGCGGCGGCCGACAGCATTTCGACCACGGCCAGAACCCCGCCGAAGGCGATCAGCGTGCGCAGGCGGGTGCGGGACCGGCGGGCGGAAACCAGCGCGCCGACCACCGATCCGACGGCAACAATCGCGCTCAGCAGCCCGTATCCGCCTGGGCCGGAGTGGAAGACCGACCTGGCGTAGGCCGCGAGGGTCACCGGCAGGTTGGAGGTGAACATGCCGAAGACGCCGGCCAGGATGGTCGGCCACAGTATGTCGCGATGATGGACGGCGTAGTGCAGGCCGTCGCGCAACTGGCCGGCCTGGGCGTTCGCTGGCGGCGTGGTGTGTAGTTCGCTGGTGCGCATCCGCGACAGGGCCACCAGGGGCGCGGCGTAGGACACGGCATTAATCGCAAAGGAGTAGCCGGGGCCGACCGCGCTTATCAGTGCTCCGCTCACGGCTGGACCGACGAGGCCGCCGAGCTGGAACACAGAGGAATTGATACTGATCGCGTTGCTCAGCTGGTGCGGGCCGACCATTTCATTGGCGAAGGACTGCCGGGTCGGATTGTCGACGGCGGTGACGAGTCCGAGGCCGAATGCGATCAGGTACACCTGCCAGACGGTGACCTCGTGGGTCAGGGTCAGGGCGGCCAGGGTTCCGGCGATCACGGCCAGACCCGACTGGGTGGCCAGCAAGATCCGACGCTTGGGGTAACGGTCGGCGATCAGCCCGCCGATCAGCCCGAACAACAGGGTCGGGGCGAACTGCAGCGCGGTCGTGATCCCGACATCGGTGGCGCTGCCGGTGAGGCTGAGGACGAGCCAGTCCTGGGCGATTCGCTGCACCCAGGTGCCGGTGTTCGAGAAGAGCTGGCCGACCGCGAAAAGCCGGAAATTCCTGGTTCGCAAGGAACTGAAGGTCGCGCTGCGGGAGGGTTCACCGAACTGGGAATGGATGCTCTGGGTTCTCGCGAGCGCAGTCAAGGAAATCCGAATCGTCGTTGGTGTCGGTGGCTACCATTTTCGCCGCTATTTACTCATTCCGAAAGCTAATTACTTCAATTACTGTAATTGTGTATCGCAATGATAGAGTGCTACTTGTGTACGATCCGGAGCTGCTCCGCACGTTCCTCGCGGTGGCGCAGTCGCTCAGTTTCACCCGCGCGGGCGCCGGTCTCGGTCTCAGCCAGCCGACGGTCAGCCAGCATGTCCGCAGGCTGGAGCAGACCGTCGGACGGCCGCTGTTCGTCCGCGATACGCGCAGCGTCACGTTGACCGCGGACGGGGAGGTGATGGCCGGCTTCGCCCGCTCGATCCTCGCCGCCCACGAGCAGGCCGTGGCGTACTTCACCGGCTCAGGGCTCAGCGGGCGGCTGCGCTTCGGGGTCACCGATGACCTCGCGCTCACGCCGGTGCCGCGCATCCTGCGTGACTTCCGGCAGCTCTATCCGCGCATCGACCTCGAGCTGACGGTCTCGCAGAGCGGGACGCTACAGCGCCGCGTGGAGTCCGGTCACCTAGACGTGGCCTTTGTCAAGCAAGCGGCGGGCGAGGGGCGCGGCCGGCTGGTCCGCCGTGACCGTCTCATCTGGGCCGCCGCCCCGGGTACCAAACTCGAGGCTGGTCACCGCGTCGCGCTCGTCCTTTATCAGGCGCCGAGCATCAGCAGATCGCTCGGCGTGCAGGCCCTCGAGCGGGCCGGGCGTCCGTACCGCGTGACCTGCACCGTCCGCGGGGTGCTCGGCGTGGTCGCCGCGGCGCGGGCCGGGTTGGGGGTGGCGCTGTTCGCGCGCAGCCTCGTGCCCGACGATCTGGTCGAACTGCCCGCCTCGGCAGGCCTGCCGGAGGTCGGGGCCATCGACCTCGTGCTGCTGACCAACCCGCACTCAGCCACCGAACCCGCAGAGGCCCTCACCGCGGCGATTCTGGCCAGCGGCCACCCGGTCAAGAGCCGCCAGGACTGATCGCAGCGGGGCAGCGTGGGATCTCGACTGAGATGTCGAGGCCGCCGGCGGGCTGGCTGCGGGCGGTGACGGTCGCGCGGTGGGCGGTGACGACCGACCGGGCGATGGACAGGCCGAGCCCGACGCCGTCGCGGACGCCGGTCCGGGCCTGCATGCGGCGGAACGGCTCGAACAGCGAGGGCACGGCGTCGTCCGGGATGAGCGGCCCGCTGTTGGCGACCTCCAGGTATACGGCCGCGTCGCTGCTGCCGGTGCGCAGCCTGATCCAGCCGCCGGGCTCGTTATGCCGGACGGCGTTGCCGACCAGGTTTGAAATCATCCGCTCCAGCAGCTGCGGGTCTCCGGTTGTCTCGGCCGGGTCAAGCAACGCGTCGACCCGCAGGCCTAGGCGTTCGATTTCGGGAGCGGCGGCGTCGATGGCGTCCTCGGCCCAGGTGGCCAGGTCGGTGTACTCGGTGCTGAGCTTGCCTTGGTCGCTGACGGCCAGGGTGAGCAGCGCCTCGACCATGTTCTCGGCCCGGTCGATCGAGCGCCGCACGCGCATCGCCATGTCCGTGAGCTGGCGCGCGGTCGGGGACGGCTTGGCCAAGGTCACGTCGATCGCCGTGCGCATCACGGTCAGCGGCGTGCGCAGCTCGTGCGAGGCGTCGGCGACGAACCGGCGCTGGATGGAGAACGCCGCGTCCAGCCGTTCGAGCATGCCGTCGAAGGTGTCGGCCAGCTCCCTGAGCTCGTCCCTGGGCCCGGTCAGCGCCAGCCGCTCGCCGAGGTGCTGCTCGGACGCCCGGCGGGCGGTCTCGGTGATCGCCCGCACCGGACGGAGCACGCGGCCGGACATGAACCAGCCCAGGCCGCCCGACGCGACCGTCATGACGGCGAGGCCGACCAGCGAGAACGCCAGCAGGTTGCTCAGCACGCGCTGGCGCTGCGCCTGCAACCCCGCGGCGGTGCCGACGCTGTAGGCCTCCTCTGCCTGCTTGCATTCGGCCAGAAGCGACGCCGGGATAGGCACGCCCTTTAGCGTGCTGGTCGCCGCCTTGCACTGGTTCAGGGTATTCACCTCCTGACTGCTGGCCTTCGCGGTCGCGGGCAGCGTGGGAAGGCTGCTGGCGACCAGCCCGTAGGTGAGCCCGAGCAGCGCCGCCCCGGCTGCGAAAAACAGCAGGGCGTACATGAGCGTGAGCCGGGTCCTGACCCGCTGCGGCCAGAGCCGACGCAGCAGCGCGCGCACGTTCATGGCAGCCGGTAGCCGCTGCCGACTACGGTGTCGATCGGGTCGGGCTCGCCGAGCTTGCGCCGCAGCCGGCCGATCGTCACCGTGACCGTGCGGGTGAACGGGTCGGCGTTCTCATCCCAGACCCGCTCCAGCAGNNCCCATCTCCTTGCGGGTGAGCGACAGCGGCCGGCCTGCCCGGCTGACCCGGCGGCGGGCCCGGTCGAACACGATGTCGCCACGCACGATCACCGGGACGGCGGCCGGGGCGCGCCGGGCCAGCGACCGGACCCTGGCGACAAGCTCCTCGAATGCGAACGGCTTGCCTAGGTAGTCGTCGGCGCCGAGGTTGAGGCCCTGCACTCGGTCTCCGACCGTGGCGGCCGCGGTCAGCATCAGGATGCGCGCCGCGGAGCGGGACCCGACCAGCGTGGCGCAGACCGCGTCGCCGTGGACCTGGGGCAGGTCCCGGTCAAGGACTACCACGTCGTAGGAGTTCATCAGGGCCTTCTCGATCCCGGCCGGCCCGTCGTAGGCTACGTCCGCGCCGATGCCCTGGTCACGAAGGCCGTCGGCGATGTCGTCGGCCAGCTCGGCCTGATCCTCGACCACCAGCACCCGCATAAGGCCATGATGCCCTGCCGGACATCACAAGGGCATCACATAGCGCCGCCCGGTTGCCCCAGCCACCAGCACGCGACCTGGGGCTTTCGTGCGGCGGCGGGCACCGGAACCCGCCCGGGAACGGCGCCGCGCGTGATGTCGGTGTGACTCCCGGCGGCGTATACCTGCGGGGTGATGCTCCACGGCACCGGCTGGAATTGAGGGTACTCAGATGAGGATGCTAGAGCTGCGGCGAGTGTCCAGGTCCTACGGACAGGGCACGGCCGAGGTGCACGCCCTGCGCGAGGTCAGCCTGTCGGCCGAGGAGGGCGCGATGGTCGCGGTGATGGGACCCAGCGGCTCCGGCAAGAGCACGCTGCTGTCCATCGCGGGAACGCTGGAGGAACCGACAGGCGGCGAGGTGCTGGTCGCGGGGCAGGCGGTCGCGGGCATCTCGCGCAACGCCAGGGCTCGGCTGCGGCGACGCACGATCGGGTATGTATTCCAGGATTTCAACCTGCTGCCCGGGCTGACCGCGGCTGAGAACGTGGCGCTGCCGCTCGAGCTGGACGGCCTGTCCGCCCGCAAGGCGCGCGTGGCTGGCCTGCGGGCGCTGGAACAGCTCGGCCTGGGCGAGCGGTCCGGGCACTACCCCGACCAGCTTTCCGGCGGAGAACGGCAGCGGGTGGCGATCGCCCGCGCGATGGTGGGCGACCGGAGGCTGCTGCTCGCCGACGAGCCCTCGGGTGCGCTCGACTCGGTCAACAGCGAGGCGGTGATGCGCCTGCTGCACGACGCGTGCAAGAACGACGGGATGACCGCGGTGGTGGTGACCCACGACGCGGAGCTCGCCTCGTGGGCGGACCGGGTGGTGTTCCTGCGGGACGGCCGGGTGGCCGACCAGACCGCCCCGGCACCAGGTCCGCAGTCCCTGCTCGCGCCGGGGGACACCCGATGAGCGCGGCGGTGCGGGAACGGCCGGCCAACCCGAGGGCGTCGAACGGGGGCGTTCCCGCCCGTCGCGCGGTCATCCGCTGGGCGGTGCGGCTGCTGCGCCGTGAGTGGCGGCAGCAACTGCTGATGCTGGCACTCATCACGGCCGCGGTGGCCGCCACGGTGGTGGGCTCGGCGGTCGCGACCACCACGCCGAGCCCGGCGACCGCCGCCTTCGGCACCGCGCAGGACCTGGCCACGTTCACCGGGCCGGGCTCGCGCGTCGCGGCAGAGATCGCGTCGATCTCCCGCCGGTTCGGCACGGTCGACGTGATCGAGAACCAGACGTTCTCGGTTCCCGGCTCGGTCCAGACCTACAACTTGCGGGCGCAGAATCCGCACGGGCCGTTCGGACAGCCGATGCTTTCCCTGATCAGCGGCCAGTTTCCGGTCGGGGCCGGCCAGGTGGCGGTGACCAGCGGGGTGGCCTCGGACTTCCATCTCGCGATCGGCAGATCCTGGACCGTCGGCGGCGTCAGCAGGACGGTCACCGGCATCGTGGCGAACCCGCAGAACCTGCTCGATGAGTTCGCCCTGGTGGCGCCCGGCCAGATCACCGCGCCGACGCAGGTCACGGTGCTGTTCGACGCGCCGGGCGTCTCGCCAGCGGACATCGGCGCGACCGCGGCGACCCCGCAGACGGTGGCGGCGAGCAACGTGTTCAACCCCGAGACGATCTCGCTCGCGGCGGCCGTGCTCGGCATCTTGCTCATCGCGATGGTCGCGGCGGGCGGGTTCACGGTGCTGGCGCAGCGCCGGCTCCGTTCGATCGGCATGCTCGCCGCCCAGGGCGCCACCGTGTCCAATATCCGCCTCGTCGTGCGAGCCAATGGCGTCGCCACCGGTGCCGTAGGGGCGGTGGCCGGGTTCGCGCTTGGTCTGGTGGCCTGGCTCGCCTACCGGCCGCACGTGCAGGCCAGCGCCCACCACGTGATCGGCGTGTTCCAGTTGCCGTGGACGGTGGTCTGGGTCTCGATGATCCTCGCCGTGCTGGCCGCGTATGCCGCCGCCGCGCGGCCCGCCCGGGCGATCGCCCGGGTTCCGATCGTGACCGCTCTATCTGGGCGCCCGCCCGCACCGAAGGCGGTACGCCACCTGACGGTTCCGTTCGGCCTCGGATTCCTGGCGCTCGCGTTCTTCTTGCTCGGCATGGCCGGCTCCGGCGTCGGGACCAGCGGCTCTGGGAACAGCAGAGCCCAGCTGGACGAGGTCGCGGGTGGATTCATCGCGCTGGTGGTCGCCGTGGTACTGCTGTCCCCGGCCTGCCTGTCGGTACTGGCCAGGCTGAGCCGCTGGACGCCGGTCATGGTGCGGCTCGCGCTGCGGGACCTGGCCCGGTACCGCGCCCGGTCGGGCCCGGCGCTCGCGGCGATCGGCCTCAGCGTGCTGATCGCGTCCATCGTCAGCGTGCTCAGCGCCGCCCGGTTCGGAGACGCGCTCGACTACGTGGGCCCCAACGTGACATCCAGCCAGCTCATCGTCTACCCACCCGGCCACGATAACCCTAACGGGCCACCGCCGACCGCGAGCCAGCTCGCCGCGGCGAGGACGACCGCGCAGCGCATCGCCGCCTCGCTCGATGACCGTTACATGATCACGCTCGAGACGCCCAGCGGCAGCCTGCAGTACGGCGGAACCGGACGGGGCTTCTCCGGCGACACATACGTCGCGACCCCGCAGCTGCTGAATGCGTTCGGGATCACGCCGGCGCAGGTCAATCCCGGCGCCGACTTCCTCACCATGCGGCCCGGCCTGGCCACGACCCAGCACATGCAGCTCTGGGACACCCGCAAGGTCCCCCCGGACAGCCCCTGCACGCCGGGCAGCTGCCTGGCCAACCCGCCGATCCAGGAGATCGGCGGGTTGCCTTCGGGGACCTCGGCGCCGAACACGGTGATCACCGAGCATGCCATGCGGCAGTTCAGGTTCACGGCGACCACGGCCGGCTGGCTGATCCAGGCGCCGGGCGGGCTGACCGCCACCCAGGTCACGAACGCCGGGCAGACCGCAGCCACGGCCGGGGCGAGCATCGAGACCGTCAACAACATCCCGTCGTACACGCAGATCACCGACGTGGCCACGATCTTCGGCATAGTGCTCGCGCTCGGCATCCTCGCGATGAGCATCGGCCTGGTCCGCAGCGAGACCGCCGGCGACCTGCGCACGCTGACCGCCACCGGGGCAAGCGGTACGGCCCGCCGCACGCTCACCGCGGCGACCGCCGGCGCGCTCGCGCTGACCGGCGCGATCATCGGAACGGCCGGGGCTTATCTCGCGGCGATCGGCTTCTTCAGGACCAACCAGCTGGACCAGCTTTCAGAGCTGGACAGCGTCCCGGTGGGCGGACTGCTGTGGATCCTGGTCGGCATGCCTGCGATCGCGGTGGTCGNNCCGATGTCGCCGAAAAGAAAACCCACCGCACGGTCGCCGCGCCAGGGGCCGGCGCGGTCCGGCGGAGCCGAGGGCAACGAGCGGCTGACCGCGATGACCGGGGCGGTGCTACTGATCCTGCTGGCCGTCGAGTGCTACACGATCTTGCGGATCGGCCGCCTGCTCACCCTGCACGTCTTCCTCGGCATGCTGCTCCTGGGCCCGGTCACCCTCAAGGCCGGGTCAGTCATCTACCGTTTCGCCCGCTACTACACCAGGAGCGAACCGTACCGGCGCAAGGGGCCGCCCGCGCTGCTGCTGCGGCTGATAGGGCCGATCATTGTGCTGCTCACGGCGTGCGTCTTTGGCTCTGGCATCATGCTCGCCGTCACCGGCCCCAGCTACGGGCCGCCCAGCGGGTGGCTCGTGGTGCACAGGATTTCGTTCTTCGCCTGGCTCTTCTTTATCGCCATCCACGTGGTCACCTACGTGCCGCGCCTACCCAGGTTGCTCGCCGCCGAGGCCCGGCGGCCGATGGTAGTCCTCGGCGGCCGTAGCACCCGGCTGGCTCTGCTGATCGGCTCGCTCCTCGGCGGCCTGGTGATCGCCCTGCTCACCGTGCACCTCGCGGGCCCGTGGCAGTGAGAGCGGGCCGGGAATCTCTAGCCCCCGGCAGTTTGTTAGCCTTACGAACTGTAAGAGCTTCGTACTATCGGGGATGATCACATGACCGACCCGGGCGCTGTGACGGTGGACGCGGCGAGCGCGCAGGAGGCCGTGCTGACGGTGATGCGGCTGTTCCGCGGGCTGGAGCGAGTCGATACGGGCCTGACGGCCCAGCAGTACCGCATCTTGAAGCTGGCCGGGGCCGGCGGTGAGCGTTCGGCCCGGCTGGCCGAGCGGCTGGCCGTGGCCAAGCCCACGCTGACCGCCACCGCCGACGGACTGGTCGCCGCGGGCTACGCCCAGCGCGAGGCCGAGCCCGGCGACCGGCGGGTCGTGCGGCTGAGCCTGACGGCGGCGGGCCGCACCGCGCTCGAGCGGGCCGACGCGGCCTATGCCGACTGGCTCGGCCCGCTGCTCGGCGCGACCGGCGACGTGGCCGGGGTGCTCGAGACCTTGCGCACCCTGGATGCGGCGATGGATGAGCGGCGGCGGGCCCGGCTGGGGGTGGCATGAGGGCGCGCGCACAGGAGGCCTGGCTGCGGCGGCTGGCAGCGTACTGCTGGCGGCACCGCCGTCTGGAAGTCATGGCGCTGGGCGGCTCGCTGCTGGCCACCCTGGTCCAGGCGAGCATCCCGCTGATCATGGCGTGGATCGTGGACAGCGCGATCCTGGTCCACCGCGAGCCGATCTGGCTGGGCGCCTCGGCGCTCATCGTGGCCGGGCTGCTCAGCTTCGCCGGCGTCTACACCCGGCGATACCGGGGCGGGCAGCTGTCCCTTGAGGTCCAGCACGACCTGCGGACCGAACTGTTCGGTTCGCTGGAGCGGCTAGACGGGGCACGCCAGGACCAGTTGCACACCGGGCAGATCGTCAGCCGCTCCATTTCTGACCTCAACATGGTGCAGAGCCTGCTCAGTCAGATGCCGATGCTGCTCGGCAACGCGTTGCTGTTCGTGCTGTCGATCAGCATCATGGCCTACCTGTCGCCGGTGCTCACCTTGGTCGCGCTGGCCATCGCGCCGGCGCTGTGGCTGATCGCGATCGCCTCGCGGCGCAAGCTCTTCCCGGCCAGCTGGGACGCGCAGCAGAAGGAGGCGGAGGTCGCGGGCGTCGTCGACGGCGCGGTGACCGGCGTGCGGGTGGTCAAGGGGTTCGGGCAGGAGGAGCAGGAGATCGAGCGGCTGGAGGGGGTCGCCACGCGGTTGTACTCCGCCCGGCTACGCGTCGTCCGGCTAACGGCCCGCTATAACCCCGCACTGGGGGCCGTGCCCATGTTCGGCCAGGTCGGGGTGCTCGCGCTGGGCGGCTGGCTGGCCCTGCACGGGTCGATCAAGATCGGGGTGTTCCTCGCCTTCTCCCTCTACATCGGGCAGATGGTCGCGCCCGTGCGCGCGCTGACCAGCCTGATCACGATCGGCCAGGAGGCGCGGGCCAGCGTGATCCGGGTCTACGAGGTGATCGACTCCAAGCCGGTCGTCACCGAGAAGCCGGACGCGGTGGTCCTGCCGCCGGGGACGCCCGACGTCGAGCTGGACCACGTGGCCTTCGGCTACCTGCCGTCCGAGCCGGTGCTGCGGGGCCTGTCGCTGCACGTGCCGCCGGGCCAGACACTCGCCGTGGTCGGTACCTCAGGATCGGGAAAGTCGACCATCTCGCTGCTGCTGCCCCGCTTCTACGACGTCAGGGGCGGCGCGATCCGGGTCGGCGGCCAGGACGTCCGTGACCTGACCCTGGACTCGCTGCGCGCCTCGATCGGCCTGGTGATGGAGGACAGCTTCCTGTTCTCTGACACGATCCGGGCCAACATCTCCTACGGCCGGCCCGGCGCCACCCACGAGCAGATCGTCGCGGCGGCCAGGGCCGCGGAGGCCGACGAGTTCATCACCGGCCTGCCCGACGGCTACGACACAGTGATCGGCGAGCAGGGCCTGACCCTGTCCGGCGGGCAGCGGCAGCGGGTTTCGCTGGCCCGGGCGCTGATCACCGATCCGGCCATCTTGATCCTGGACGACGCCACCTCGGCGATCGACGCGGGGGTCGAGGCGCAGATCCATGCCACCTTGCGCAAGGTGATGGCCGGGCGCACGACGCTGCTGATCGCGCACCGCCGCTCCACGCTCCAGCTGGCCGACCGGATCGCCGTCCTGGACGAGGGGCGGCTGGTCGACGAGGGCACGCATGAGGAGCTGACCGCGCGCTGCGCGCTGTACCGGCTGCTGCTGTCCGGGCCGGGCGAGGACGCCGAGGGCGTGGATGCGGGTTCGCTCGCCTTCCACGAGAACGCCGGCCGGGGCGCTCCCGCCGCTTCCGGTGGGGTGACGCCCAGCCTGTGGGGCCCGGCCGGGTCCGGGTCGGGTGCCGGTGCCAGTGCTTTGGCGGGCGTGGCCGACAGCCGGCTGGCCCGCGCACCGGGCGCTGCGATCGGCCGCGGCTTCGGCGCCGCAGCCCGCGGCGGACGAGGTGGCAGCGGCGCGGCCGGGGGCATGCTCGCGGGGATACCGCCGACGCCCGAGCTGCTGGCCAAGGTCGCCGCGCTGCCGCCGGCCAATGAACTGCCCGGGGTCAGCCAGGCGGCGTCCCGTGCGGCCGACCCGCACTTCACGCTGCGCCGGCTGCTGCGGCCGATCGCCCTGGCCCTGTTCGTCGGCCTGGTTCTGGACGGTCTGGACGCGGTGGCCAGCATCGCCATGCCCGCACTGGTCCGGGGCGGCGTGGACCACGGCGTTCTGGCCAAGGAATTTCATCCGATCATCGTGGTGTCGCTGATCGGGCTCGCGATCGTCTGCGCCGACTGGGTGGTCAACGTGATCCAGACCAACGTGGTGGGCCGCAACGGCGAGCGGATGCTCTACACCCTGCGCGTGAAGATCTTTTCTCACCTGCAGCGGCTCGGCCTGGACTACTACGAGCGCGAGATGTCCGGCCGGATCATGACCCGGATGACGACGGACGTGGACGCCATGGACACGTTCCTGCAGACCGGGCTGATCACCATGGTCAACGCGCTGCTGACGTTCGTCGGCGTGCTGGCCGCGCTGCTGTACATCAACCTGCGGCTGGGTCTGATCCTGCTGACGATCATCCCGGTGCTGGCCACGGGCACGCTGGTGTTCCGGGCGAAGTCCCGGGCGGCCTACACCGATGCCCGGGAGAAGGTCAGCATCGTCAACGCCGACCTCCAGGAGAATGTCGCCGGGCTGCGCACCGCGCAGGCCTACCGGCGCGAGGGCCGCAACCAGGAGCATTTCGCCGAGCTGAGCGCCAGGTACCGGCGGTCCCGGCTGCGGGCGCAGCGCCTCATCGCGCTGTACTTCCCGTTCGTGCAGCTGTTGTCCACCGTCGGCGGGGCGCTGATCTTGTTCGTCGCGGCCGGCGAGGTGCACAACAAGACGCTGACGGCCGGCGGGCTGATCGCCTACCTGCTCTACATCGACCTGCTCTTCTCTCCCATCCAGCAGCTGTCCCAGGTCTTCGACGGCTACAACCAGGCCGCCGTCGGCACGCGGCGGATCAAGGACCTGCTCCGCCAGCCGACCAGCACGCCGCAGGCCGCGCACCCGCGGCCCGCGGGCCGCCCCCGCGGCCAGATCGAGTTCCGTGACGTCCGGTTCAGGTACGCCGGGCAGCCTGCGGACGCGCTGTCGGGCGTGAACCTGCTCGTGCGGCCCGGCGAGACCGTGGCCCTGGTCGGCCAGACCGGCGCGGGCAAGTCCACCATGGTCAAGCTGGTCGCACGGTACTACGACGTCACCTCGGGCAGCCTGCTCATCGACGGCACCGACGTGCGGGAGCTGGACCTAGCCGGCTACCGGCAGCAGCTGGGCGTGGTACCGCAGGAGCCGTACCTGTTCCCCGGCACGGTCCGGGACGCGATCGCCTACGGCCGTTCGGATGCGACGGACGCAGAAGTGGAGGCGGCGGCACGCGAGGTGGGGGCGATCGAGATGATCGCACGTCTGCCCGGCGGCTTCCGGCACGAGGTGGCCGAGCGCGGGCGCAACCTGGCCGCCGGCCAGCGGCAGCTGATCGCCCTGGCCCGCGCCTACCTGGTCGATCCGGCCATCCTGCTACTCGACGAGGCCACCGCGGCCCTGGACCTGGGGTCGGAGGCCGCGGTCAACACCGCGACCGAGCGGCTCACCGCCAGGCGCACCACCTTGGTCGTCGCGCACCGGCTGACCACCGCGGCCCGCGCCGACCGCATCGTGGTGATGGAGTCAGGCCGGATCGCCGAGGTCGGCACCCACTCCGAGCTACTGGAACGGGGTGGCAGCTACGCGGCGCTGTGGGCCGCGTTCGCCGGGGATGCCGAGCTCGTTGCCTGATCCCGCTACTCCGCGCGTGAAGCGCCGGCCGGACGCGTTCTGGCGCCAGACGTTCTCCTCGCTGAAGGTCCCGAACTACCGCCTGTACTTCACCGGCCAGTCGATATCCCTGGCCGGGACCTGGATGCAGATGACGGCGCAGTCCTGGCTCGTGCTCACCCTGACCCACTCCAGCACGGACCTGGGCTTCACCGTGGCCCTGCAGACCCTGCCCGTGCTGCTGTTCGCCCCGTACGGCGGCGTTATCGCTGACCGGGTGGACAAGCGGCGGCTCATGATCGTGCTGCAGATCGCCATGGGCTTCCAGGCCCTCGCGCTCGGGCTGCTCACCGTGCTCGGAGCGGTTCGCTTCTGGCAGGTTTGCGCGCTGGCCGTCATCCTCGGCCTGAACAACGCGTTCGAGAACTCCGCCCGGCAGGCCTTCGTCCGGGAGATGGTCGGCCCGGACGAGCTGCGCAACGCCATCACGCTGAATTCGGTGACGGTGAACGCGGCCCGGGCCGTCGGGCCAGCCATCGGCGGCATCCTTATCGCCACGGTCGGCACCGGGGTCTGCTTCTTGCTGAACGCAGCCAGCTTCGCGGCCGTCGTCACCTCCCTGCTCATCATGGACCGCTCCGCCCTGCGGCCGAGTCCCCCGGCGGGGCGGGCCAGCGGGCAGCTGCGCGAGGGCCTGCGCTACGCGGCCCGCACGCCCATGATCGCGATTCCGCTGGCGATGATGAGCCTGGTGGGCCTGCTGGCCTACGAATTTCAGGTCACGCTCCCGGTGCTGGCCCGGCAGACGTTCCACGGCGGCGCGGAAGCCTACGGCTTCATGACCGCGGCCATGGGCGTCGGGGCGGTGATCGGCGGGCTGTTCACCGCCGCGCGGGGCCGGACCGGGCTGCGGCCGATGATCATCGC
>PLIQ01000244.1:0-2776 GCA_003140115.1 Actinomycetota bacterium | reverse complement strand
TTCCAGGGCACCACGCCGGTCGGCGGCCCGGCGATCGGCTGGATCATCGCCCTGACCGACCCGCGCATCGGCCTGGCCGTCGGCGGCGCGTCCTGCTTCGTGGCCGCACTCGGCGGCGTCGCCCTGGCTCGGCGCTCCCGCCCGTCACCGCCGCCGCGCGTGCACCAGTTGGTGGACGGCGGCCCGCCGCAGGAGGCGCCGCCGCCGCTGGTTCAGCCGGGCGGTTAGTTGTGCTGGTGATCCGCACGCTGCTGGTTCGCCTGCTCGGCTAGTATCTGCCCAGTGAGCGTGGATTCCGGCTGAGGTCAAGGTTGAGGAGTCTGGGCGTGCGCAGTCCGAAGCTCGGTCCGATCACCATAGGCAACCTCGGCTACATGGTCGCGTGCACGGCCGCTGCCATCACCCTCGCGGTGGCCGGCTACGTCCACGAGGTCGTGGGCCTGACGGCCGGGCTCGGCACGGGTGTCGGGCTCGGCGCAGGTGTCGGGCTCGGCAGCGCTCCGTCGGCCGGCGCGATAAACATCCTGGTCATGGGGCTGGAGAGCCGGACCACCTTGCAGGGACAGGACCTGTCGGTCAAGCAGCTTACGGAGACGCACTCGGGCAACGAGGCGCAGGTCGAGGCGGGCCTTGAAGGCTCGCAGGACACCGACACGCTGATCCTGATCCACGTCTTCGCCGGCGGGCAGAAGGCGATCGGCTTCTCGATCCCCCGCGACGACGTCGTCAACTACCCGCACGCCACCTACGACGGGCTCACCGAGGGCAAGATCGACGGGGCCTACGCCTTCGCCTACGACGAGTCGCTCGACCAGACCGACGGCTCCGACATGACCCAGGCCGAGCGGTACCTGGCCGCCAACCAGGCGGGCCAGCTATTCGAGGTCCAGACCGTCGAGTCGGTCACCGGCGTGCACATCGACCACTTCATCGAGTCGGACATCATCGGCTTCTACGAGCTGGCCAAGCAGTTCGGCGGGCTGGAGATCTGCATCCAGCCCGCCCCCGCCCAGGACGGCCTGCCCGCCGGGGCGAACCTGACCGACTACGATCCGCTCACCCGCACGGACAACTCGGGGTTCAGCGCCTTCAAGGCCGGCTACAACGCGAAGCAAGGCGGCAAGCAGTACCTGCACCTGGGGGCGGCCAACTCACTGGCCTACGTCCGGTCGCGCGACACCCTGCCGGGGGTCGACATCGGCCGCACCGCCCGGCAGCAGGCCGCCATCGAGTACCTCTTGTGGAAGCTGAGGACCAGCGGCGTGCTGAGCGACCTCAGCGCGATCCCCGCCCTGCTGAGCAACGCGAAGAGCTACCTCATGTATGACAGCGACTGGAACCTGATCGAGTTGTCGCAGGACGTACGCGCGCTGTCCAGCAGCAGCCTCAGCTTCACCACGCTGCCCGAGATATCGACGAACGAGGTCGTCGTCCCCGGCTACCAGGGCCCGCAGAGCGTGAACTACATCGACGTGCCGCAGATCCAGCAGCAGGTCCACCGGGCGTTCTACGGGTCCTCGATGATCCCTTCGACGGCCTCGTCGGTGACCGTGGACGTCTACAACGGCAGCGGCACCAACGCGCTGGCCGCGGACGTCTCGCAGGACCTCGTCGCGATGGGCTACCAGGCCGGCGCCGTCGCGGACTCCTCCGCCCAGTCGCAGCCGGTCCAGGACGACGGCGAGGTCTTCTACGGCGCGGGCAGTGCCACCGAGGCGAACGCGCAGGTGATCGCCAACGTCATGGGCGTGCAGTCCGCCATCCCGCTCTCGTCGCTGCCGGCCGGCCACGTGGAGGTGCTGCTGGGCTCCCAGGTCACCGCGCAGGCACCGGGGCTGGAGATGTTCGGCGCGGACACCGTCAACGCCTCGGACTACGTCAGCGCGGCAGGGCAGAACGACCAGTCCGTCCCGGCGGACGTCCAAGCCCTGGCCAACGCCGGCTCACAATCCGATGTGCCCGCCTACTCACAGGCGCCCAGCACGCCTTCCGCATCCGCGTCTGCGTCTGCCTCGTCGTCCAAGTCGAGATCCCTTCCGAAGAAGTCCTCAAACAAGGCGGCCAGCAGCTCGTCCTCGAACCCGCCGTACGGCCTTACGACCTGCCCGTACTAATCGACGCGNNTGGAGGGTGTGGGCGGAGTGGTAAACGCTGGTGATCTGGCCCCCGGCCTGGGTCGGCCAGAACTCATTGACCGGGTTCCGCCAGGAGTCCGGCAGCGCCTGGGAGATCGCGGGCAGGACGAACAGGACGCCCACCATGGCGGCGATGGCGGCGGCCGGGTGCCGGAGCAAGGTGCCCGCGGCGACGCTGAGCACCGCCAGGGCGGTCAGGTACAGCCCCGCTCCCACCACCGCNNCGGGCTACCCCGGGATCGCCGAGCGCCGCGTGCGGGGCATGGCCGCTGATGAGGGCCTGGCCCACGAAGAACGCCGTGAAGCTGATGACCTCACCCAGGACGAAGGTCACCACGGCGAAGACCAGCGACTTGGCGGCCAGTACCCGGCCTCGCTTCGGGACGGCGATCAGGCTGGTGCTGATCATCCCGGAGGAGTACTCCGAGCTGATGGCGAGCACCCCGAGCACGGCGATGGCCAGCTGGGCGACGTACACCCCCACCAGGCTGACCCCGGTCGGGTCCCAGCTCAGCTTGCCGGAGACGCTGAACTTGGCGTAGCCGTGGGCGGTGACCGCGCTGACGACGGCCCCCAGGGCGACGCCGAGCACGACGGTCACGGTCAGCGCCCAGAAAGTCGACCGGACCGAACGGAGCTTG
>PLIQ01000275.1:5820-7939 GCA_003140115.1 Actinomycetota bacterium | reverse complement strand
ACCAGCGCCTGCGTGTTGCCCTTGGACGCCACCAGCAGGGCGGCGGCCAGGAGGGCCAGCACGATCACGCCGGTGCGGTGCACCTGCCGGTCCGCGCGCAGCCCGAACATGTGCGGCAGGAAGTTGTCCCTGGCCAGCAGGGACGCCAGCACCGGCAGGCCGCCGAAGGAGGTGTTGGCGGCCAGCGCGAGCAGCACCAGGGTGATGAGCTGGATCGCGAAGAAGATGAAGTTGTGACCGAGCGAAGCCTCGGTGAGCTGGGCCAGCACCGTGACGCCGGAGTGCGGCACCACGTGGAACTTTTTGATCAGGACCCCCAGGCCGATCAGCATCCCGCCGAGCAGGACGCCGAGCCAGACCTCGGTGTGCTGCGCGCGGTGGGCCCGGGGCTTGCGGAACTCCGGCACGGCGTTCGCGATCGCCTCNNGCCCGGAACAGGCCGCCGAGGATCACCGCCACGATGGCCACGATGAAGGCCACCGTCGGCACCGTGAAGACCTTGGCGGACTCCGAGACGCCCCACAGGTTCAGGCCGGTGATGATGGCCAGCGCGGCCAGGCACAGCCAGACCGAAGCCCCGTAGAGCCCAGGGAACGCTGAGGTGAGAGCCTCGATGCCGGCCGACACGCCGACGGCGGCGTTCAGCACGTAGTCGACGATCAGCGACGCGGCGGCGACCAGGCTGGCCTGGGTGCCCAGGTGCGCCTTTGACACCGCGTACGCGCCACCCCCGTTGGGGAACGCCTCGATCACCTGGCGATAGGAGACCACCAGCGCGGCGAGCAGGACGATGATCGCGCCGGTGACCGGCAGCGAGTAGCGCAGCCCGGCGGCGCCCGCCGCGACCAGGACGACGAGGATGGCCTCCGGCCCGTAGGCCACCGAGGACAACGCGTCCAGCGACAGCGCGGCCAGCCCCTGGATCGCGGTCAGCCGATGTCGCTCGTCATCCTCCGTCATAGGTCACAGGATGTCATCCGGGCTTGACCAGACGCGGTCCGGCAAGCTACTGCCAGGTAACGACGAGCCGGGCCACCTAGGCTACGGCCACGATCACGATGATGATCGCCAGGATGACCACGCCCACGGTGATGAGCATGACCGGAGAAGCGGGACGGCGGCGGGACGGCGCGACATCCTCATCACCACGTTCGACAAAGGCCCGGAAGCGCCCGGTATTCGCACTCGGATCTTCAAACTCCGGCATGCGCATGACTTTAGCTGCTCAGGCGGCTCGTGATGCGCAGAACGGACATGATGCGGCTCAGGGCGGCTTCTCGCTCAGGGTGGGGGGGCCAGCGCCTCGGCCCGGTCGACGAGCCGGGACAGCACGATCACGCTCCGCGTCCTGACCACGAACGGCTCAGCCCGGATCCGCTCCATCACGCCTTCGAAATGCCGCACGTCGGCGGCCCGGATGTGGACCAGGGCGTCCGCCTCGCCGGTGATCGTGCAGGCGTCCGCCACCTCGGGATATCGTCCCACCGCGGCCGCGATCTCCTCCGGCGAGGTCCGCCCGCCGCAGAACAGCTCGACGTAGGCCTCGGTGGTCCAGCCCATGGCGACCGGATCCACCCGGGCCGAGAAGCCGGTGATCGCGCCGGCCGCCCGCAGCCGGTCCACGCGCCGCTTGACCGCGGGCGCGGACAGCCCGACCTGCTGGCCGATCAGGGCATAGCTGGCCCGTGCGTCCTTGATCAGCGCGGCGATGATCCGTGCGTCGATGTCATCCACGGTCCCCGCCCAAGTGCCCGCCATTGGGGCAAACCCTACTCGGCTCCGGGCATAAAACGAGGCTCGGCGTCCCGCTTTCGCCGAGCCTCACTAGGTGAGACGCGAAGNNCGGTGTCGGGGCGGCGAACTCGATGCGAAGCACGGGCACGCCGCTCGCGCTCCTCGTGGTGAGGATAATGGTGGGACGCGACCCCGCCGGTACCGCGCGCAGGCTGGCCCGCAAGGCCCGCAGGTACGCNNGCCTCACTAGGTGAGACGCGAAGGTCGCCACACCGGTTGACGCGATCGGCGGAAAAACCTCGCGATCCGCCTCGGCGGTAAATCCGCGGTCACTGGGGGTTCTGGGGCGCGATCAGCGCGGGCGGTGTCGGGGCGGCGAACTCGA
>PLIQ01000275.1:0-5776 GCA_003140115.1 Actinomycetota bacterium | reverse complement strand
CCCGACGTTCCCGAAGTCCAGGATGTCGACCGGCTGCCGGCCCGAGGCCAGGGAGGCGATGGCCAGCAGCAGCCGCGCGTCGACCTGGCCGGCCACCAACTGCTTCTTGGCCTTCGCCGACACCGTGATGCCCGACGTCCCCACCAGCCAGGATGCGGCTTGCTGCGCGGCGGCCCGATCCGCGCCGATCTGGGCCCAGTACGCGGCGGCGCCGTGGGGCGCGATCACGCGGACGGTGATGCTCGCGTCGGCCGAGCCGAAGGCGGCCAGGACCGCGGGCGCATAGTCGGAGCTGAGGCTGCTGCCGAACAGGTCACGAACGGCCTGCGTCACGACCACCACGGCGGACGTCAGCGGGTACGGTGCGGTCGGCCCGAGCACGCGCACGTTGCGGGACGGGAACCCGTCGGCGGTGAGCGCCGCGCACATCTGCGGGTCACACGCGACGACATCGGCGTGGCTGACGTACTGGGTGATCCAGGTAGCCGCCCGAAGGTCCGATGCCGCCTCCGCGCGCTGCTGGGCGGGGCTCAGCGTGGGAACGCGGGCGGGCCAGCTGGCCACGTACCTAGCCACCGCGACGCCCAGGCACCCCGCGGCCAGGAGGGCCAGGACCACCGCGATCGCGCTGGTCACGACCAGGGGCCGGCGAGGCGGCGCTCCCGCAGCGGGCCTGGCTCCGGCGGCGCGAGCCGACGCTCCCGCAGCGGGCGTGGACCCGGCGGCGCGTTCGGGCTGGACGGGCCTGGCCTGGCGCTCGGGCTTTACGGCGGGGTCGGGCTGGCTGAGGGGCTCCGGCCGCGCGGTCCGGCCGGCGGCCGCCGGGGCCACCCCGTTGTCCGCGGGCGCTGACGCGATCGCCGGCCGGAGCGACTCCGCGCGCTTCTGGCCCTGTCGCGGCTGGCCCTGTCGCGGCGACGAGGCATGCCTGGCTGGCGCCGCGCCCCGGAAGCGGTGCGGCAGCTGGTCGCTGCGATCGTCGTCGCCCATGTGGAACCCCTCGCTCGGTGCGCACTTGGGACGATGCGGACCGCACGGTATAGCGGAGCACAGGATCGGCGCCGCTACAAGCAAAACGTAAGAAACGTAACGGTGACGACGCGATTTGCCCGGAACCGGCGGTTGCCGCGCGGCCGGCCCTATGTCGCGGGGAGGATAGTTTTCTGGTTCAAAATCCGCAAAAGCCCCTCCTTCCAGGGGGCCTGCGGTTACCGTCTGGGTTGCGGCGTCTGTATCCTCCCGCGGGTCGCTGCTTTGAGTGACGCATCTAGTACATAGCGTGAGCTGACGATGCGGCTTCCCCCGCCCCCCCGGGAACGCCCTGACCACAGGCAGGTACGTCTATGGACCACGGCCCAGCGACCCAGGAGTCGGCAGAGTCTCCGACGGCGCCGGTGTTTCCGAGTTTGACCGATGCCGCGCACCGGTACGGGCGGACCGTGAAGCCGCGGGTTTCGGTCAGCTGGTGGCTGCTGGCCATACTGGCCGTCCAGACCGTCCTGTCGCTCCGGCTCGTCCGGGCCGACACGGCGTTCGAGGACGAGGCGGCGTATCTGTGGGCCGGGCACCTGGAGTGGGCGCACCTGCTGCACGGCACTCCGCTGCCGCAGTTCCCGGCCTACTTCTCCGGGGCGCCGGTCCTCTACCCGCCGATCGGCGCGCTGGCCGACAGCATCGGGGGCCTGACCGGAGCCCGGATCTTGTCCCTCGTCTTCATGCTGGGGGCCACCGTCGCGCTGTGGGCCACCACGGGCCGGCTGTTCGGGCGCCGGGCCGGGCTCTTCGCCGCCGCGCTGTTCGCCGTCCTCGGCCCGACGTTGCACCTGGGAGCGTTCGCCACCTACGACGCCATGTCGATCTTCCTGATGGCGCTGGCCGCGTGGTTCGTGGTCCACGCCGGCGAGCGAAAGGACGCGACCATCTGGATGATCGCGGCCGGAGTCGCGCTGGCGCTGGCCGACGCGACGGCGTACACGTACGCCCTGTACGACATCATCGTGCTCCTGCTCGCTCTGGTCACCGCGTTCCCGCAGCCCGGCGGCAAGTTCGCCGCCTCGCGTCCGCTGACCATCCTGGCCGTCGCGGCGGCGCTCCTCACCCCCGCCGTGCTGATCGGCGGAAGCCGCTACCTGCACGGAATCTCGCAGACGACGGTATTCCGCACGGCCGGCACCGGCTCCCCGCTCACCGTCCTCAGCCAGTCCTGGTCGTGGACCGGCGTCATCGTCGTCGTCGCGGTGTCCGGCGCGGTCTTCAGCTGGGTCACCGGGCCCGGACGCCCGCAGGCCTGGCTGCTAACCCTGGTGGCAGGCGCGGCCCTGCTGGCGCCGGCCGAGCAGGCAAGCCTGCACACCACGGCCTCGCTGAACAAGCACGTCGATCTCGGGGTCTGGTTCGCTGCCATCGCCGCGGGTTACGCGGTAGACAGGTTCATCGAGGCCGCGCCGGTCGGGAAGCTGCGAGCGGTCACCGGCGGGGCCTGCGTGATCGCGCTCTCGTTCCCGATCGCGCTCGGGGCCGGCCAGTCGCGGGCCCTCTCCACCGCCTGGCCCAACTCGACCGACTTCATTGCCATCCTCGGCCCGCTCGTCGCGCACACCAGCGGGCACCTGCTGGTCGAGGACCCGTCCATCGCCGAGTACTACCTGCCGGCCGGAAGCCAGTGGGAGCGGTGGTCCGGCACGCGGAACATCGTCCTGGCGTCCGGGGTCCCGACCGGCGGCCCGAGCGACGCGGCCGGGGTGGTCGGGGACGGGAACGCCGGCACCTATGCCCTGTACATTCAGGCGAGCTACTTTTCCCTGGTCGCGCTCAACTTCTCCGACACGGTGCCGCTGGATAAGACGATCTCGGCGGCCCTGCACAAGAACCCGCGCTATCAGCTGATCCAGGTCGTGCCCTACGGGGCCGGGCCGGCCGGCCCCTCGCCAGGCACCTACGTGATCTGGCGACGGCGGTGACCGACCAGGGGCCGGTTACCACCGGAACCATGGCACTACCGGTCGGGCCCGCGGCCAGAGGGCACCAGCAGGGCGGCCCGGAGCCGCCGCGTCCCCCCGATGACGAGGAAAAGTACTCTTACGTCTGGCGGAACCTGCCGTATCTGACCACGGTCATCGTGATCGGCTCGAGCTGCGTCGTGTTCAGCCAGCTCAGGTTCGAGACGCAGGACCTGGCGTTGTCGCCGTTCCTGTTCTTCACCGCCATTTTCGTCATCTACCAGGCGACCAGCCTGCCGGTGAATTTCGCGGGGTCCGGATTCGACCTGGATGCTCACCAGGCGCGTATCCAGGCGTGGCGGCCGGCCTCCTACCCTGACGTGGACATTTACCTGCCCATCTGCGGCGAGCCGGTCGACCTGCTGCGTAACACGTGGACCGCGGTCCTGGGCCTGATCGGCGAGTACCAGGGCGACGCGCGAGCGTTCGTGCTCGACGACGGGCCGTCCGAGGCCGCGCGCTCGATGGCCGGGTCGTTCGGCTTCTGCTATCTGCACCGGCCAGACTGGCCGGCCGGCAAGAAAGCCGGCAACCTGCGCCATGCGTTCGCCCAGACCAGCGCCGAGTTCCTGGTCATCCTGGACGCGGACTTCGCACCCCGGCGGGACTTCCTGGCCGAGACCCTGCCCTACCTGGATGATCCGGCGATCGCGATCGTGCAGACCCCGCAGTACTTCAGGAGCAGTCCCGCGCAGACCTGGGTTGAGCGGGCCGCGGGACCGATTCAGGAGGTCTTCTACCGGACGGTTCAGGTGGCTCGCAACCGGCTCGGCGCGGCCGTCTGCTGCGGGACCTCGGCGGTCTACCGGCGCGCCGCGCTGGAGCCCCAGGGCGGCCCGACCCTCATCCCTTACGCCGAGGACGTGCATACCGGACTGGATGTGCGCCGGGCCGGCTGGTCGATAACCTACGTGCCGATCCTGCTCTCGACCGGGATCTGCCCGGACCGGCTCGACGCCTTCGTCAGGCAGCAGTACCGCTGGTGCTCAGGGAATGTCGGCATCGTGTTCTCGCGGCGGCTGTGGTCGATACCCATGTCCGTACCGGCCCGGCTGACCTACGTCTCCGGGTTCTTGTACTACGCCTACACCGCCCTGCTCACCTTCCTCGGGCCCGCTATTCCGATCGTCATGCTGGCCTTCCTGCCCGGCCAGATCAGGCTACGGAACTTCATCGTCCTGCTCCCGGCCATGCTGACCGGCTTCGCGTTGTACCCGCTCTGGCACGTTTCCCGCTACGGGCCTGCCACCTGGCCGCTGGGCATCGCGCGCGGCTGGGCGCACGTGTTCGCGCTCTGGGACGGAGCCCGGGGCAAGTCGATGAGCTGGCACCCGACGCGGACGCCGGGCAGTTCGCTGCCGCGATTCCGGCTCGGCGTCACCTGGTGGAGCGGCGGTATTGGCCTGCTGTGGCTGGCCCTGGCGCTGTGGCGGACGATCACCCTCGGTTCCCCGCAGTTCGCGGTCCTGCTGTTCTTCGGCGTGGTCAACCTCATGATGGTCGGCCGCGTTGTGTTCCCCGGGAGCCGGGCAGGATGACATCCCGGCTGATCACGATCCTGGCCGTCGCGCTGGCGGTGGCCGCCCTGGTGGGCGCGTCCATCCGCCTCACCGGATCGTCCCACCCTGCGGCGCGGCCCGTCCACACGTCGCTGCGGGCCAGCCCGGCGTCCTACCTGGGCGTCTTCGAGCCGGGGGCGCCCCCGTCCTGGGACCCGGTCGCGGAGTTCGCGGCCGCGGCGGGCCGCGAGCCTAACCTGCTCGGGTATTACAGCGGGTGGGCGGAGTCGTTCGATACGTCCTTCGCTGAAACGATCCACCGCCATGGCGTGATCCCGTTCATACAGATCGACCCGACCTACGCCTCGATCGCCGCGATCGCCGACGGCACCTACGACGATTACCTGCGCTCGTACGCCGACTCGGTCCGCAATTTCGGCCATGATGTCGTCATCGGCTTCGGGCACGAGATGAACGCCAACTGGTACTCGTGGGGTTACATGCATACCCCGCCGTCGACCTTCGTGGCCGCCTGGCGGCACATCGTGACGCTGTTCCGCGACGAGGGTGCCGATAACGTCACCTGGGTGTGGACGATCCAGGCCGATGAAACCGGCACNNGTGCTGCTGTCGGAGACCGCCGTCGGACCCGCCGCCGGCCAGTTCAACGAGATCCAGAACCTGTTCCGCGGGATGGTGGCCTACAAGACGCTCGGGCTGGTGTGGTTCGACAAGGCCCAGCACGACGGGCTTGATCATCAGGACTGGCGGCTCGAAGACAGCCCGTTCGCGGAGGGCTCCTTCAAGCTGGGCGTGNNCTTTCCGGCCTACCGGGAATATCGGCAAACAGCGCACTTCTCGGGCAAATGACCTGTACCTTTTCGTAGGCGGCTCGTTGCCTCCCAGGGGGGCCTAGCTACGGCAAGTGAACTTATCACTGCAGTACGTGAGTAAGGGGGGTGCCGAAGTGTCTCTGGTCTCATCCGGCCGCCAGCATGTGCGCCCTATCGGCTATCACAGCGATGAAGAATTGGCGGGTCCTGTTTCACCACGGCAGCCCGCGGACGGCAGGCGCACCAAATGCCGGTCAGCAGGGTAGGCGGCCGGGGTCCGGCGCCGATCGGCAGCCAGCGTTCCGCGAACGAGACCGGGCAGTTCGGCACGGCCGGCCCGCCGGCCCCCACGGCCGTGGCGGAACTCCCCACCGTTCCGCAGGGCGGCGAGGATAGTCATCGCGGCCAGGACGGCATCCCGGGCCGGATCTTCCCCGCGGGCAGG
>PLIQ01000035.1:2104-4358 GCA_003140115.1 Actinomycetota bacterium | reverse complement strand
GCCGTCGGGCCGATTATCGCTGATGGGCTGGTCTGGACGATGGGAGCCGACTATGCAGTGCACGGCGTTTATCCGGCCAGCGGCAAGCAGGTCGTCTCGATTCCCTTCGGCGGGTCGGCGAACCACTTCCCGACGCCGTCGGCCGCCGATGGCCTGCTGCTGCTTCCGGGCACCAGCCAGGTCTTCGCCTTCATGGGTCCGGCAGGGCTGCCGCCGGCGCCCCTCGCTAGCTGAGAAGGCAATTGCCCGCTGCAGTTCCTCCCGGATCCCAGACGCCTCAAGTGCAAGGAGGTTTACGACGAGAGAACTAGGCTCCATTGCCCGGAGGCTCTCAAGAACCCTTGATTTCCCAGCCCCGTCAGCCGCCAGCAGCACGAAACTCCCCGTACAGCTGGACGATCTTGGCCTGGCCTGGCAGATGCCTGGCCGCGCGGAACGGCTCCAGGTCGCGCCGGGCGGGGGTGAGTGCGCCTGCGGGGGCTGCAAGCACCCTCGAACCGAACGGGTCGCTAGCGGGCGCCGCGGACGTTGACGTAAAGAGCGTACAGAGAGCTGTGGGCGGCCAGGAACAGGCGGTTGCGGGCGCGGCCGCCGAAGGCGAGGTTGGCGCACCGCTCGGGCAGGTCGATGTGGCCGATAGGGGTGGCGTCGGGGGCGAAGACGCGGACCCCGTCCAATCCCTCGCCGCCGCCCCAACCGCACCACAGGTTGCCGTCCTCGTCGATCCGCAGCCCGTCCGGGGTGCCGTCGCCGCAGTCGATGAACGGGCGCTGCTCGCCCAGCGAGCCGTCGCGCACGTCGTAGACGACGATCCGGCGGTGCGGGACGGCCAGAGACTCGACCACGTACAGCACCGATTCGTCCGGGGAGAAGGCCAGGCCGTTGGGTGAGCGCAGCTCGGCCGCGGCGTCGAGGCGGCCGTCCGGGTCGAGCCGGTACAGGTATGTCGGCAGCTCCGGCTCGGCCCGGTAGCCCTCGTAGTCGCCGAGGATGCCGAAGACTGGGTCGCTGAACCAGACCGCCCCGTCGGCCGCCACGACCACGTCGTTGGGCGCGTTCAGCCGCTTGCCCTGGTAGCTGTCGGCCAGCACGGTTATCGTGCCGTCGTGCTCGGTGCGGGTAACCTGACGGCCGCCGTGCTCGCAGGTGACCAGCCGTCCTTGCTGGTCCCGGGTGTTGCCGTTGGCGTAGTTGGACGGCTGGCGGAACACCGACAGCATCTCGTTGGCGGCGTCCCAGCGCAGCATCCGGTCGTTGGGGATGTCGCTCCACACCAGCGTCCGGTGATCGCCGAACCAGACCGGGCCCTCGGCCCAGCGGCACCCGGTGGCCAGCCGCTCCAGCTTCGCCAGGGGCAGCACATAGCGCCGGAAGCGCTCGTCGAGGACGCGCACCGCCGGGTCGGGCACCCGCATCGCCGGCTTCCAGTCGGTCATCAGGATCCTCCCCAGTGATCAGCGCCCGGGCCAGAGGCGTGTCCACCGTACCGGTCCCACTGATGGTGCCCGGCGTGCAGGACCCCGATGATCCGGACCGGCTCGATCACCTCCTCGGAGCGCACCGGTACCTCGCCGCACCCGTCCAGCGCGGGGCGAGCCGCCGGCAGAACTCGGAGTACCGCCCCGTTCGGCCCGAACTGGCCAGGTCTGGCCGTCGCGGCCGAGCTGAGTATGGGAGTAGATGCCCGGCCGGAAGGTCCGCTGGCATCGTTAGGCCACGTGACCAAAGGCGAACTCTGCCGCGAGCAAGCATTGGTTTTTTGGTGCAGTCGCCCCTCGGACACCGATGCAAGTCTCTGACCTGGGTATATTCATTCTCCAACATCAGCCAGATGTGCAACGTCGCAGGTCACAGGCATGCGGGTTCAAGTCCCTCCCGGACACTGCCCTACGTACATGCCCTCCGCAGTGGCGTCACTATGGGACCGCTTCGTACCCGATACCAGACTGCTCTGGCGCGAGCTTGATCAGGCGTTCGAGGACTGGTTCGGTGTTCCGGCCCCACATCTTCGTCACGATCCATGTGCGTCCTCCGCAGCGACAGCAGGCGCCNNCCGCGCTGGTTCGGCTGGCCGGCAACGTGCGTGCCTGGCCCGTCGCGGAGGCCAACGCGATCATCGCCGCCGCCCGCGGCGAGCGCATCCTGTCGAAACCGCGTCGGCCATATCGGAAACCAACTTCTCCCTGCTCGCCTGGGAAGCCCGCACTGCCCAGCAGATGTGGGGCGATGGAGAAGCGGAAGCCAAGTACGATAT
>PLIQ01000035.1:172-2009 GCA_003140115.1 Actinomycetota bacterium | reverse complement strand
CCAGATCTTGTGCTTGTCCTGCAACGAGTCCAAGGGCACGGGCGAACGGTGCACGCTCGCATATCGACAGCAAGAAGCGCTGCTATGCCTGTAACGAGATCAAGCTGCTGGTGAAGGAGTTCGGCACTGACCGAACCGCCCGTGACGGGCACGCTCGCGCTGCAAGATGTGCGACGCCGCAGCCAGAGCAATGAGGAGGATCGCTAAATGCCGAAGAGNNCGAGATCACCGCCATTTACCGGGGCGGGGTGCGCCATGCCGAGGGCTGACTTCATCGAGACCGAGGGCACGGTCATCCGGATGCGCGGGCACGGCTTCTACACCGTGGTACTCGCCAACGGGCACGAGGTGCTCGCGAGGATGTCGGGGCGGATGTCGAAGAACCACATCCGCGTAATCCAGGACGATCGCGTGCTGCTGGAGATCAGCCCGGCGGACTGGTCGAAGGGGCGCATCGTTTACCGCTATAAGTGATCCGCGTTACGACTTCTGACTAGCGGGCCGGCGCGCCAGGGCCGGCCAGGGCTCGCGGACTGCAGTCGATGACGCTCTCCAACGGGCAGGCGCTGGTCGGCGCGCATATCCCTACGCTGGTTCCTCTCCGGGAAACCGCGAAGCTGCCGCCGAACGCTTCGACGCCACGACGCTGCGCGCGATCAGGCGAGCCAGCATCACCGGAACATTCGTGACTGCTAAGAGCGGCGACAAGGCCGCGTCTTGGTTCCGCCCCGCTCCGCCCGCCGGGCGAAACCATTCGCCGGCCGTGATCGAACCAGGACTTGATTATGCGTCCCTTCACGGCCGGCGGCCACAGCACTAGACGCGATCGGTCTCGGCTGAGCGATCGCATAGGAGGCCGCCTCGCATCCACGGCGCGCGCCCAGCCGTCGCCTGCGGCCCCCCGCCCATGGTCGTCGTCCTCATCACCCCGTCTGCAGTTGTCACCACGCACCACGAGGAGGCAGAACGAACTCCGTGGTCAGGGTGATGTTGATCATGTACGTAAGGTGCACGTCGGACCTCGGACACGGATACTGGTGCGATTTCCCCAAAACGACCAGCACTACCTGGCGCGCCCCTGGGAGAGCAGTCCCACCGCTCCACCGTGGACGAGGTGGTCAAGTCCTTCGACTCGCCCCTCGACGAGCCGTCGTCAACGCCGTCCAGAAAGTCGCCGCCACTCGCGGCGTCAGCATGGCCCAGGTCGCGCTGGCGTGGGTGCTCCGCCACCCCGCCGTCACCGCCCCGATCATCGGAGCGACCAAACCGCAGCAGCCGAGCGAAGCTGTCGCCGCGCTCGGCCTGCACCTCACTGACGACGAGATCCACGCGCTCCAGGAGCCGTACACGCCCCACGGGCCATCCTGGTTCTAGCCGCCCGGGTCCATGACCGCAAATAGCGTGGCCCCGGGCCACGCCGCCGAGGCTCTGCTCCTCCCCTGAGCCACCGCCTCTAGCAGAGCCCCGGTGCAAACGCCACGGCCCGACTGGCAAGCACCTGCTCATCGCTTGCGCGAATCTGCTGGCCGCTCAGGAGCGACCGGGACTGCCGCGCAGAACGTCGTCGCCGTGCGCCGGGTCGTTTAATCANNGGCACGGAGCCGGGCGTGCGAGTAACCGCCGGCTGGCACGCCGTGGCATGGGAGCGCATGCGAACTGGTGGCCTCCCGTAATCGGATGATCTGCAGGGCACTAGTCGGCCTACCCGACGACCTGCCCTTCGATCAGGCGACTATCATCCCGGACGCCGTCTACACCCCGCCAGGCGGCGATCGTTGCTACCGCGCAGGTCCGCCCCCGCGCAATCGGCGGGAGTCTGGGGTTTCGCGGCTGGCTC
>PLIQ01000035.1:0-161 GCA_003140115.1 Actinomycetota bacterium | reverse complement strand
GTGAGCAGCTGGGCGCGGTAGGTGTCCACGTCCACCTCCTCCAGCCGCACTGGCTCGCCGAGCGCCGCGGCGATCGCGGCGACCTGCTCGCGCACGGTCACCGGGCCTGCCCCGAGCACAGGGTAGGCCGCGCCGCGGTGCGTGTCGTCCAGCAGTGCCCG
>PLIQ01000291.1:42169-46649 GCA_003140115.1 Actinomycetota bacterium | reverse complement strand
CCGGACCCGCCCGTTCGCCGCCCCGCGCCACACCCGGCCGCTCACCGGCCCCGCAACCGCCCCGGGAATCCGCCCCGGAACCGCCCCGGGAACCCGCCCCGCAACCACGCCCGCCAGGCCCGCTAGGCCCGCCAGGCCCGCCAAGCCGCCCAAGCCCGCCCGGCCAGCCAAGCCGACGACCNNCCCGGCCAGCCAAGCCGACGACCCGGCCAGCCAAGCCGACGACCCGGTCAGCCGCCCGCCTGGCGATCGCCCGGACCCGCCCGCGCCACCCCCGGGCGCCGTTCATCCTGCTGCTCGTCGGCCTGCTCGGCGGGGCCCTGATCTCGCTGCTGGTCATCAGCACCACCCTGGCCGAAGGGTCGTACCGGATCACCAGCCTGCAACAGCAGGACACCAACCTGGCCAAGCAGGAGCAACTGCTCACCCAGCAGGTCGCGCAGGCCTCCTCGCCGGGCCAGATCGCCCAGGAAGCCGAGGCGTTCGGTATGCGGCCGAACCCGGAGCTGCAGTTCATCGACCTCAAGACCGGGAAGGTGGTCAAGGGGCAGGTTCCCGAGGCTGACGCGGGGATCAACGTCCCCGGATACACCCCGTGACCCCGTACGACCCCACCCGCGGCGGCGCCGGCCCCGGCGGGCGACCCCCCGGACCTCCCCGCGGACCGGGAGGCGGACGGGGAGGCAGCGTCCGCCCGGGCGGCCGAACCCCCGGAGTACCCCGCGCGCCGGGCGGCTCGCCTCGTGGTGACCCGCGGCGAAGGCCCGGGATGCCGCCAGGAGGACCCGGGGCACGCGGCCCGGTCCGTTCGTCAGAAAGACTCCCGCCCAGGCCCGCCAAGCCGCCCCGGCCCGCCAAGCCGCCCCGGCCCCGCCGTCTCATCCCGCGCGGCAACCCGTCCCGCAGGCTCGGCGTCACCCTGCTCGCGATCGCCTTCGTGCTGACGCTGTTCGCCGCGCGCCTGGTCCAGCTGCAGGGGCTGGAGGCCGCCCGTTACCGCGTCCTGGCCCTGCAGCAGCGGGACAAGACGATCCCGCTGCCCGCGGTGCGCGGCACGATCACCGGGGCGAACGGGGAAGTGCTGGCCATGACCGTGGCCACCTACCTGGTGTACGCCGACCCGCCGCAGATGCCCGCGGCCGACCAGGCGCAGGTCGCGACCAAGCTCGCCACGTACCTCAACATGCCGGCCGACCAGATCCTCAGCCTCATCCAGCACCCGACCTCACCGCAGTACGTGGTGCTGGCCCAGGGCGTGTCGGCGCAGGTGGGTGGCGAGATCCAGGCCCTCAACCTGCCCGGCATCTCGGAGACCCCGAGCTACGCCAGGTCTTACCCGGACGGTGACGCTGCGGCCAACATCGTCGGCTTCACCGGCACCAACAGCCAGGGCGCCCTGGTCGGCGCGGCCGGCATCGAAGAGGAGTACAACTCGCTGCTGGCCGGCCGGGCCGGCAGCGAGCAAGTCCAGATCGCCACGAACGGCCAGCAGATCCCCCTCGCGGGCAGCAACGACAGCCCCGTGGTGAACGGCAGCGACCTGCGGCTGACCATCGTCCCGGCGCTGCAGTACGACGCCGAGCAAGCCTGCGCCGCCCAGGTGGCCAAGAGCAAGGCCAGCAACTGCACGGTGGTGATCATCCAGCCCAAGACCGGCTACGTGCTGGCCATGGCCCAGTGGCCCACCTACAACCCGTCGACGATCACCGACGTGAGCCAGGCGACCGACATCGCGGTCCAGAACGAGTTCCAGCCGGGCTCCACGGCCAAGGTGATCACGGCCGCGGCCGCGTTCGAACACGGCGGCCAGACGCCGATGAGCGCCTACAACATCCCGTCCCAGATCGAAGAGGGCGGCCAGATCATCCAGGACGCCGAGTGGAGCCCCGGTGAGCGGTACACCATCGCCGGGATCATCGCGCACTCCTCCAACATCGGCATGTCCCAGGTGGCCAACCACATCACCCCGCAGGTCCAGTACGACTACCTGCGGGCGTTCGGCCTCGGGCAGCCCAGCGGTCTCGGGCTGCCCGGGGAAATCTCGGGCGACCTGCCCCCGGTCTCGCAGTGGTGGCCGGACACCCGGTACACCCTCGCGTACGGCCAGGGCGTGGCGGTGACCGCGATCCAGATGGCCGAGGTCTACGCGACGATCGCCAACAACGGCGTGCGAGTGCAGCCGACGCTGGTCGAGGGCACGACCAACTCCGCGGGCAAGTACACCCCCGCCGCGCCCTCGCCGGCCAAGCGGGTCATCCAGACGAAAACCGCGCATGAGCTGCAGCAGATCCTGGAACAGGTGCCGGGCGTCGACGAGGAGGGCGGCGAGCCCTGGGGCATCATCCCCGGCTACGCGATCGCGGCCAAGACCGGCACCTCGCAGGAAACCAACGGAACTTGCGCGCTGTGCGTCTATGGGTCGAGCTACATTGGCATGGCACCCGGCAACGACCCGCAACTGGTCATCGCGGTGAACGTCCAGAACCCGACCCGGGGCGGCTACTACGGCGACGTGGTGGCCGGCCCGGTTTTCTACCAGGTGATGAAGGAAGCGCTGGCCACGCTGCAGATCCCGCCGGACGGTGCCACCCCCGCGAAGATCCGTCTGAACGCGCCGTGATTGGAGGTACCCTCACCCCGTGGCGATCCGACCCGCCCGTCAACGGCCGAAGCCGCTGTCCGCACTCGGCGCGCTGCTGGGTGTCCGGCTGGACCCCAATACGCCCGTAGGAAGATCAATTTCGCCGAACGACCTAGGGTGCGTCACCGGAGTCACGCTCGACTCGCGCGCGGTGGCGCCCGGCGACCTGTACGTCGCGCTGCCCGGCACCAGGGTCCACGGCGCCGCGTTCTGCGCCGACGCGGTGGCCGCGGGAGCGGTCGCGGTGCTGACCGACCCGGACGGCCGGGCCCGGGCCGCGCAGACCGGGGTGCCGGTCTTCGTGCTCGCCGATCCGCGCGGCAAGCTGGGCGAGGTGTCCTGCTGGGTGTACGGGAACCCGTCGAGCCGGCTGACGCTCATCGGCGTGACTGGGACCAGCGGCAAGACCACCTCGACCTACCTGCTGGAGTCCGGGCTGCGCGCCGCCGGCCACCAGACCGGCCTGATCGGCGGGGTGCAGACCAGGATCGGCACGGACCAGCTGCCCAGCACGCTGACTACCCCCGAGGCGCCCGACCTGCAGGCCCTGTTCGCGGTGATGGCCGAGCGCGGGGTGACCGCCGCCGCGATGGAGGTGTCCAGCCACTCACTGGCCCTGGGCCGGGTCGCGGGCACCAGCTTCGACGTGGCGGTGTTCACCAACCTGTCGCAGGATCACCTGGACTTCCACGCCGACCTGGAAGACTACTTCCGGGCCAAGGCNNGCGGCGGGCAAGCCGGAGGCGGACTGGCGGGCGATCGACGTCCGGTCCGGCGCGGACGGCAGCACGTTCCGGGTCATCGGGCCCGGCGGGGTCGAGGCGGACGTGTCGGTCGGGCTGGCCGGGGTGTTCAACGTGGCCAACGCGCTCGGCGCGGTGGTCGCGCTGGTCGAGGCGGGCGTCGGGCTGGAGGACGCGGTGGCCGGGATCGCGGCCTGCCCGGGCGTCCCGGGACGGCTGGAGCGGGTCCCCGCGGCGGGGCTGGACATCACGGCGTTCGTCGACTACTCACACAAGCCGGGCGCGGTCGAGGCCGTGCTGCGCTCGCTGCGGCCGGTCACCCAGGGCAGCCTGATCATCGTGCTCGGCTGCGGCGGCGACCGGGACCGGGCCAAGCGCCCGATGATGGGCGCGGCCGCGGCGTCGCTGGCCGATGTGGCCATTCTCACCAGTGACAATCCGCGATCCGAGGACCCGCTGGCCATCCTCGCGGCGATGCTGGACGGCGTGCTGAGCGTGCCGCCGGTGACCAGGGCCCGGGTCATCATCGAGCCCGACCGGGCCGCCGCGATCGCCCAGGCCGTCGCCCTGGCCGTTCCGGGCGACGTGATCGTGGTCGCGGGCAAGGGCCACGAGACCGGACAGTACGTGGCCGGCGCGGTCCTGCCCTTCGACGACCGCGCGGTCACCGCGTCGGCGCTGGAGCGGGCGGCCAAGGGCCAGCCGCCTCTGGACCCGTGGGCGGTGGACCGGTGATCCCGCTGACCCTGGCCCAGATCGCCGAGCTCACCGGCGGCCAGCTGTCCGGGGAGCCGGCCGCCGTGGTGACCGGCGAGGTGGTGATCGATTCCCGGCGAGCCGGCCCCGGCGGGCTGTTCGTCGCGGTCGCGGGGGAGCGGGCCGACGGGCACGACTTCGCCTCCGCCGCCGTCGCGGCCGGCGCGGTCGCGGTCCTCGCGACCCGGCCGGTCCCGGTCCCTTCGGTCCTGGTCGGGGACGTCCCGGCCGCCCTGGCCGCGCTGGCCAGGTTCGTGGCCGACTCGCTGCCCGCCGCCGCGATCGCGGGCCTCACCGGCTCGTCCGGCAAGACCACGACCAAGGACCTGGCCGCTCAGCT
>PLIQ01000291.1:0-42146 GCA_003140115.1 Actinomycetota bacterium | reverse complement strand
CTGGACCAGGTCGCCGAGGCCAAGGGCGAGCTGGTCGAGGCGCTCCCGGCCGACGGGGTGGCCATCTTGAACGCCGACGACCCCCGCGTCCTGGCCATGGCCGCCCGCACCGCGGCCCGCGTCGTCACCGTCGGCGTCGACGACCGCGCCGCGTTGATCCGGGCCACCGACGTGCGGCTGGACGACCTGGGGCGGCCGAGCTTCACCCTGCTGACACCCGAAGGCCCAGCCGCGATCACCCTCCGGCTGCACGGCGCCCATATCGTGCCAGATGCCGTCGCCGCCGCCGCCCTCGCGCGCGAACTCGGCCTGGGCCTGGCCGACATCGCGGACGGGCTTTGCGCCGCGGTGGCGCGCAGCCGGTGGCGGATGGAGGTCCACCGCCGCAGGGATGGGGTGACGGTCATCAACGACGCGTACAACGCCAACCCCGAATCGGTGGCGGCCGCCCTGCGTGCCCTCCGCCACCTGGCGCAGGACGGACGCGGGTTCGCCGTCCTCGGCCACATGGCCGAGCTGGGCGGCACGTCNNGTCCTGGACCGGTGAGGCGCTCGCCGTCCCCGACGGCGCCGCCGCGCTCGACGCGCTGTCGAACCAGCTGAAGCCCGGCGACGTTGTCCTGGTAAAGGCGTCCCGCGCGGCCCACCTGGAAGGCGTCGCGGAGGCGCTGCTGGCCGGAGAGGAGGCGGACCGGTGAAGACCGTCCTGTTGTCCGCGGCCGTCTCGCTGTTCTGCGCGCTGTTTGGCACTCCGCTGGCCATCAAGGCGTTCACCCGGCGCGGCTACGGCCAGGAGATCAGGTCGGACGGGCCGGCCGGGCACCTGTCCAAGCGCGGCACGCCGACCATGGGCGGCACGGTGATCATCACCGCGTCGCTGGTCGGCTACCTCGTCGGTCACCTGGCCACCGGCGACCCCACGTCCGCGTCCGGGCTGCTCGTGCTGTTCCTGATGACCGGGCTCGGCCTGGTCGGGTTCGCCGACGACTTCATCAAGCTGTACATGCAGCGCAGCCTGGGCCTGCGTAGCGGGGCCAAACTCGCCGGCCAGGCCATCGTGGGCGGGATCTTCGCTGTGCTCGCGATCAGGTTCCCGGACGGATGGGACATCACCCCGGCGTCCACCCACCTGTCCTTCTACGCGGATTTCGGCATCTCCATCGGGCCGGTGCTGTTCGTGGTCTGGGTCATCCTCATGGTGTCCGGGACCTCCAACGCCGTGAACCTCACCGACGGGCTGGACGGCCTGGCCACCGGTGCGGCCATCCTCGCGCTCGCCGCCTACATGATCATCGGCATCTGGCAGCTGCGGAACGACTGTACGGTCTACATGGCCCCGGCCTGTTACGACGTGCGCGACCCGCAGGATCTGGCCATCGTGGCCGCCACCGTGATGGGTGCGTGTATCGGCTTCCTGTGGTGGAACGCGCCGCCGGCCAAGATCTTCATGGGCGACACCGGGTCGCTGGCCCTAGGCGGCGTGCTGGCCGGGCTGGCCATCACCACGCACACCGAGCTGCTGCTGTTCCTGCTGGGCGGCCTGTTCGTGATCATCACGCTCTCGGTGGTGATCCAGGTCGGCTCGTTCAAGCTGACCGGTAAGCGGGTGTTCCGGATGGCCCCGCTGCAGCACCATTTCGAGCTCGCCGGCTGGGCCGAGACGACGATCGTGGTCCGCTTCTGGATCATCGCCGGCATCTGCGTCGCCCTGGGCCTGGGCATCTTCTACGTCGGCTGATGAGAGCGACGCTCCGCTGTTGCTCTTCGGAGCATTGCCTGTACCCTCTGTAACTGCAGGGCTTCACGCTAGCCCGACCGCGGCATCGCTCGCGGCTGGGCCAGGGGGGATGGACATCCGTTGCTACCCGACCGAATCTGCCTGGTCACAGGCGCTAGCCAGGGCATCGGCCGGGCCGCGGCGATCGAGATGGCCCGCCAGGGTGCGGCCGCCGTCGCCGTCGTGGACATCCAGCGCGAAGCCGGGGAACAGACCGCTGCCCTGGTCCGGGAACAGGGCGCGAAGGGCATCTTCGTCCCCTGCGACCTGCGCCGGCGGGACGAGATCGCGGCGACAGTGGACTCCGTCGTCGGGCAGTTCGGCGGCCTTGACGTCCTGCTCAACAACGCGGGAGTGCTCGAGCGGGCCTTCACCAACGACGTCGATTTCGACACCCTGCCGGAAGAGCTGTGGGACTTGCTGATGGACATCAACCTCAAAGCCGTCTGGCTGATGTCCCGCTTCGCCGCGCCGCACCTGCGCCGTTCGGACCGTACGCCGGCGATCGTCAACGCCGCGTCGGTGGCCGGCTATGTCGCCTACAGCCACGCGATCTACGGGGTGACCAAGGCCGCCGTCATCCAGCTCACCAAGACGATGGCCGTCACGCTGGCCCCCGCCGTCCGGGTGAACTGTTACTGCCCGGGGACGATCGATACCGAGATGGCACGGAATACCGCCGCCGCTGGGACTT
Organism: Actinomycetota bacterium; assembly: GCA_003140115.1. Next base: position 39,675 of record PLIQ01000291.1, on the reverse strand, counting down.
CGGATCCGCGCGTCGCGAAGATGACCACGGCCAATCTCATCCGCCGCAAAGGCACCCCGGAGGAAGTCGCCAAGCTCGCCTGCTACCTCGCCTCGGAGGATGCCGGTTTCATGACCGGAGCGGCCTATCTCATCGACGGCGGCACCCTGGCCTGGCGTGGGATTCACGAGTGAAGCCGCCGCCGCGGCGCGCCGGAAGACCACCGCCACCCTTTTCAAGCGTGCCCCGAACCCCGCCGGCGAGCTGATTGGAACCCGTGCCATGCCTGAACTCGACGTCGAGACCCGGCTCGCGAACCTCGAGACTAAGGAGGAAGTGCGCGCCTTCATCGCCGCCTACTGCACGACCGTCGACCGGATCGGCAAGATCGGGGATCTCGTCGACCTGTTCACCGAAGATGCCGTCCTGCGGAATCCGGCGGGGGTCCATTCGGGTCGCCCGGCCATCGAGGCGTACTTCACGGCGTTCTTCGCCGACGGCGTGAAGTTTTCCCGCCATCACGCCCTCAACCAGGTGATCACCGTCCTCGAGCCAGGTGTCGCCCGGCACGAGGCATCCTTCATCGCGCTGCTCGGCCGCGACGGCGAAACCAAGATCGTCTTCGGGCGCTACGAGGACATCGTGGTCAAGCAGGAAGGCGCCTGGCGGTTCAAGGACAAGGCCAACGACATCGTCGCGGCCGCCTCGCTCGAAGCCGGCTGGGTCGAGGGCTTCGGCTCGGCGGGAGCGTCCTGACGTGGACTTCGGCATCATTCTCGGCGACATCCCCACGACCGTCTCCGAAAAGGATCACTTCGACTCGATCCTGCGTCAGGTGCAGGCCGCGCAGCGGGCCGGGATGAACCACATCCTGATCGGCCAGCACTTCATGTTCGAGCGGTCACGCTGGCTGCAGCCGGTGCCGGTGCTGGCCCGGCTGGCGGGCGAAGTCGACCCGCACGTCCGGCTCGTGACGCAGATCCTGATCGCCCCGCTCTATCACCCGGTCATGCTGGCCGAGGAACTGGCCACTCTGGACGTCGTCACCGACGGCCGCCTCTGCGTCGGCCTGGGCTTGGGCTACCTCCCCGCCGAGTACGAGATGTTCGGCGTCCCGTTCAGCGAACGCGGTGCCCGGCTGGACGAGACCATCGAGATCCTGAAGCTGATGTGGACCCAGGACCGGGTGAGCTACCGAGGGAAGCACTTCGCCCTCGACGACGTCCCGGTGCACATCAGGCCCATCCAGCAGCCGCACCCGCCGATCTGGATCGGGGCCGGGAGCCCGGCCGGCATCCGCCGCGCGGCGCGCCTCGGTGACGCCTGGCCGATCACGCCCCAGGTGAAGCCGGCCGACCTGCCCGCCCAGCTGGGCGCGTTCTTCGACGCCCGGGAGCAGGCGGGCCGGCCCAGGAGCGGCCGGCAGCCGCTGCGGCGCGAGATCATGGTCGGCCGGGACCGCGAGGACGCCCTGGCCAGGGCGGTCCAGGTCGCCAGCCCCTGGTACCTCAACATGGCCAAGACCGGAAACCACCAGTACGTCGACCCGGAAGGCCTGATCGCCTCGCTCCCGGGCGTGCTGGCCGGTCACTGGGTGCTCGGCGACGCTGAGGACTGCGCCCGCCAGCTGCGCGAGATCGGCGCCGCGGTGCCCGTGAACCCTGTCATCACGCGCGCGAACTGGCCGGGCATGTCACCCGATGAGTCGGTCGCCTACCTCGAGCTTCTCGGCGAAGAGCTCATTCCCGCGCTGAAGGACTTCGACTCCGTGTCATCCATGGCGTGATGTCACGTGTCCCTCGCGCCCGGCTTCCCCGCGACTCGTTCGCCGAGGAATGCCGTGACCACGTCGGGGTGATGCCGGACCTGGTCGGCGGATCCGGTCAGCACGATGGAGCCCCGCTCGAGCACGATGGCCCGGCGGGCCACCTGGAGAGCGGCCATGGCGTTCTGCTCCGCCAGCAAGATCCCGAGGCCCGTGCCGGCCATCTCACCGATGGCGCCCATGACGGTGTCGACCATCGCGGGCGAGAGCCCCATCGACGGCTCATCCATCAAGATGACCTTCGGCTCGGCCATCAAGGCCCGGCCGAACGCCAGCATCTGCTGTTCTCCGCCGCTGAGGAATCCGGCCGCCTGGTCCTTACGGTCCTTCAGGAGGGGGAACATGGCGTAGACCTGATCGATCAGCTCGAGCCGCCGTTTCCTTGACCGGTTGGTGAACCCGCCGACTTCCAGGTTCTCCGCGACCGAGAGCGGCGCGAAGACCTTGCGGCCCTCCGGCACCATGACCAGCCCGGCCCGGCTCACCCGGAACGACGGCCAGGCCGAGATGTCGGTGCCGTTCCACCCGATCGATCCCTTCGACTGGCGGAGCTGGCCGGCGATGGCTCGTAGGCTCGACGTCTTCCCGGCGCCGTTGGCCCCGAGCACCAGGGCCACCTCACCCCGATCGACGTGCAGGTCGATTCCGCGTACCGCGACCGCCCCGCCGTACCTGACGTGCAGGTCAGTGACCTCCAGCAGTGGCATCGCCGTCACCCCGTCTGCCCAGGTAGGCCTCTTGCACGGCCGAGTCCTGGACCACTGTCTCCGCGTCGCCCTCGGCGATGACCACGCCGAAGTTCATGACGAATACGTGGTCGCAGACATCGCTGATCATCTGCATGTCGTGCTCGACCAGGACCTGGGTGATGCCTTCGGCCTGCAACTGCCGCATGACCTTGCCGATCGCATCGCGCTCTTCGTAGCTCATCCCGGCCGTCGGCTCGTCGAACAGGACGAGCTTGGGCGCGGCGGCCAGAATCCGGGCGATCTCGACCCGCCGCTGCGTGCCGTACGACAGCGCGCCGGCCGCTGAGTCCATCAGATCGACCAGTTCCAGCCGCTCGACGGCGCTCATCGCGGCGCGGCGGCCTGCTTTCTCGCGCTGCCGGGTGCGCCACGGCATGACCCAGTTCGAGACGATGCCCGGTCCGTACAAGCGGGCGTCCGCGCCGACCATGACGTTCTCCAGGACCGACAGCGAGGGCAGCAGCCGGACGGTCTGGAACGTCCGGCCCAGGCCCCTTCTGGACACCCACTGGGCGGTCTCGCGCTCGTAGCTGTGCCCGGCGAAGCGCAGGCTGCCGCTGGTCAGGTCGGTCATCCGCGACAGCGCGGCCAGCAGCGTGCTCTTCCCCGACCCGTTCGGGCCGACCAGGCCGAAGAGCCCGCCCTCGGCCAGGTGCATGGAGACTCCGTCGACGGCCTTGACCCCGCCGAAGTGAACCCTGACGTCGTGGACCTCGAGCAGCGTGCTCATGTCGCCGCCCGGACCTGGCGTATCAGGGCGGTCAGCTTGCCGATCAGACCGAGCACGCCAGACGGCTCGAAGACCACCACCAGGATCAGCAGGATTCCGTAGACCACCGATCGGTAGTTCCCGACGAACCCGAAGACCTCGGGGAACCAGGTCACGACTACGGCGCCGATGATCGCGCCGGTCCACGACCCGACCCCCCCGAAGACGGCCATGGTGAGGCCGAGCACGATGAGGCCGTAGCCGAAGCCGGTCGGCGCGACGGAACTGGTCCGCACGGTGTTCAGCGCCCCCGCCAGGGCGCCGAGGGCCGAGCTCAGGGCGAAGATGAAGGCCCGCTGGCGGTTGATCTCGATGCCCATGGTCCGGGCCAACTGCTCGTCGATACTGATCACGCGCAGCGCCCGGCCCAGGCCCCGGCGTTCGACCTGGCTGATCAGCAGCGCCGCCACGGCCACGATGACGAACAGCTCCGGGGTGCTCACCCCCAGGGTCACGCCGAACATGCCGACGGGGCCGCCCGTCAGCGAGCCGCCGTTGTCGGCCACCACGACCAGGATCTCGGCCCACGCGAACGTCACCATGGCCAGGTAGAGCCCGCGTAGCCGGACGAAGGGAATCGACAGCAGGTAGCCGCCGGCCGCTCCGATGATGACGATCACGATCAGCGCGGGCAGCAGCGGCCAGCCGGCCTTGGACATGTTGGCGAGCGCGTACGCCCCGACCACGTAGAAGCCCGCGCTGGCGAACGAGAACACTCCGGAGCGCAGCACGACCTGAAAGCTCATGGCCAGCACGGCGACCACCGCGGTCTGCTGGATCAGCGTGAGGTGCGACGCGTAGAAGCCGCTCACGCACGCACGCCCTTGACCTTGCCGAACAGGCCGCTGGGACGGACCAGGAGCACGGCGATGATCAGCCCGAACGAGACGGCGCTGGTCCAGATGCCCGAGGTGGTCGCGGTGACCAGGGTTTCGCCTCCGGCGAGGACGAACGCTCCGATCAGCGTCCCCCACATGCTGCCCACGCCGCCCAGGACGACCACCGCAAAGGCCCGCAGGAGCAGGTCGGAGCCGGAGTCGGCGGTGACGCTGTCCAGGTACACGGTCAGGAAGACCCCCGCCACGCCGGCCGTGGCCCCGGAGATGGCCATGGCCAGCGCCGACATCCGACCCTCGCTGATACCCATCAGGCCGCTGGTGGGCGCGTCACACGCGAGGGCCCGCATGGCGCGCCCCATCCGGCTCCGCTGGATCCACAGCGCGAATCCGACGGTCAGGACCGGCGCGACGACCGCGATGACAATTTCGACATTCGTGACGTAAACCCCGGAACCGAGATGGTAGACGGACGCCTTCACCGGGACCGCGGTCACCGTGAACGGGGTGTCCGCCGTCAGTTGCTCGGCGACGGTGACCAGGATGGCACTGGCCCCGATGCTGCCGATGAGCATGGACATCTCAGCCTCGCCCTGGGTTCTGCTCCGGCGTTTTATCTGCCGGAAGACCAGGAGGTCGAGACCGAGCTCCATCAGGGCCCCGGCCACCACCGCCACGATGAGCACGACTGCGATCGGCAGGTGGACGTCAGCTCGCTGCGTGATCAGGTAGCACGTGAAGGCCGAGAACATGAACACGGCACCGTGGGCCAGGTTCAGGACGTTCAGCGTTCCCCACGTCAGGCCAAGGCCCATTGCGAACAGGCAATAGATCGCGCCGAGGACGATCGCATTTATCAGCTGTTCCATCGCCGGTGTCCGATACTAAAAAGGGCTGCGGTGTCGGCCGCGGCTACGGATTCTGGTTGGCCATGACGCTCTGCGACCCGTCGTTCCACGAGATGAGCAGCGGCTTGCTGGTCTCCTGACCGTTAACGACGGTGATGTTCCCGAGGGCTCCGGTGAACCCCGCCGAACCCACGCTGGTCAGGGCGGCCTGCACCTTGGCCGGTGAGGTCGAGTCGGCCTGCTTCAGGCCTCTGGCCGCGAACCAGACCGCGTCGTAGGATTCAGCGGCCCAGTTGGTCGGTACGGCGTGATACGTGGCCTCGTACTCCTTGGTGAAGGTCGCGGACATCTGGCCGGGTGATCCGGCGATCCAGTCCGACGCCCAGACGATCCCGTTGGCGGCCGAACCGGCGGCCGCCAGTTCTGCGTTGGCGGCACTTTCCTCGGCGATGATCGGTCCCTTGAAGCTTCCCTGCTGGGCTAGCGTGGCCGCCGTGGCGTTCTGCGTCGTGACCACGTTGAGCGCGAGGGCCTCAGTGTGGGCGGCCAGGACCGATGACATCGCCGAGGCGATGTTCGACTGCGTCGCTAGCACCGACTCGACGTCCACGACCTTAAAGCCGTACCTCGGCCCGTCAGCCTTCAGTTCGTCGGTCAGCCGGACCTCGGTCGGGATGTCGGAGTCCTGGATGACGGCGACCGTCTTGACCCTCTGCGCCCCCAGCCACTTCATGGTCAGCGGGTATAGCGATGCCTGCAACGTCGTCATCCGGTAGATGTACGGGCTGACCAGGACGCCGTCGCTGCCCGCCTGGGTGAAGACGGTCGGCTGGTCGGCTTTGGCCATGATCGGCGCGACGGCCACGGCGCTCGAACTGGCCGGGGGCCCGATCACGATCGGATAGCGGGCCGCGGCCACGGTCGACGCGACCGCCGCGGCGGTCGTCGGGTCGGTCGCGGAGTTACCGAAGGAAATAGTCAGCCTGGCGGAGCCGAGGAACTTCTCCCGGTTGATATCGGCGACGGCGAGCTGGTCACCTCGCTCGTCGTCCAGGCCGGGGGTAGCGGCCGGGCCGCTCAGGTCCTGGATCGAGTAGAGCGCCACCGTCGACGGCAGGCCGTGGGCCGCCGGCGTCGCAGCCAGAACTGGACTGCCGCAGGCAGCCAGCGCCAGCGCCAGGATGATTCCGCCGCCGATTCCACACGCCGGCGATCCGCGACGTGAACTCATTTCTCTTTCCTTTCAGCAACGCCCGGTAGGCGGCAGACGCGATGAGTCATGAGCATCACTTCGCAGCCCGGCTGAGGACGGCCGGTCTTACGCTGCGTGCCGACACTGTCACATTATGTATTGGTTGGCCAGGAGGCAACGACTCCGCAAGATCACGAACAGGTCACGATGACCGGCGTACGGCCCGATGACCTGGGGCGACCGAGCTTCGCCCGGCTGACACCGAAGCCTCGTGGTCGCTGTGGCCCACGCGCGATACCGGCATCAGGTGACTATTCGTGCATAGTTCGACACTCTAGGTATTTATGATGAGAGCACGGCACCGCGGGTCGAGGATCTGCTGGTTGATGACGAACCGGACCAGCGTTTCTTGCTCCGGAGGATCCTCCAGCGGGCCGGGCACGAAGTGAGCGAAGCCAAACGATGGCGCCGCTGCGAGTCGGAAGCCGGAGAGTCCCGTTGGTGGCGGGGCGGGGGCTGGGGCGGAACAGCGTGGCTGTGGCATCGTGATGGGAAGACCCATTAGCGTGCGGCATCCATGACGTTGGGGGACGGTCCGGCGTGGGGCGCTTGGGGCGTGGAGCAGCGGATGGGGCGGGGCGGGCGCTGGCCCGCCGCCAAGAGCTCGGCCGGGCCTTCCTGATCCCTGGTCGGTGATGCGCGGCCCGTCCGCCTGCTCCGCCGGCTGAGCCTTCAGTTCCGCGTTCGCGGCGTGCCGCTCCGCCCCGGTCCGACTCACGTTAACCCTCCGCGGCCAGCGCAATGGCCCGGGCCGAATGGCCCAGGGCTGAATGGCCCGTGCCCGAATGGCCCAGGCTGAATGGCCGGGCCGAAATGACGGACAATGACGTGCCGTACCTAGGTAATTCGCCTCTGGCACACACCCTGGAAAACGCAGAGAGTGGTGATTAATACACGGAAAGAATACGAAGTGGATATGAGAAGGAAAGGGTCATGATGGTCGACCGGAAATCTAGAACACCAAAAGCATTCTTCGCGCGTGCGGTACGCCGCCGCACCCGGTTTGTAATGGTGGTCGTCACGGCCCTGGTCCTGGGCAGCCTCGGCGCGGCCCTCTCGCTGAACGCCCACGCCTCGACTCCTCCCACCTCATTCCCGCTGTGGGGCACCTTGGATACTCAGACGAACACGGCGGCGACCGAGGGCCAAAACGGAATCATGGCCATGTTCGAGTACAACTGGGCCAGCTTCGAACCCACCCAGGGCGTGCTCAGCTCCTCCTACCTGACCACCATGAAGTACGAACTGGCGTCTTACCAGGCCGCCGGGCAGAAGGTCACCCTCGGCCTGGGCCTGGAGAACCCTCCCTCGTGGGTCTTCAACCTGGCCGACAGCACCTACGTCGACCAGAACGGTGACGTCTCCACCGAAGCGAACTTCGTGTTCAGCCAGGCCGTCCGGACCGCCGCCGCGCAGTTCCTGTCCCTGGTCAACGCCGCGATCCCGATGTCGAACTTCTATGCCATCCGGCTCACTTCCGGTGGTGACGGCGAGATGCTCTACCCCGGCGGCGGCACCTACTGGGCGTTCGACAAGGCCGCCCTGACCGGGACCGGGCTCGCCTCCGGCATGACGCGTAACCCCGACCCGAGCTGGAAGCCCGGCACCGCCGGCCTGACCCAGGCGCAGATCACCACCTGGGTCAACTGGTACGTCGGCGGCCTGGACACCGTGACCAACTGGCAGATGCAGACCCTGACCAGCCTCGGCTTCACCGGCTACTACGAGACCGTCACCCCGGGATCAGGCACCCGCCCGGACACCCTGACCAAGACCGAGCAGGCCAACCTGTCCAACGACGGCACCACCGGCGTCGGCGCGGTCTGGAACCTGTATTACGCGCAGTTGATCAACAAGACCAATGTCATCGCCTACATCTCCTCGGTCGCTGACAACTCCGGCGGCAACGACGATTGCCAGGCCTCCGACACCTCGCTGGCCCTGGGCAACGACACGATGGACTCCTGGTCCGCCACCCGCTGGATCACCCGCATCGCCGCTCAGGACGGCCTGGCCGTCGGCGGGGAGAACCCCGGCTACGGACTGCCCGCCAGCCTGGACTCCTTCTACACCAACACCTCCTCCACCGGCATGATGGCCACCGCCCTCGGCATGGCCCTGTCCTGCGACTTCAAGGTCTTCTACTGGGCCCACGACATTCACCTGTGGGACGGCACCATCCCCTTCTCCCTCTACGCCTCCTCCATCGCCCCCTACTCCAGCGCCCCCGTCAACCTGGCGCTGACCGGTACCGTCACGGCCAATAGCACGCTGTCAGGGTTCCCGGCCAGCAACGCCATCGACGGCAACCTGAACACCTACTGGCAGGCCACCGCCAGTACCGCCACCCTCACCCTCCACCTGGCCCAGGCCGGCCCCGTCGCCAGGGTCGTCCTGGAACTCCCCCAGGGCTGGGGCACCCGAAGCCAGACCATCGTGGTCGACGGCAGCGCCAACGGCAGCACTTGGACCACCCTGGCCCCCTCGGCGGTCTACCAGTTCACCGTGGGCAGCAACTCCGTCGCCATCCCCGTCCCCAAGGCCACCGAGACCTACCTCCGCCTCGACATCAGCGCCAACAGCGCCCAGGGCGCACCCCAGATCGACGAGTTCCAGGCCTACTCCGCCTAGCCACCCTGCCCCGACCCGGCCCGGGGGGGCCAGCCTCGCGCTGGCCCGCCCGGGCCGCTGTCACGGCGCACACCGCCCGGCGCAACGATCCGGGCTGAATGGCCCGGACCAAACGGCCCATGGCCGAATGGCCCGCGTCGAAAATGACGGGACAAAGACGTGCCATACCTAGGTAATACGCCTCTGGTGCCCACCCCGGAAAACACGGAGAGTGGTGAATAAAGCACGAAATGAACGCAAGGCAAATACGAGAAGGAAAAGAGTCACGAGCTTGAACCGGACATTCGGCAGAACACCAAAAGCATCCCTTGCGGGTGCGGTGCGCGACCGTGGTCAGCGTGTGACCAAGGTCGGCGTGGCGTTCGTCATCGCCTACATCTCCTCGGTCGCTGACAAGTCCGGCCGCAACGACACCTGCCAGGCCTCCGACACCGCGCTGGCCCTGGGCAACGCCGCGATGGACTCCTGGTCGGCCACCGGCTGGATCACCCGGCACCCTCCCCTTCAGCCTCTACGTCTCCAAGACCGGATCTCCATGACCGGCAGCTAGCCGGCAGCTAACCAGTGGCTACCTGCCCCTCCAGTCCCAGAACCGCTCAGTGCGAAAAGGCCGTAACTTATAAACCTGTGCTATCATCACTCATAGTGATGATAGAGGCGCGTAGTGTGACATCCCGCCGCGCCGCAGCGCCTTCTGAGCAGCACCTGGGGATGACTTCACATGGTCGATCCGGCCACCGAGCGCCGCGAATTCCAAGACCGGTCCGAGGTCAAATCCGGCCCCGAGCACCGCGATGAGCAGGAATCTTCACCAGACCGGCAGCGGGCGCAGTTGCAGCAGGCTCAGCGCATGGAAAGCCTGGGCCAGCTCGCGGGCGGGCTCGCGGATGACTTCAACCACCTCCTCGCGGTGATCGTCAGCTGCGCAGCCTTTGTCCCGGGCGACGTTGACACCCCATCCGGACCCGACTGGTCCAAGCGCCTGGAGTCAGCCCGCCGCGACCTCGGGCAGATCACGCTGGCCGCCGAACGGGCGGCGGGCCTGCGGCGCCAGCCGCTCGCCCTCGTCCCCCGGCAGGTGGCCCGCCCGCAGGTCCTCGACCTTGACCACGTCGCCGTCGACGTGCAGGAGGTGCTGCGCCGGACCCTCGGCGAGCATGTCGAGCTGGTCACTACCCTCGCCGGAGACCTGTGGCCGATGCTGGCTGACCCAAGCCAGCAGGCCCTCCTCGGGGGGATCATGACCGGGGCCGCGCGCTACCTATCGAACCAGGCCGACTCGAAGCAGACCGGGGGAGCCGACCTCGTGAGCGCCGTGCGGCCGTATCCGCCCAGCCGGTCGTTGCTCGACCCGTACGCGTCGCGCGCGGCCATGGTGCGACTGCGGGACCGCGGGGCCGGCGAGGACCTGGTGGCGACGCTCACCGGCCAGGAGAAGCGGGTGCTCGAACTGGTCGGCGAAGGACTGACCAACCGCCAGATCGCGGAGCGCATGTTCCTCGCGGAAAAGACCGCGAAGAACTACGTGTCCTCGCTGCTGGCCAAGCTTGGCATGCACCGCCGCACGGAGGCTGCTGCCTTCGCCGCCCGGCACGCTGCGGACCACGGCTGAGTGACTCCTTTCCGTATTAATTGAAACACGTATAGTGACCAAAGGAACTACTACGTAGCCTGACACGCCTCGAGGAGATGTCATGCCCGCGACAAGAGATACCCAGACCGGCACGAGCACCCGGCGGCGGCGGTCTGGAACTGGTCCGCACGGTCCTCCCGATGTGGGCGCAATGGCGCGGGAGGCCGTGATCAGCTTCCTGAACGACGCGTCGAGGGCCACCGCGGACCGGGAAGCCGCACGAGCGAGCGTTTCCGCGCCCGGCGCCGAGGTCGCCGTGGCCGTGACGACGGAACTAGTGACCGTGACGACGGAACTGGAGGTGATGCCCCGGGCTGAGATCTCTGTCCCCGTCCACGTCGGCGCCGAGTCGGAGGCCTGGCGCGCAGCGGCCATCAGCGTCGCCGCGCTGGACCGGATCGAGGCCGCGGCGGCCAAGGTGGAGGCAGATATCGCCGTCGCTCTCCGGGCCTACGCCGAACTGCAGGCCGGGGCCGGAGCCGCTGCCGAGGCCGCGGTGCATGCGGCGCAGTCGGCCATGGCATCGGCAGGCACGGCCGTGGAGGCCGAGCGGCAGGTAGGGATCAGCGTGCGCCAGGTCCGGCAATATGTGGTGATCACCGTCGCCCTGGTCATAGTCGTGATCATCGTCCTCGCGGTGGCCACCTCCCCCGTCCACTAAGGTTGCCGCGTTCGGCTGCTTTGGTATCCATTTGTGAAAATTGTTTGCTCGTACCCCGATTTGGTTCCGGTGTGATTTCCTGTAGCGATGATCACCCAATCGGCATAAGACTCTTGAGTACCTCTGGGATCGAATTCGAGTGCTGTAACCTATATAGTGTTTCTGTACGAAGCGGATCCGTGACTACCGCCTCGGGGGCGGGCACGTGAACTACACGGTGCCGACCGGCTCAATCGATGCCGGTTCGCGGTAGGAGGTTCTCATGACGATACGCGTGGGCGATTCACCAAATGGCAAATCCGCCGCCACCCCCCCTAGACGGCGCCCGGCCAAGCCCACCAGTGGGTCGAAGCTTCCGGTGCAGGCCGGCCCGGACCCGCTGGTGACGATCGGCCCCGAGGGGAAGATCGCCGATGTGAACGAGGCGGCGGTCAAGATGATCGGAGTGGACCGGGAGCATCTGGTCGGCGCTGACTTCTCGGACTATTTCACCGAGCCGGACCGGGTCCGCGCGGGTGAGGGCCAGGTTTTCTCGCACGGCTTCGTCACCGACTATCCGCTGATCCTCCGGCAGACCGACGGCGAGTTGATCAGGGTGCTCTACACCGCGCCGGTATACCAGGACGCGGCCAGCGATGCCCCCTATTCGAAATGGCAACTGCGAGAGTTTTCCGAAACCAGGGCGTTCCTGGACAACATACTGCAGAGCTCCACGAAGTACTCGATCATCGGGATGGACCTGGACCACCGCATTCTTTCGTGGAACAAGGGAGCGTTCCGCAACTACGGCTATTCCGCGGAAGAGGTCATGGGCAGGGACACGAGCATCCTCAACGTGCCAGCAGACGTCGAGTCCGGTGCCGTCGACCGCCTGCTGGCCACCGCGTATAAGGATGGTCTGGCCGAGGAAAAGTTCGAGCGAGTCCGGAAGGATGGCTCCCGGTTCACCGCCAGCGTCGTGATGACCCGGCGTGACGACAGCCTGGGGCGCCCGATCGGCTTCCTGCTGATGAGCCACGACATCTCGGAGACCAGGCTGGCCGAGGAGCAACTCCGTTCGGCGGCGCAGTACGCCCGCAGCCTGATCGAGGCCAGCCGGGACCCCTTGGTGACGATCAGCGCGGAGGGCAAGATCACCGACGTGAACGAGGCGACGATCCGGGTGACCGGAGTGGATCGGGAGCATCTGATGGGCACTGACTTCTCGGACTATTTCACCGAGCCGGACCGGGCCCGCGAGGGTCACCGCCAGGTCTTCGCGCAGGGCTTCGTCACCGACTACCCGCTGACCATCCGCCACGTGGACGGCGGGATGACCGACGTGCTCTACAACGGCTCGGTGTACAAAGACGCGGGCGGCAACGTCCTTGGCGTGTTCGCCGCCGCCCGCGACGTCACCGCCCAGAAGCAGGCTGAGAGTGAAGTAGCGGAACAGAGAGCACGCGAACTCGACAGGCTCGCCGAGCTCGAACGCTTCCAGAAGCTCACCGTCGGACGGGAGCTGCGCATGATCGAGCTCAAGAAGGAGATCAAAGCCCTGCGAGCCGCGGCCGGCGGTGGCTGACGGATGGGCGTCGTCGATGAAGGGCAAGCGCTCAAGGACATGCAGGTCGCGGTCCTGAACCTGCTTGAGGACTCGAACGCCGAACGCCTGCGGGCCGAGGCGGCGGTCAAGGCGAGCCTCAACGTCCTCGAGGATCTCAGCGACGCCCAAGCCCAGATCAAGACGCTCAACGAGCGGCGCACGGCTGAGCTGGTGGTGGCCAACAAGAACCTGGAGGCGTTCACCTTCTCGGTCGCCCATGATCTGCGCTCCCCGCTGCGGGCGTTGAGCGGGTACAGCGAAGCGTTGATAGAGGACTACGGCGACCGTCTCGACGAAACCGGCCGCTGGTACGCGGAGCGGATCCTGGCCGCCACCGAGCGGATGGGCGCACTCATCGATGACCTGCTGAACCTGTCCCAGGTATCGCGCGCGGAATTGGTCCTGGGACCGGTCGATCTCAGCGCGGAGGTCGCCGACATCGCCGATGAACTGCAAGCCCGCGAGCCCAAGCGCCGGGTCCGCTTCACCCTCCAAGACGGCATCTGGGTCAACGCGGATCGCATTCTCATCCGCACCGTGTTGCAGAACCTGATCGAAAACGCGTGGAAATATACCGCCAAGAGTGACGGCGCCACCATCGAGTTCGGCACCGCCGCTGCCGAGGACGCCATGGTTTGCTGCTTTGTGCGCGACAACGGGGCCGGCTTCGATCCGGCCTTCGGGAGCAAGCTGTTCCAGCCGTTCCAGCGGCTTCATTCGGTTACCGAGTTCCCTGGTACCGGAATCGGCCTGGTCAGCGTCCGGCGGATCGTCGAACGCCACGGCGGGCGAGTCTGGGCCGAGGGCGCCGTGGGCCGCGGCGCCACGTTCTACTTCACCCTGAACGCGAAGGAGGGGACAGCATGATGTTGTCCATCTGTTATGACTTTAAGTCACTGCTACAATACAAATTGTGACACCACCGGCGGTGCTGACCCCGCCCTCCGACGGCATGTTCGCCGCGCTCCTGGAAGCGGTTCCTGACGCGATGGTGTGCACCGCCGCCGACGGCCGGGTCGTCCTGGTCAACGCCCAGGCGGAGCGGCTGTTCGGCTACGAGCGTGCGGAACTTATCGGCCAGCGGGTCGAGATGCTGGTCCCAGATACCGCCCGCGCCGAGCACCCAAGCCACCTGGCTATGTACCCCGCTGACCCACAGCACCGGCCCATGGGCGCGGGCCTGGCGCTCGCCGGGCGCCGCCGCGATGCCAGCACCTTCCCGGCCGAGATCTCCCTGTCCGCGATCGACACCGGCGAAGGCATCCTTGTCGCCGCAGCCATCCGAGACGTAACCGCCCAGCTCCAGACGAAGGACCTTGAGCGTGCTAGTGAGAGCCAGGAGAGGTTCATCTACGCGGTATCCCACGACTTGCGGGCCCCGCTGAGAGCGCTCAGTGGTTACAGCGGGGTGCTGCTGGAAGACTACGGCGGGGTTCTCGGTGAGGAAGGCCGCAGTTACGCCGAGCGGATCGTCGCCGTCAGTGAGCAGATGCGGGACCTACTCGACTACCTGATGCAGGTTTCGCACCTCTCGCGCGCCGAGTTGCACTTGGAGTCCGTCGATCTCAGCGCAGAGGCGGCCCGGATCGTCGAGGAGATCCAGCGCCGGGAACCGGACCGACGCGTCCGTTTCACTATCCAGCAACCAGTCCCGGCCCGGGCGGACAGCGGTCTCATCCGCACGGTCCTGGAAAACCTGCTGGACAACGCCTGGAAGTTCACGTCCCGCCAGGACGATGCGTCGATCGAGTTCGGGACGGCCCCGAACGAGGACGCCGCCGTGTGCTGTTACGTGCGCGACAACGGCGTCGGCTTCGATCCCGCCTATGAGGGCAAGCTGTTCCAGCCGTTCCAGCGGCTGCATGCGGCTCGCGACTTCCCTGCCACCGGTACCGGCACCGGCCTGGCCAGCGTGCGGCAGATCGTGGAACTCCACGGTGGCCGTGTCTGGGCCGAGGGTGCCGTCGGAGCGGGCGCGACTTTCTACTTCACCCTGGACGAGAAGGAAAGTACATGACAAGCCGAACCATCTTGCTGGTAGAGGACAATCCCGACGACGAGGCACTGACCCTGCGGGCCTTCGACAAGAGCAACATCCACAACAAGGTCGTCGTGAAGCGAGACGGCGCCGAGGCTTTGGCGTACCTCTTCCCCGGCGAGGGCGAGGGCGAGGGCGACGGCGACGACGCGCCGACTCCGGCTCTCATTCTGCTCGACTTGAATCTCCCGAAGGTCGGCGGGCTTGAGGTTTTGCGCAGGATGCGAGCCGACGAGCGGACGCAGATGATCCCGGTGGTCGTCCTGACCAGCTCCAAACTGGAAGAGGACGTCCTGGTTAGCTACCGCAACGGCGCCAATGCGTATGTCCGAAAGCCAGTAAAGTTCTCCGAATTCACCGAAGCGGTCAAGGCCCTCGGCGTGTTCTGGCTGCTTTTGAATGAGCCCGTCCCCAGCGTCGCGCCGAAACTCGGATTGAGGTAGGACATTTATGAGCGACGAGCGTCACCACGGCGAGCCCGAGACGGGCCAGCCGGATACCATGACCGTTCCGAGGCAGGCGAACGCCGAGACCGGAGGCGAGGCGGACTCAGCGGGACCCAGCAAACGTATCCTGATCCTGGAGGACGAAGCCTGGGACGCCGAACTGGCCCAGCGCCTGCTGGCCGGCGCGGGCCTTAACCTCGAGGCCCTCGTCGTTGACACCAAGGCGGCGTTTATTGAGCAGCTGGCCGCCTTCCGGCCGAACATTATCCTGTCCGACTACCACCTGCCCGGCTTCTCCGGCGAGGACGCTCTCAAGATCGCTCAGGAACACTACCCGGACATACCGTTCGTCTTCTGGTCCGGTGTGCTTGGCGACGAAGCAGCGGTCGCGCTCATCAAGCAGGGGGCCACCGATTACGTCCTGAAGGACCGCCCCGCGCGCCTGCCCTCGGTCATTATGCGCGCGCTGTCCGAGGCCGAGCAACGAGCGAATCTAGCCGAGCTCGAAGACCAGCTGCTGCAGGCCCAGCGCCTGGCTAGCCTCGGCCAGCTAGCGGCAGCCGAGGAGATCATGAGCCGGATCCGCCAGATGCTCACCGCCGCCCGCAGCGAGGCACAGGCCGCAGGACCCCCCTCCTGACCACTCTCGGCACCGGGACCCGGTAGGGGACAGGCTATGCGCGCATGGCGGGGCGATCGCGTCATCGCGGTGGCCGCTGCCGTCGTGCTGCCCCTGGTGGTCTGCGCGGCCGGCGCGGTGCCCGCCTCGGCGGCGCTCGGCTATACCGTGACCGCCACCATCGAAGTGGGCAACGGCCCGGACGGGGCGGCGGTGGACCCCGGCGCCCACACCCTCTACGTGACCAACGTCGATGATGACACGGTGTCGGTGATCGACGAGGCGACCGGCACCGTGACCGGCACCGTCACCGTCGGCGGTGGCCCGCTCGCGGTGGCGGCGGACCCCACGACCCACACCGCCTACGTGACCAACGGGGGTAATGGCACGGTGTCGGTGATCGACGGGCCAACCGGCACCGTGACCGCCATTATCACCGTGGGCTCCGGCCCGGACGGGGTGGCGGTGGATCCCACGTCCCACACCGCCTATGTGGCCAACGGGGGCGCTGGCACGGTCTCGGTGATCGACGAGGCGAGCGGCACCGTGACCGGCACCATCGCGGTGGGCTCCGACCCGGACGGGGTGGCGGTAGACCCGACCACCCACACCGTCTACGTGGCCAACGGGGGCGCTGGCACGGTGTCGGTGATCGACGAGGCGAGCGGCACCGTGACCGGCACCATCGCGGTGGGCTCCGACCCGGACGGGGTAGCGGTAGACCCGACCACCCACACCGCCTACGTGGCCAACGGGGGCGCCGGCACCGTGTCGGTGATCGACGAGGCGACCGAGACCGTGACCGCCACCGTCCCGGTCGACGCTTATCCGTCCGGGGTGGCAGTGGACCCCACGTTCCACACCGCCTACGTGACCAACGCGGGCAATGGCACCGTGTCAGTGATCAGCGTGTCCCGGCCAACTCCCGTCACCGCGGTGACCTCGTCACCGAACCCGAGCACCTTCGGCCAGAACGTCACCTTCACCGCGACGGTCGCCCCGGCCGACGGTGGCACCGTCACGTTCAGCGGCGGCTCCCAGGCGCTGTGCCGCGCCGTGTCCCTGACCCAGGTCAGCGGCACCACCTACCACGCCACCTGCACCACCAGGGCCCTATCGGCCGGCCGCGACACGATCACCGCCGTCTACCCCGGTGACGCCAGCTACGCCACATCCGCCGGCCGGCTCACCCAGACCGTCACCCAGGCCCCGACCACGCTGACCGCGCGCATCGACCTCAGCCCGCTACTGGCCCTCACCCTCATCGCCACCCTGACCGCGTCCGGCCGCCCGCTCAGCGGCCAGGCCGTATCGTTCAGCATCGGGACCGCTTACCTGTGCACCCGGCACACAACCACCGGCGGCGTGGCCACCTGCGTGTTCACCGGCCCCCAGACTCTTCAGGCCGCACCGGTCAACGACACCATCCGGGTCAGCTACCCCGGAAGCACCAGCTACCGGCCATCCTCGGCGGTCGCCGCCCTGTCGCTGTCCCCGAATTCGGGACACAATGCCCGTGGAAAAATAGACGTATGATTGGTCAAAAATAAACCTATGATAACCTAGGGAAATGATAATCGGGAACGCCTAGTTACTCCGCTTTAGACCAGTTCGTATCAATTTCTGCACCGATTCCCCCTGTATTTAACCGGGATCCGGTATGGCGATTCGTGCGTAATTACCGGGGCCTTTAGTACTTTTCGGACAAGACGTAAAAGCTTTACTCGGGGGAGGATGTGCGCATGGATAGCGCGGTGCTGACGAGCGTGACGGACGGTTCGATAGGTCCAGATCTGGACAAGGCGCCCACCGGGATTTCCGGGCTGGACCAGATCCTGGCCGGTGGCCTGCCCCGGGGCCGGGTGACGCTGGTGGCGGGCAGCGCGGGAGCGGGCAAGACGCTGCTCGGGATGAACTTCCTGGTCGCGGGCGCCCGCCAGTACGACGAGCCCGGCGTGCTCATGACCTTCGAGGAGTCGGCGGCCAAGGTCGCCCTCAACGTGCGATCGCTCGGATTCGATATCGATGAGCTGGTGCGCACCGGCCAGCTCGTGGTGCTCGCGTTCCGGGTGGATCCGTCCGAGATCGTCCAGGCCGGAGTATTCGACTTCGAGCCGATCTTCGCCATCCTCGACGACGCGATCAAGCAGGTGGGTGCCAAGCGCGTCGTGCTGGACACCATCGAGGTGATATTCGGCGCGTTCGGCAACGACACGATCGTGCGCTCGGAGCTCATCCGGCTGGTGCGCTGGCTCGACGACCGGGACGTCACCGTCCTCCTGACCGGGGAGCGAGGCAGCCAAGGCGGCGACGGTCTCACCAGGCACGGGATCGAGGAGTACGTTACCGACTGCGTGATCGTGCTCGACCATCGGGTCACCGCGGAGATCTCCACCCGTCGCCTCCGCGTGGTCAAGTACCGCGGGTCCGCGCACGGCACCAACGAGTACCCCTTCCTGATCTCCGCGCATGGCTTCACCGTGCTGCCGATCACGTCGGTCGCGCTCGACTACGCGGCCTCCGAGGAGCGGGTCTCGACGGGCATCCCCCGCCTGGACCACATGCTGGGCGGCGGCATGTTCCGCGGGTCGACGCTCATGGTGAGCGGGGCCGCGGGCACCGGCAAGACCTCGGTCGGCGCATCCGTGGTGGACTCGGCCTGCGCCCGCGGTGAGCGCGCGCTGATGGTCTTGCTCGAGGAGTCGCCGGATCAGGTGGTGCGCAATATGCGCTCGCTCGGGCTCGACCTGCGGCCGTGGGTCGAGGCGGGCTTGCTGCGCATCTGGGCGGCGCGTCCGTCCGCGTTCGGGCTGGAAACCCATCTGGCCATCCTCGCCGGGCTGATCGAGGAGGAGAAGCCGTCGGTGGCGGTGCTCGACGGGATCACCAGCCTGTCCAACGGGATCCTGACCACCGAGCTAGCCTCCAGCGTGGCCCGCCAGATCGACCTGCTCAAGAGCCGTGGGATCACGAGCGTGATCACCGCGCTTGGTCAGGGGGAGGATGTCAACGCCATGTCCGTGTCGGCGATGGTGGACACCTGGCTGCAGCTGCGCAACATCGAGGCCAACGGCGAACGCAACCGGCTGCTGTTCGTGCTGAAGTCGCGCGGCACCGCCCATTCGAATCAGGTGCGGGAGTTCGTGCTCACCGATCACGGGGTCGAACTGGTCGATGTGTATATCGGCGCGGCGGGCGTGCTGGCCGGCTCCGCCCGCGTGACCCAGCAGGCCGCCGAGCGCGACGAGCAGCTGCGGATCGCCGAGGAGCTGGCCCACCGTCGGCGTGAGCTGCACCGCAGCGTCATCGAGCGCGAGGCTCACCTGGTGGCGACGCAGGACCAGCTCGACGCCGAGCAGACCGAGATCAGCCGAATCGACCTGCGCGAGGGCCACCTGGTGGCCGATATCGAGGCGGACCGGTCCAAGATGGCGGCGCGGCGCTGGGCCGACGACGCCCCGCACAACGGAGAACCGCGATGAGCGAGCCGTACCCCGATAATGACTGGACCGGCGCCGATACCGGCGAGCAGTGGGATCTGGTCGTGTACGTGACCGACGCATCGCCGCGGGGCCTTCGGGCAATCGAAAATTTGCGGCGTGCCTGCGAGGAGCACCTGGCAGGCCGCTACCAGATCGAGATCGTGGACGTGCTCAAGAACCCGCGCCGAGCCGCCGCTGACCAGATCCTGGCCGCGCCCACGGTGGTCAGAAGGCTCCCCGCGCCGATCCGCAAGCTCGTCGGCGACCTGTCAGATAGCGACCGTCTCCTCATCGGAATGGAGCTTCGACGGTGAGGAAGCAGCGTGAGTACCGGTACCGCAGCCGACGGGACAGGCGGCGAAGATACTGACTCAGACGAGTAAGGACGCGGCCAGCTC
The DNA here is from genome assembly GCA_003140115.1 of Actinomycetota bacterium. Next base: position 19,924 of record PLIQ01000291.1, on the reverse strand, counting down.
GTCGGTGCCGAGAGCTAGGGGTCCAAGCCCGTCCCCCGCGGGAGCGCCCGGTCAAAGCCATTCGGAGGACAGCGTCAAGCTGGCCGAGGTGCAGGCCGAGCTGCGCGACCTGCAGCAGGCGATCGAGGCGATCAGGACCGGCGCCGTCGACTCGCTGATCATCGGCCTGCCTGGCCATGAGCAGGTCCACTCCATCGCCGACCGCTCTTACCGGCTTATCGTCGAGGCGATGAGCGAAGGCGCCGCNNGATGACCGGCCAGGACGCCTCGGAGCTGATCGGGACCCCGGTGCTTGACCTGATCGCGGAAGCCCACCGGCCCGCGTTCGCCCAGCTGTTCGATGTCGCCATCGGCGAAAGCGCACGCGGCGAAGTGGACCTGACCGGATCCGGCGGCACAATCGTTCCGGTCCAGCTGGCGGTCAGCGGATTCGATCTGGACGGGATGCTCACGCGCTGCCTGGTCCTCACCGATCTCACCGCGCAGCGCGCCGCGGAGCATCAGGCGGCCNNCAGAACACCTTCCTCGAGCAGGCGCAGGAATCCCTGAGGCTCGGCTGGTGGGCTTCGGTTCCGACCGAGGATCACATGACGACCTGGTCGCCGCAGGCTCATCGGATCTACGGGCTGGCCCCCGGGCTGGCCGAGGTGAAGACGGAAACCCTCTGGAACCTTATCCATCCGGACGACCGGGCGGCGGTGGCCGAGGCGCGCGGGGCGGCGCTGGCGGGTGGCGATCGCTACCAGGTCGAGCACCGGATCATCCGCCCTGACGGCGCCGTGCGCTGGATCCTGCAGGCAGCGGTCGTGGAGCGGGACCACACGGGCGAGCCGGCTCGGTTGCTGGGCGTCTGCCAGGACATCACCGAGCGGAAGCGGGGCGAGGACGAGATCCGCGCCGCGGCCGCCTACAACCGGAGCCTGATCGAGGCCAGCCTGAACCCGATGTTCACCATCGGCCGAGATGGCGCGATCAGTGACGTCAACACCGCCACCGAGCAGGCGACCGGGTACGAACGGGCGGACCTGCTCGGGACCGGGTTCAGCGACTACTTCGCCGACCCCGGGTTGGCCAAGGCCGGCTACGAGCTGGCCTTCGCCGATGGCAGCGTGCGGGACTACCCCCTGGAGTTGCGCCACCGCGACGGGCATATCACATCGGTGATGTATAACGGCTCGGTCTACCGTGACGCGTCCGGGCAGGTACTCGGCGTCTTCGCCGCCGCGCGCGACATCACCGAGACCGAGCGCCTGCAGGACGCGCTGCGCGCGTCAGAAGTGCGGCTCGGCGTCTTGTTCGACAACGCCCCCATCGGCGTCGGCGAGGTAACGCTCAACGGCGAGCTGGTCCGGGTCAACCAGTACTTCTGCAACTTCGTCGGTTACACCGCCGAGGAGGTGCTGTCTATGCGCGGAATGACGGATCTCCTGCATTCCGACGATATCGAGACCCATCGCGCCATCAGGGCACGCATCGCCGCCGAAGAGATCGACACCTATTCGGCGGAGAGGCGCTTCATCCAGAAGGGGGGTGCCCTCATCTGGGGCGAGGTGCAACGGAGCCTGGTCCGCGATCCAGCCGGCCGCCCGCTGCTGTACATCGATACCGTGCGCGACATCACCGCCCAGCGTGAAGCCGAAGCCGAGGTTCGTACGCTCACCGCCGAGCTCGAGGCCCGCGTCAGGCAGCGCACGGCCGAACTGGAGCGGTCGAACCGGAACCTGCAGGCGTTCAGCTACTCGATCGCCCATGACCTGCGCACTCCGCTGCGCGGGCTCAACGGGTTCAGCCAGGCGCTGCTCGAGGAATTCGCCGAGCTTCTCGGCGAAACCGGCCGCGGCTACGCCAGGCGCATCCAGGCGGCGAGCGAGCGGATGGGCGCCATCCTCGATGACCTGCTGCGCCTGTCGCAGGTAACGCACGCCGACATGAACCTCGCCCGGGTCGATCTCAGCGCGGAGGTCACCGCGATCGCCGAGGGCCTGCGATCCCGTGACGCCGGCCGCCGGGTCCGCTTCGCCATCCAGAAGCGCGTCTGGGTGACCGCGGACCGTATCTTGATCCGCGCCGTGCTCGAGGACCTGCTCGAGAACGCCTGGAAGTTCACCGCCCGGCGCGACGAGGCCATCATCGAGTTCGCCGCCGGTACCGACGACGACGGCGAGGTCTACTTCTACGTGCGCGATAACGGGGTCGGCTTCGAACCCGCCTATGCGGACAAGCTCTTCCAGCCGTTCCAGCGACTCCATGCCGCCCGCGAATTTCCCGGCACCGGCGTCGGCCTGGCCAGCGTCCAGCGGATCGTCGAACGCCACGGCGGGCGCGCCTGGGCCCAGGGCGCGGTGGACGGCGGCGCCACCTTCTACTTCACCCTCGACGCCCAGACATCCCGTGACGGATACGCGCTTCCCGTTGATCGAGGATGACCAGTCCGCTTCAACTCCCGGCGCGTCGTTCTTTCAGCAAGGCATCCGCGACCGACAGGAGGTGGTACCCGTCATATGGCTTGGCCACGATCGCGTCGGCGGCATCTACCAGGTGGGTGTCCCCGCTCACGGCCAGAATCGGGATGTGCGCCGTCGCCGGGTCACCGTGCAGGGCCCGGATGAGCTCCACCCCGTCCATGACCGGCATCGTCACGTCGGTCACCACCAGATCCGGCACCGACTCCCGCAGGGCGCGTAGCGCAGCCGCGCCATCGGCGGCATCGGTCACCTCATGCCCGGCCCGCTCGAATATCCTGCGCAGCAGAAAACGCTGGTCGGGCTCGTCATCGACCACCAGGATCCTCGACACGCGGCGCGGCACCCTTTCCGTGCTGACTACTTAACGTAAATAAACGATACACGAATAGCTACCTATAGTTTCGCCGCGGCGCCGCCGGCCTCCTATCTCAATTCGGCCAACTTATGGTGTCTGCGTCCAGCAAAACCCAAGTTACCGGTAAGTTACGTCCCGTTCTGGGGATCGTTCAGCTGGCGACGGAGCGTGGAATTCATGGTGCGGACGAAGAAACTGGCCGGGATGGTACTGGCCGCCGGGCTGGTCATCGGCGGGCTCACGGCCGGATCGGGGACCGCCTGGGCGGCCGGATCGACCTGCGGCGGAACCAACGCCGTGACCACGGTGAACGGGACGCTGGCCGATGGCGCCACGTACCTGATCCAGTGCCCGGCCGGCCAGTGGAACGGAACGCTGTTCCTCTACAGCCACGGCTACGTCACCCCCGGCGCCGCCAACCCGGCCGAAGACGTCGGCGATCCGATCACCGGCGCCTGGCTGCTCAGCCACGGCTACGCCCTGGCGGGATCGTCCTACGCCAGCACCGGCTGGGCCATCCAGCAGGCGCTCCCCGACCAGGTCAACACCTTGAAGGTCTTCGACCAGAGCTACGGCAAGCCGCTCACCACGATCGCCTGGGGCCACTCCCTGGGCGGCATCATCACCGCCGGCCTGATCCAGGACTACCCGAACCTGTTCAACGCCGCGCTGCCCATGTGCGGCGTGCTGTCCGGCGGCGTGGCGACCTGGAACACCGCGCTCGACGCGGCCTTCGCGTTCCAGCAGCTGATCGACCCGACGATCCAGGTCGTCAACATCAAGAACCCCACGGCCAACCTGGAGGCCGGCGAGGCCGCGGTGGCCGCGGCGCAGCAGACCGCGGCCGGCCGGGCCCGCCTCGCCCTGGTCGCCGCGCTCGACGACACCCCCGGCTGGTTCACCCCGCTGTCGCCCGAACCCGCGGCGAGCGACTACGCCGCCCAGGAGGCGAACCAGTTCCTGTGGGACACCGAGGTCACCTTCCCGTTCGTCCTGGACTTCCGCGCCGAGCTCGAAGCCCGGGCCGGCGGCAACGTGTCCTGGAACACCGGCGTGAATTACTTCAGCGACCTGGCCAACTCGGTCGACCGCCAGGAGGTGACGGCGCTTTACCAGAGCGCGGGGCTCAGCCTGACCAAGGACCTGCAGACGCTGAACAGCGCCCCGCGGATCACCGCGGATCCGTTCGCCGTGGCCTACCTGGCCAAGAACATCTCCTTCGACGGCCAGATCTCGATCCCGGTGCTCACCATGCACACCACCGGCGACGGCCTGGTCGTGCCGGAGAACGAGCAGGCTTACAGCAGCGTCGTCGACCGTGCCGGGAACGGGAACCTGCTGCGGCAGATCTTCGTGGACCGCGCCGGCCACTGCGCGTTCACCCCGGCCGAGACCATCACCGCGGCCCAGACGCTGCTGAACCGCCTGTCCACGGGGCACTGGAACGTGCCGAGCCCGGCCGGCCTGAACGCCCAGGCTGCGGCGCTCGGCGCCCAGTACAACGTCTACACCAGTCCCGCCACCGGCGATCTCGTCGCGACCGCGCCCGCCTTCACCAGCTACACCCCGGCGCCGTACCTGCGGCCGTTCGACGTTTCACGATTCTTCGGCGGCCTGTGACCGGCCGTTCCCTAACCCCTATTTAGCCGAACGAAGCGGCGTTCGTGCTGGCCGGCCGCGCTGATCGCCACGCGGCCTCGGCCATCCCCATCGGCGTGCACGGCGGGCCCTGGACGAACGGCCAGATCTCCTCGGCGATGCCGCGCCAGTCGGCGGTCGCGTGCAACTCGCCGAGCAGGGCGAACAGGCCGAGGTTGATCCGCTGCAGGATCACGTAGGAGCGCGGGATCCGGGCGTACGCGGCCAGCGGGCTGCGGAAGTCGAAGAACTTCCGGGTCACCGCCGAGGCGTAGTCGCCGGTCATGGTCCGCGGGCCGCGCTCCCGGACGGTGTCGTAGAACACCGCCATGTGCTCCACGACCAGCGGCGTGGACACCGGCGCGTCCGGGATCAGGAAGCCGGCCTGCACCATGGCCCGGCGGAACCCTTCGGGGTCTTGGTCCACGCACAGGTGCTTGACCATCGCGGCCAGCGGCCGCATCTCCTCGGCGGTGAAGTGCTTGACCAGGCCGAAGTCCAGAAAGGTGACCCGCCCGCCGCCGTGGAACAGGTAGTTGCCCGGGTGCGGGTCGCCGTTGAAGGCGTGCGCCTCGTACAGGCTGCGGAACACGAAGCGGTAGATGGTCTCCGCGGCCAGGTCCCGCTCGGCCTGCGACCAGCCGGCCAGCTCAGCGAACCTGGCCCCGTCGGCGAGCTCGCTGGTCACCACCCGGCGGGTGGACAGCTCGCCCACGATCCGCGGGATGGCAATGGTGGGGTGGCCTTCGTAGTAACGGGCGAAGAGCTGCTGGTTGCGGGCTTCCCTCCGGTAGTCGAGCTCCTCGGTGACCCGCTCCCGCAGTTCGGCGAGCAGCGCGTCGACGTCCTGGCTCGGCGCGGTGATCTTGAGCATCCGGCGCAGCAGCCCGACGTTGTCCAGGTCGGCCTCGATGGTCTCGGCGATGCCGGGGTACTGGACCTTGACCGCGACGGCCCGGCCGTCGTGGGTGATCGCCCGGTGCACCTGCCCGATCGACGCCGCGGCGATGGGTTCGGGGTCCCAGGTCCTGAACGCCCGCTCCGGCGGCTGGCCCAGCTCCTCGGTGACCACCTGCGCGGCCAGTTCGGGGCTCATCGGCGGCACGCTGTCCTGTAGCCGGCTCAGCGTGCGGCGGGCGGCCGGCGTCAGGCCGTCGTCGATGTAGCTGGCCATCTGGCCGAGCTTCATCAGCACGCCCTTCATCGTGCCCAGGGTCGCGGCGACGTCTTCGGCCGTCTGCAGGGCCAGGTCGTTCCGCAGTTGCTGCCGGTGCTCGCCCGCGCTGGCGAACAGCCGCGGTGCGTTGCTCGCGTAGCGCGCGCCGCCGCGCGCCGCCAGCCGCAGCGCGGCCATCCCGCGCTCGACCCGCAAGCTGCCGCCCCGGCCCCCGAGCAGGCCGCGTCGGCGTCCCAGGACCGCGAGCGCCGCGACCGACGCGCCGCCCACCGCGGCGGCCACGGCCAGCTTCCGGGTCCGAGCCCTCAAACCCGGTTCCCCGGGCGCGCGCGCATCCGCAAGGCGAGTTGCTGGCGCGCCTCCAGGACGCCCGGCTCGGCCATGAACACCGCGTCGAACACGCCGAGCGTCTGGCGGATCTCGGTCCGCCGCGCGGAGTCGATCGGTGGCGGAGCCGGGTAGCCGTACAGGTCCCGGGCCCAGCCGGGCAGCGCGGCGAGCGCCGCGTCCCGCAGGTCCTGCCAGAGCTCGGCGATCTCCTCGCCCATGCCTTCGGGATCCAGCATGTAGCCCATCGACTCCGCGGCCGCCGGAGCGCAGCGCAGCTCGGGCCGGACGCCGGCCAGGTACCGCTCGACGGCGGCCACGCTGCTCGGGATGATCTCGCGCGGAACCCCCAGCAGCTCGGCCGAGACGGCCATCTCGGCGACGTACGTGTCGGCGTCCGCATCGGTCACCGGCGTGCCGAACAGCCGGTTCGCGGCGAGCACCGAGTCCACCAGCGCCACGTGCACCCACAGCAGCAGCGCGGGGTCCCCGGCGGCGTAACGTCCGCCGGTCACGGTGTCTGTGCCCCGGACGTGCTCGTGGATGGCCCGCACCCGCCGGGCGGCCCGGCTCGCGCTGGCCCGGTCGCCGTAGGTCACGGTCGCGACGTAGGCGGAGGTGGCGGCCAGCCTGCCGACCGGGTCGCGCCGCCAGTCGCTGTGCTGGTCGACCCCGGCCATGGCCAGCGGGTGCAGCGCCTGGATCAGCACTGACCGCAGCCCGGCGACCGGCGCGGACAGGTCGGCGGCCAGCCGCCAGGTCACGCTGGCCGGCCCGAAGAACCCGTCGTCTTCAGGCTGGTCCGCCACCCCAGAGACCAAGGCGGCGGCATACCGCTCGACCAGGCCAACCGCTGTATTAATTTCGAGCCCCCTGGGCCCCTCCGGCTCGGTCATGGGCGCAGGCCCGCGAACAGGTCGTCCTCGGGCAGTGGCGCCCCGGTCGTGTCGCTGACCCGGATGAAGCTCTCCCGCCCGAAGGTCGCCTCCGCGACATCCTGCGGCAGCTTGCTGAACCACGACTCGGAGATCTGGCTGCCGTGCGCGAACAGCGCGTCGCGCTTGCGGCTCAGCACCGGCTGGATGTTCACGGTCGTGGTGATGCGCTGCTCGGACGCCTGGCCCCGCTGGATCACCTCGGGGTCCATGTTCTCGAAATCCGGGACCTCCAGGCCGAGCTCGCGCAGCGCATCCCAGACCTTCCGCCAGTCGCTGCCGCGCATCGCGCTGAGGTAGAGCTTGGCTGGGATGCCGGTGTCCGCGAACGCGGCCTGCGCGCAGCGGCTCGCGTGCAGGTGATCGGGATGCTGGTAGGGCCCCTGATCGTCGTAGCTGATCAGCACCTGCGGCCGGTACCGCTCGATCAGGCTGGAGATCCTCGCCGCCACCTTCGCTTGCGGGATGTTGCGGAATGCGTCGGGCCGGTCCTTGTAGTCCCATTCCGGCATGCCCGAGTCGTGGTAGCCGAGCAGTTCCAGGTCCGTGACCCCGAGGATGGCGCAGGATTCGCGCAGCTCGGCCAGCCGCAGCTGGGCCACGGCATGCTCGTCGTGCCCGTCCTGTCCCGGCTTCACGCCGCCTGGCGCGTCGCCGAACTCCCCGTTCGTGCAGGTCACGACCACCGTCCGGATCCCCTGGTCGGCGTAGGTGGCCAGCACCCCGCCGGTGCTCGAGGCCTCGTCGTCGGGATGCGCGTGTACCGCCATCATCGTCAGCGTGTCTGCCATGCTTCCAGCCTGCCTGACCAGCGGCCCTAGTGCCCACTCGGGGCGTCTTACCGCAGGCTCAAGGCGGCCAGCACGGTGAGCATGAACGTGGTCAGCGCCGCGAGACCGTGCGCCGCCGGAACGAGCGGGAGCAGGTGGACCCTGCGACGCCGGGCCGGAGGCGGCCCGGCGAGCAGGCGGGCGATCATCTCGTCGGTGACTGTAAACATGTCATGGTGCTCGCCCGGCGGTCCGGCTGGGTGTGCTGGGTGTGCTGGGGCCTCGCGGCTCTCGAACCCTCCCGGATCCTCGTGGCCGGTTCCCGGGTCGGGCCGGACCGGATACGGCGTCCAGAGCGTCACCGTGCAGATGCCCAGGCTGATCGCGGCGCAGACCAGGACTACGCCGATCCAGGCCAGCGGGCGCCAGCCGCTGCTCAGGTAGCTGATCCAGACCGTCAGCCCGACCAGGGCGGCGCCGGCGTGACCGAACACCACCGCGGGCGGCACGCCCACGCCGGTCGCCCGCTGGCGGCGCAGGCCGTCGCGCGCGACCCAGGTTCGCAGCATGTAACCGCCGATGCCGGCGGTGAGCAGCCACGCGATCAAGGCGGCCAGACCCGTGCTCATGGTCACATCCGCGGGGGTGCAGGTACCCGCAGCGTACCCGGCAGGCCCCGGCGGCGATAGACCTCTGAAACTGCTACGCCCCGGTTGCCTCGGCCGCCTCGCTGAGGGCCTCCGGGTGCGCCCGGAGGTAGTGCTTGGTCAGCACGGCACTGGCCTGTCCGGGCTGGTAGGCCAGGGTACGCCCGCATATCTCGCAGCGGGTAAGGGGAAGCCGGGTCACCGTCACCGGGAAACGCGAAGAATCTGGCCTGCTCATCGCTTCACATGATGCCAGAAACGCCACCGTGTCCCCAGTGCCGGCCCGGCGCGTCACGATTTCCAACGTTTCGCCCGCCGTCAGCGTCTACAACACATGCTCCGCTGCTCCCGATTTGCGCCCGCCTTGGCGGCCGCCGCGCTGATCGGGGCGTTCTGCTTGGCGCCTTCGGCGAGCGCCGCCCAGGTCCCGGGCGCCGGCCAGACCCAAGCCGCCGCCGCCACCATCTCGGCCGGCTCGGCGCCGACGCTCACCGCCCTGGCCTTCCCCGCTCCCGCGACCGGCTGGCTGCTCGGCCAGGCGGCAACCGGCGGCCGTGCCGCTATCTGGCGTACCGGCACGGCCGGTGCGACGTGGCAGGTGCAATGGGAGGGTGCCGGAAGCCCGCTGTCGATCAGCGCGACCGACCCGGCGCACGCCTGGGCGCTGATCGCCTGCCTGGGACTCAAGGGGTCCAAGCCGTCCTGCGGGCGGGAACTCCTGGCCACCTCCGACGGCGGTCGGCACTGGCGGGTGGCCGCCACCTTGCCGCAGGCCGTGAACCAGGTCCAGTTCGTCTCCGCCCGGCTGGGCGTGGTCACCTCGGACAGCTGCCTGGTCGACGTCGGCCTGTCCCGCTGCCCGGGCCAGATCCTGGTCAGCCGGGACGGCGGCGCGCACTGGACGCGGGTGCTGGGCGGCGCCGCCCCCGTCTTCGCCACCGCGAGCGCCACCGGGCAGCTCTGGGCGGCTCAGACCAGCGCATCCGGCATCACGTTCCTGACCAGCAAGGACGGCGGGCGAAGCTGGCACCGGCTGGGACGGGTGACCAACCTCGAACCGCTCACGCCCGCGGTCAAGGTCAGCCTGGCCGCGACCGCGTCGGGCGGCCTGACCTGGGCCAGCGTCTTTGACCAGCTCAGCTGCGCCATGCACGGCTGCGGCGTCGCCGACCTGCTGCACAGCGCCACCGGCGGCCAGACCTGGAGCCCGGTCAACCTGGCCGACAGTTATCCGGACGAGTGCGCCAGCAACGGCATCGTGTTCTCGGCCGCGCCTGACGGCTCGGCCTGGGCGGCGACCGGGCGCAACGGCGCCGCCTGCGCGCCGCCGTTCGGCCTGATGTACCGGTACGGCCCCTCCGGCTGGCAGCAGCTGCCGCCCTGGCAGTTGGCCCAGGTCAGCTCGCTGGCAGCGGTCAGCAAGGACGTGGCCTATGCGGTCAGCGACCGGGGCGTGCTGTCTGCGACGCGGGACGGCGGCGCGGACTGGACCGAGCTGCTGCCCGCTCCGGCTCCGGCCGGCCCCCTCGACGCGGTGAGCACGACCACCGCCCTGGCCGCCCAGGACCCGGCCGATGCGGGCGCGATCCTGCGTTCGGACAACGGCGGGCGCAGCTGGAACCAGCTCGCCGACCTGCCTGGCGTGGTAACCCAGCTGGACTTCTGGTCCGCCCGCGCCGGTGTCGCGGCCAGCTACCAGGCCGGCACCTCCTCGCCCTGGCAGCTGTGGGCGACGTCTGACGGCGGCTCGACGTGGGAGCCCTACGGCCCGCTGCCCGGAGGCAACACCGATATCTACGGGCCATGGATGTCCGCCAACGGCCACGGCCTGCTGCTGACCGTGACGGGCGGGACGCCGTGGGAGAACGGCTCCGGCGGCCTGCCCCCCGTCCGGATGTGGACCACCAGCGACTACGGCCTGACCTGGATCCGTGGTGGCCTGCTACCGCTCGGGGCCGACTCCCTGGTCGGCCCCGCCAGCTTTGCTCTTTATCCGGGTTCGGTTCGCGGCGGCCCCGCCCGCTGGTCCGGCTGGCTCGTCATCGACACGGCCAGCTACACCCAGCGGGTCGCGGTCACGAACGGCGGTCCGCTGAGCCTGCTGCCGGCCACGGTTCCCGCGGGCGCCGTTCAGCTGACCGGTCCCGGGACCGGCCTGGCCTGGAGCCTGAACTACCCGAGCAGCCCGTCGGTGGCGGTCCTGTCGCTGGCCCGCACCACCGACGGCGGGCGCCGCTGGCAGCAATCCAGCCTCCGGCTGGTCATCCCGGTCAACTCGCTGGCCGTGCCGCTGCTTGACTTCACCGACGCCGGCCACGGCTGGCTCGTCCTGGGCAACGCCACCTGGCACACCGCCGACGGCGGCCGTACCTGGACCCGCGCCTAGCGGATCTCCGGACGAAATCCCGGGCGACACGCGCCGGATGTCCGGGTCTTGACGCGACCCGGCGAACAGACTTGAACCATGTATCCGCAGGTTTCCGAGCGAGCCGACGACCTGGCGGATCCGGACCTGGCCGGACCGGGCCCGCGGGAGACCGCCCGGCTCGGCTTGCTAGGCCTGGACGGCGTGCGGGACCGGATCGGCGTCTGGCGTACGCTGCTCGACCGGCCGCTGACGTCTTACTACCTGGTCCTCGGCATCACGCTGCTCCTGCTCGGGCTGGGGCTGGTCATGGTGCAGTCCACGGCGTCCGTCACCGACCTGATCGCCGGGCTGTCGCCCTACTCCGACTTCAAGAAGCAGCTGCTCGGCGCGGCCGTCGGGCTGCCGCTCATGTGGGCCGCGGCCCGCTCGAAGCCCCGGCTGTTCCGGGCCTTCGCCTATCCGCTGCTCGCGGTGGCTGTCGTCGGGCTGGGCCTGACCCTGATCCGCGGCGTCGGCGTCTCGGCGTACGGCGCGGCCCGGTGGATCACCATCGGCGGCCAGCAGTTCCAGCCGTCCGAGATCGCCAAGCTCGCTCTGGTGGTGTGGGGCGCCGACCTGCTCGCCCGCAAGGACCGGCTGGGTCAGCTGGCCGACTGGCGGCACATGCTCGTACCGCTCATGCCCGGTACCGCCGTGCTGTGCCTGCTCGTGATGACCGGCGATGACCTCGGCAGCACGTTCCTCCTGCTGGTCATCTTCCTCGCGCTACTTTGGGTCATCGGGACGCCCGGACGCGTGTTCGCCGGCCTGCTCATCTTGATGGCCCTGGCCATGATGCTCATGATCGTGTCCGCGAAATACCGTCTCGGCCGCCTGGTCGGCTTCCTCGACCAGCAGGCCAGTAGTCCGACCGGCGCCGGCTGGCAGGGCACCCAGGGCAAGTACGCGCTCGGCTCGGGCGGCATCTTCGGCGTAGGGCTTGGCGCCGGCCGGCAGAAGTGGGGCTACGTTCCCGAATCGACCAGCGATTTCATCTTCGCCATCATCGGCGAGGAACTCGGGCTGATCGGCACGCTGTGCGTGACCGTCCTGTACGGCGGGCTGGCCTTCGCCGGGCTCCGGATCGCCAGGCGCGTGCCCGATCTGTTCGCGCGCCTGGCGGCGACCGGTATCACCGCGTGGATCGTGGTCCAGGCCCTGGTCAACATCGGCGCGGTGATCGGCGTCCTGCCCATCACCGGCGTCCCGTTGCCGCTGGTCTCGGCGGGGCTGTCGTCACTGCTGGTGACCCTGGTCGCACTCGGCATGCTGATGTCGTTCGCGAGGCTCGAGCCAGGTGCGCAGGAGGCTTTGGCCGCACGCGGCCCCGGCTGGCCGCTGCGCGTTCTAAGCTGGCTCGGTCTAGCAAAGCGCCGACGATAGAACGGCAGCAGTTCAGGGACGAGACATGAGGGTAGTGCTTGCCGGCGGCGGGTCCGCCGGACATATCGAACCAGCTCTCGCGGTGGCGGATGCCCTGCGGCAGGCCGATCCGGACATCGAAGTGACCTGCCTGGGCACCGAGCGCGGCCTGGAGACCAGGCTGATCCCGCTGCGCGGATACCCACTCGAGCTCATCCCGGCCGTGCCGATGCCCCGGACGGTGACGCCCCAGTTGCTGACCGTGCCGGGCCGGCTCGCCGGCGCCATCAACGCGGCCGCCGACGTGCTCGACCGGACCCGGGCCCAGGTGCTCGTCGGCTTCGGCGGGTACGTCGCCACCCCCGCCTACCTGGCGGCCCGGCGGCGCAAGGTTCCCATCGTGGTGCACGAGGCGAACCCCCGGCCGGGTCTGGCCAACCGGCTGGGCGCCCATTTCACCACCCACGTCTTCACCGGGCACCCGGACACCGTGCTCAGGAACGGGAAGTACCTCGGCATCCCGATCCGGCGCGAGATCGCGGAACTGGACCGGCTGGCCGTCGGCGACAAGGCCCGGGCCCACTTCGGCCTCCGCCCGGACCTGCCCGTGCTGCTGGTCACCGGCGGCTCGCAGGGGGCGCGGTCACTGAACACGGCCGTGTTCGGCGCGGCCGGGTGGCTCAGGGACGCCAGCGTCCAGGTGCTGCACGTCATCGGCCCGCGCAACGGCGTCGAGGCGCCGGTGACCAAGAAGGGGGCGGGGGAGGCGGGTGGGGTGCCTTACGTGGCCATGCCCTACATCGACCGGATGGATCTCGCCTACGCGGCAGCCGATTTCGCGCTGTGCCGGGCCGGCGCGATGACGTGCGCCGAGCTCACCGCCGTGGGCCTGCCGGCCGCCTACGTACCGCTCCCCATCGGGAACGGCGAGCAGCGGCTGAACGCGGTGCCCATCGTCCAGCGGGGCGGCGGCATGCTGGTCAACGACGCCGACCTGACCCCCGAGTGGATCCGGGACACCTTGCTGCCCGTGCTGGTCAACATCGACCAGGTCGCGGACATGTCGGAGGCGGCCGCCTCGCTGGGCCGCGGCGACGCCGACCGCTGGCTCGCCGAGGCGATCATCGAGGTCGTGAACGGGAAGGGTCGGAGTGGGGAACCAGATGCTCAAGAGCCTCATCACGCCGGCTGAGCCGGTGCCCGCCATCGGGCTCGGCCGGGTGCACTTCACCGGGATCGGCGGCGCGGGCATGTCAGGCATCGCGCGGATCATGCTGGCCCGGGGGATCAGCGTGTCCGGCAGCGACGCGATGGCCTCGGCCATGCTCGATGACCTGCACGCGCTGGGCGCCCGGGTGTACGTCGGGCACGCCGGCGCCAACCTCGGCGACCTCGGCCCGGGGGACACCCTGGTCCTGTCCAGCGCGATCCGCGCGGACAACCCGGAGCTGGCCGAGGCGACCCGGCGGGGCCTGCGGGTCATGCACCGGGCCGCGGCGCTGGCCTCGGTCATGGCCGGGCGCCGGGTGATCGCGGTGGCCGGCACGCACGGCAAGACCACCACCACGTCCATGCTCACCACCGTGCTGCGCGACTGCGGCGCCGATCCCGGCTACGTCATCGGCGGCGTCCTGGTCGAGACCGGGCTCGGCGCCGAGGACGGCGGGGGCATGGATTTCGTCGCCGAGGCGGACGAGAGCGACGGATCGTTCCTCCTGCTCTCGCCCGACGTGGCCATCATCACCAACGTGGAAGCCGACCACCTGGACAACTACGGGAGCCTGGCGGAGATCGAGGCGGCCTTCGCCACGTTCAGCGACCAGGTCAGCAGCCTAGTCCTGACCTGCGCGGACGATCCTGGCGCGGAGGCCGTCGCGGCCCGGCTGGAACCCCAAAGCCCGCGGCGAGTCCGGCGATACGGCGAGTCGGCTGGTGCCGACTACCGGCTGGGCGATGTCCGTTCCCAGGGCCTGGCGGTGAGCTTCGCGGTCACCGCCGAACACAGCCCGTTCGGTGAGATCTTCGCGCAGATGACCGTGCATGTCCCCGGCCGGCACAACGCGCTGAACGCCACCGCCGCCTTCGCCGCCGCCGTCGAGCTCGGCTTCGCGCCGCCGCGCGTGACCGCGGCCCTCGCCCGCTACCAGGGCGCGCGGCGCCGGCTGGAGTTCAAGGGCGAGGCGGACGGCGTACGCGTCTTCGACAGCTACGCCCATCACCCCACCGAGCTGGCCGCCGACCTCAGAGCGGCGCGAGACATCTCCTCCAATGGCAGAGTGATCGCCATTTTCCAGCCGCATCTTTACAGCAGGACGAGGATCTTCGCCGCCGACTTCGGCGCGGCGCTCGCCCTGGCCGACCAAGCGGTCGTGCTCGACGTCTACGCCGCGCGCGAGGATCCGGAACCTGGCGTCACGGGCGGGCTCGTCGCCGACGCCGTCCCCGGCGGGCAGGCCCTGTTCCTACCGGACCGGACCCAGGTCGCGCCGACGATCGTGCGGATCGCCGAGCCGGGCGACGTGGTGCTGACCATGGGGGCCGGGGACGTCACCGCGCTCGGACCACTGCTGATCGAGGCCATCGGGAGGAGACACGAGTGAGCGGGCCGGGCGGCCCCCACCGGTTCCGCCAGCGGCTGGCGGTACTGCTCGTGCTGGCCGCGATGGGCATCGCGGGCGGCGTCGCCTGGGCGCTGCTCGACTCGAGCCTGCTCGCGGTTCGCTCCGTGGTCGTGACCGGCACGCGCCTGGTGCCGGAATCCGAAGTCCTCGCCGTGGCCGGGGTCCGGCCCGGCACGCCGCTGATCCGGGTCAGCACCGCTCAGGTCGCGGCTCGGGTCCTGACCATCAGGCAGGTCCTGGGCGTGCAGGTCACCAAGTCCTGGCCGGACCGGGTGGTCATCGCGGTGCGGGAGAGAACCTCGGCGCTGGCCGTCGCGCTGCCGAGCGGCGGGTTCGACCTCATCGACGCCAACGGCGTGGTCGTGCAGTCAGCCGCGCTCCGGCCCCCGGGCCTCCCGCTCTACACCACCACGGCGGCCACCGCCTCGCTGCGCGGTGATCCGGACGTCGCCGCGGCGGCGGCCGTGCTCGGCGAACTGCCCGCGTCGCTGCGGTCCTCGGTGACCTCCGTGACCGTGCCCAGCCCGGATCAGGTCACGCTGAGCCTGAGCAGCGGGGTGACGGTCCTGTGGGGCAGCGCGGACGATGCCGCGGCGAAAGCCAGGGAACTCGCCATCCTCATGCGGACTCACGCGCGCTCCTACGATGTGAGCTCGCCTGCGACGGCGGTGACTAGCTGAGGCGTCCCGAGCACCCCCGGACCCGATAATGACCGCCGGTCCGCGACACGCTGACCGGTTACTGCGTGGTTAGTTGACCCGGGTCCCGTACGACCCTACTGTCCGTATCAATCGTTCGGCCGACAAAAACTTTAAATCTTGACCTGAAGGTTAAACCTGATGGTGACGGACAATGCCTTGGCGGTGAATTCCGCGGCGCCCCCTGGGGCAGAGGTTTCCCGAGCCCAGGGCCATAATCGGAGGGCTGCGGCGGCCCAATTGAATAGCAGCACACACCCGCCGACATGGCAAAGGTAAAACGAGCGGAAAGGTACCCTCCTCGTGGCATCACCGCAGAACTATCTGGCGGTTATCAAGGTCGTCGGAATCGGCGGTGGCGGCGTCAACGCCGTCAATCGCATGATCGATGAGGGACTCAGGGGCGTCGAGTTCATCGCGATCAATACTGACGCGCAGGCGCTGCTCATGAGCGATGCCGACGTCAAGCTCGACGTCGGGCGCGAACTCACCAGGGGGCTGGGCGCCGGGGCCAACCCCGATGTCGGCTGCCGGGCCGCGGAGGATCACCGCGAGGAGATAGAGGAGGTCCTCAAGGGCGCCGACATGGTGTTCGTCACCGCCGGCGAGGGCGGCGGGACCGGCACCGGGGGAGCGCCCGTGGTCGCCAACGTGGCCCGGTCGCTGGGAGCGCTCACCATCGGCGTCGTGACCAGGCCGTTCGGTTTCGAGGGCAAACGCCGCGTGGTGCAGGCCGAGGCGGGCATCGAGAAGCTGCGCAGTGAGGTCGACACGCTGATCGTCATTCCGAACGATCGGCTGCTCTCGATCTCCGACCGGCACGTGAGCGTGCTCGACGCGTTCAAGGCCGCCGATCAGGTTCTGCTCTCCGGCGTGCAGGGGATCACCGACCTCATCACCACCCCCGGACTGATCAACCTGGACTTCGCCGACGTGAAGTCGGTGATGTCCGGCGCGGGTTCGGCGCTGATGGGTACCGGCTCCTCGCGCGGGGATGACCGGGCCGTGGCGGCCGCCGAAATGGCCATCTCGAGCCCCCTGCTCGAGGCGAGCATCGACGGCGCCCACGGCGTGCTGCTGTCCATCCAGGGTGGCTCGGACCTCGGGCTGTTCGAGATCAACGAGGCCGCTCAGCTCGTCGCCAACTCCGCCGCGGTGGACGCGAACATCATCTTCGGCGCGGTCATCGACGACGCCCTCGGCGATGAGGTCCGAGTGACGGTCATCGCCGCCGGCCTGGACGAGAACCGCAACAACCGGTCCGGCAGCGCCGAGTCCGGCGGCAGCGCGTTCAGCAGCACCTCCTCGTTCGGTGGCTTCGAGTTCGGCGCGGGTCCGGTCAGCTCCGCCCCGAGGCACGCGCCCAGCAGCTCTGCGGGTCCGGCCAGCCCCCCGACCCCTGCCCCGACTCCCGCGCCGCCCGCCGAGCTCCCCGCCCCCGCCCCCGAGGCCGACCGCTGGACCAGGGACGAGACGCCTGGAGCCTCCATTGACGCCGAGCTCGGCCTGGGCAGCGACTACGGCGCGCCCGCTATGGCCGTCGGGCTGCTCGGCGCGCCGGTACCGACCGAGGCGACCGAGCCGGAAACCGTCGATTCTGAGCCGCCCCGCGACGACGCCGTCTTGGCCGGCGATACCTCTTATTCCTCTTATTCCTCCGCGTCGTACTCCGCCATCTCCCGCCCGGCGCACGCCGAGCTGGGCAAGACCTTCGACGTCGCTAGCACCCGGCGTCGGCCCGTCGTCTTCGAAGAAGACGACGACCTGGATGTCCCCGACTTCCTCAAGTGACCGATTCCCCCCGGCGGGACGAACTCGCCACCCGCCTCGCCGCGGTGCGCGAACGCATCGACGCCGCGTGCGAGGCCGCGGGCCGCAAGTCGCAGGAGGTCACGCTGATCGCGGTGACCAAGACCTTTCCCGCCTCCGACGTCCGGCTGCTGAACGGGCTCGGCGTTACCGATTTCGGTGAGAACCGCGACGCGGAAGCGGCGCCGAAGGCCGCCCAGTGTGCCGACCTCGACCTCGTCTGGCACTTCATCGGCCAGTTGCAGACCAACAAGGCCGCCAGCGTGGCGCGCTACGCCTCCTTCGTGCACTCCGTCGACCGGCTGCGGCTGATCCACGCGCTGGGCGCGGCCGCCCGCCAGGCGGGGCGGATCATCCAGTGCCTGATCGAGGTCAGCCTGGACGGCGATCCCGCGCGCGGCGGAGCCCCGGCTGGCCTGGTTCCGGGCCTGGCCGAGGCCCTGATGGCCGAGGCGGGGCTGGTGCTGGCCGGTGTGATGGCCATCGCCCCGCTCGGCGTGCCGCCCGCCGACGCCTTTGCCGGGCTGCGCGACAGCTCCGCGGTGGTGCGAGCGGTCCGCCCTGCCGCCACGGTGATCTCGGCCGGCATGAGCGGTGACCTCGAGCCGGCAATTGCGGCCGGCGCGACACAGGTGAGAATTGGTACGGCGTTGCTCGGCGATCGCGGGGCTCGTGTCAGGTAATGTCCCGAGCGTGGAGCCGGAGTGGCTGGCTACGACGGGTACAGGCTGGGAGGACTGAAGGATGGCCAGTGCCATGCGCAAGATGGCGGTCTACCTCGGCCTCGTGGAGGACGATCACCGCTTTCAGGAGAAGTACGAGTCGTACGGAGAGTACGAGGAGTACGAGGAGCCTGGTCCGTCCGAGGGGCCCGATGAGGCTGACCCGCGGGCCGGCCGGGAGGGGTGGGGGGTAGGAGAGGCGGCCGCTGGTTACCAGGTCCCCGAGTGGCGTCCCGAGCAGCCAACTGATCTCGCGCGTATTACGACACTGCATCCGCGCACTTACAATGAAGCGCGTACTATTGGGGAGCACTTCCGCGAAGGCACTCCGGTGATCATGAACCTGACCGAGATGGTCGACAGCGACGCTAAGCGTCTCGTCGACTTCGCGGCTGGCCTGATCTTCGGCCTGCGCGGGAGTCTTGAGCGTGTGACGAACAAGGTCTTCCTGCTGTCCCCGGCGAACGTCGAGGTCACCGCGGAGGACAAAGCTCGCATCGCAGAGCGCGGCTTCTTCAACCAGAGTTAGCAAGCAAGCAGTGATGACGCGACGCTGATCAGCGATAGTGCCGGAACAGGCGGCACCGAAGGCCAGGTGGACTCGTGCAGTACCTGAGGGAAGTCCTCACCTACGTGCTGACGATCTATCTGGTCATCCTGATCGGCCGGATGATCTTCGGTTGGGTCCAGGTCTTCGCACGTGACTGGCGCCCGACGGGCATCCTGCTGGTGCTGGCCGAAGCGATCTTTACCGTGACAGATCCGCCCCTGAAATTCCTACGTCGCTTCATACCGCCGCTCCGGCTCGGTATGGTGGCCATGGACCTCAGCTTCATGGTTCTGTTCATCGTGGTATTGATCCTGCTTGAAGTGGCTGTGCCTCACCTTTGATTCAGGTACCGTCGTGAGGAACACGGTCCAAGTGCGCCGAGGAGACGAGATGCCGCTGACGCCCGCGGATGTCCGGAATAAGCAGTTCAGCACGACCAGGCTTCGGCCGGGCTACGACGAGGAAGAGGTCGACGCCTTCCTCGACGAGGTCGAGGGCGAGCTTGACCGGCTTATCCAGGAGAACGAAGAGCTCCGGGCCAAGCTGGCCGAAGTGCTGCGCGGCGGCAAGTCGGCGGTTCCTGCGCTGAGCTCTCCGCTGTCGGACCCGAAGCAAGACATGATGGCTCCCGAGCCGCGCATGGAACCCGAGCGCCGGCAGCCTGAGCCGGTCATGATGGGCGGGATGCCGCACATCGAGGACAACATGGACACGGCCGCGCGCGTGCTCTCGCTGGCCCAGCAGACCGCCGACCAGGCCATCGCCGACGCCCGCCGGGAAGCCGACGAGACCCTGGGCCGCGCTCGCCGCGAGGCCGACGAGGTTCTCACCAAGGCCAGGCGCCAGGCCGAGCAGATCACCGGCGATGCCCGCGCTCGCGCTGAGAGCCTCGAGCGGGACGCTCAGGAGCGCCACCGCCAGGCCATGGGCTCGCTCGTGCAGACCCGCGAAGAGCTTGAGCGCCGGGTCGATGACCTGCGCGCATTCGAGCGCGAGTACCGCAGCAGNNAGGCTCAAGGCGTACCTGGAAGGTCAACTCCGCGACCTCGAGGCCGGCGTGGCCGAAACCGGAGGCTTCCCCAGCGTGGGGGTTGGTTCACAGCCGCCGATGCCGGCCGCGCTGAGTGCACCGGTAGGCGGGCGTAACGGCGGTCAGGGCCCCGGCCAGTACGGCGTGCCCGAGGTCGTTCCGCATTCTGGTGGCTTCCGTAACACTGATGGGGCACCCTCGCGCGNNCCGCCGGTAGGCGCCTGAGGGACCTGCAGGGATCGCTGAGAGCAGGCCTGTGATCCGGTTCAGCGCGTTTCTCGTTGTCGTCGCGGTCGGGCTACTGGTCGCCGGGGTCGTCACCAGCAAGCTGACGCTGGTCTACGTCGCGATCGCCGTGAGCGGCGTAGCCCTGGTGGCCCTGGGCATCGGCGCCCTCGTCAAGCGGAAGGA
>PLIQ01000101.1 GCA_003140115.1 Actinomycetota bacterium | reverse complement strand
AGGCGGTATCGCGGCGTGGACCGGATCTTCCTCGTTCAGCATCCTGACTTCCTGCTGAGCCCGCGTTGCTAGATGTGCTGCCAGCGTGGCCACTTGCCGGGGCGGGAAAAGCCGGTACAGCTTCCGGTGGCAGGGCACAGGGACATTCAGCCGGCGCCGCCGCCCCGTGCTGCCGGCGGGCGCCTGACCCGGCTCGACGGTGCGCCCCGGCACGATGCGGCTGCCCCCGGCCGCACGGGTGACCTCAACCCGGCCGGCCCGGGTCTTCGGTGACGCGGGGATGGTCACGTGCAGGACACCGCCGGCTACGCCGGCGGTGAGGTTCTCCGAGTCGGCTCCCTCGCCGAGGGAGAGCTGCCGGGCGAACGACCCCTGGGGCCGTTCGGCGACAATGACCTGCCCGCTGTCGCCATAGTGAGGGGTGCGTTAGGCCTGGATCGTCAAGACGCCGTGCTCGACGGTCACCTCGACGCTGTCAGGCTCGGCGCCGGGCAGGTCGGGCCTCGAGGTGGTAGCTGCCGTCCTCGCCGCGGTAGACGTCCATGGGCATGCTGAGCGGGGCACGCGTCCCGCTCGCGGCCATGGAGAAGAGCCGATCGAACTCCCGGAAGGGGTCCCGGAACGGCTCGAACCTGGCCACTGGCATCGCTGCCTCCTCCTGGTGTGGTGTGCCCGGGAACGATGTGCGGCCTGGGCTGGCGGGGTCCTCTGATACGGCAGGGTGGTTCTCCGGCCGTTCCGCATTCAGGCCTGTCAGCCGCCGCCGGAGGTGAGGGCGTTCATCGTGTCTCCGCCCCGGGCCAGGGTCCCTGGCCCGGGGAACCCGCGTCCGGCAGTTACATCTGCCGCCGGATAATGCGCGGCACCGCGATCACCATGAGCACGGCTACGAAGATGACCGGCCGATGAGGACCATGGGCGGCTCCCTCCGGTGACCCTGGGGTACCTTGGCCGCCGTAGGCGGCTGATCCCCGGTGTCTGCCCTCAAACTACGCTTGCAATTAGAAACTAGCAATAGATTTCCAGAAATCGTGACCATTCTTCAGGGTGGCGAGCTGGAGTGTCCTGACCAGCCGCGCCCGGTTGCTGCTATGCATCGCCCGCGACCCAGGCGGGCGGCTCCGCG
Source organism: Actinomycetota bacterium (assembly GCA_003140115.1). The sequence goes on along the minus strand of PLIQ01000101.1, from coordinate 2,187 downwards.
ACTCGCGGCCGGCCCGGGCAGCACCGAGCGCAGCGCCTACGGCATCGTCACCCGGAATTCCAGGTCCGGCTCGGCCAGCCGCCGGCGGCGCTCCGCCCGCCGGTCGGGCAGCACCGCGGCGGTGTCCAGGTCCCCGGCCCGCCGGGCTCGGGCGAGCTCGTCCACGTCGCATCGGCCACGAGCTGGTGCACCCGGGAGGGTGACAGCCCGGCCGCCGTGGCCAGGGTGCGGATCGAGATCCCCTCGGCGCGGGCCGAGACCAGCGCCCACGTACGTTCCCGCTCGGCCTGGTCCAGCCGCCACGCGGCACGGGAGACCCGTGCCAGCACCCGCCGCTCCCGCGGGGCCGCCACGATCCGCTCGCTGATCGTCACCGCCCAGCCTGCCGGCCGTGTTCAGGAAACTGGACGCCATAGCGGTGCTCACGGCTCGATTATTACCGGCACCCGACACCCCGACGACGCAGGTCAGGCGCGATCCGGCCGCCGCTAACGCCGGATCCTGCTCAATGACTTTCATTCGGCCCGCCACTCTTACGGAGAGCTACCTGCCAGTCCGCGAATATCAGCTCATACCTGCCGGAGAGCATTGAGAGGAACGCATCTATCGCCGGGCCGGCCGACATGCCAAAGGAATCAGGGAAGAGCGGGTGCTCGTAGTCGTCGAAGACGAGAGTTCCGCCAGGTCGTATCAGCGGCCAGCACATGGCCGCGTCTTGCAGTACGTCCAAAACCAGGTGCGAGCCGTCGACGTAGACAAAGTCGAACGACTCCCCGGCCAGGAAGGGCAGTACCTGTTGGGAACGGCCGCGGAGCTTGACAATCTTGTCCGTACACCCAGCCACCCGGATATTGTGATCAAAGTTCCGCTCCTGATCCTCGTACTGCTCGAACGGTTCGACGCAGATCAATCGGCTGTTCTCGCCCGTCAGCAGGTGCTGCACGATCCAGCAGGCAGACCGGCCTTCGAAGGATCCGATCTCGATGGCATTCAAACCGGGACGTCCGGCAAGGTGACCGAAGTGCCCAGACCAATGCGCTTCGTGATACGAGAACCAGTCCTGCGTGTACCGGCCCGGGGAATTCAGCAGTCTCCGCTCGAAGGAGTCGGTTATCAGATGGCGAATCTGGCGCTTCGTGGTCGCGGTCACCGCGTACTGCCTGATCACACGCTCCAGTAGATCGCGGATCTGCTCGCGACCGTAGGCGAGTCCGGCTTCGGTGATCCCGCCGCCGCGGTACCTCAGTTGCAGGCCTGCCAATTCTGCCTCCGCTGCGTCAAGGATCGCCGCCACGTCCCCCTCATCGAAATCCTGGGCGCTAAGCCGCGCGAACCATTCCAGGTAAAGGGTCCGGAACGAGCTGCTCAACACGGCCACCCGTTGCCGTATCTGATCCGCCCTGGAGGACGATTTTGCCGGGTCGCGCAGCGGTGGCCGGTGTTCATCGGCGGTGTTCATAACCGCATCATCTCCTCGATCAGGATGCAGGCCGCGACGCCGCGGTCCTAGCCGCGCATCTGGTCTGCCGCAATGTGGTGTGCGGTCTCAGGATTTGCTTGACATTTTCAGCTCATCACATGGTTTAACAGACTCAGGAGTTGCTGGACACGCGTTCGGTCTCCCGGGGCGTGGATCTTGGCTTTCCACTGCGTGACGGGGCGCTGTTCGGTCCGGCCGCCTCGATGTCATTGGCGGCCAGAGCATTCATCGTGTCACCGCCGCCGCATCCGCAGCCGCCAGGCCAGGGATCTGGCCCGGCGGCTTGCATCGGGCACCGACGGCCTCAGCCGGCTGCGCGGCAATGCGCGCGCCATGAGCACGGCCATGGGTGACAACCAGGCCGGCGGGCATGCGCTCCTCCGGTAGCCCCGGTAGCTGGCCGCCCTCAGCGGCTGAGTTCCGGTGCGTGTCGCTCACACTACACTCGCATCCAAAAACTAGCAACCTATTTCCAGAAATTTCGCAGCATATTCATCGTGGCAAACTAAACCTTCCTGACCAGCCACGCGCCGGCCAGAGTACGGATCGGCACTCCCTCGGCGAGGGCTGAGGCAGTGCCCACGCCCGTTCCCGCCCGGCCTGCTCCAGCCGCCACTCGGCACGGCGGACCCGCGCCAGCACCCGCCGCTCCCGCCGGGCCGTCTCGATCTGCTCGCTGATCGGCACCCGCCCATCGTGCCAGCCGC